>JAIBDO010000050.1 GCA_024686195.1 Gammaproteobacteria bacterium | reverse complement strand
TTTGCTGTCCTGCGGAGGTTTGCTGTCCTGCGCAGGTTTGCTGTCCTGCGGAGGCTTGCTGTCCTGCGCAGGTTTACTGTCCTGCGGAGGTTTGCTGTCCTGCGGAGATTTGCTGTCCTGCGCAGGTTTGCTGCCCTGCGCAGGTTTGCTGTCCTGCGGAGATTTGCTGTCCTGTGAATTCCCATCTACCTTTTGATTGACGTCAGGCTTTGGAGTAGCTGCCGGTTTCACATTGCCATCCACATCGGCCCTGTTTTCCGGGCCGGCATTTCCGCTGACCGCTGACTGCGTATTGGTATTTGAATTCCCGCCTGCCGATGAATTTTTATCCGCTGCTGGTTTACGATCCTGACGAGGCCTGCGCTCACGACGGGGTTTCGCATTCGCGTCCGCATTGCCGGCATTATTGTTAGGGCTATCCTTCGCGGATTCGCCTTCAGCGGCTGCTTGATTGGTCTGATTTGATTTATCTTCACCCTGGCGTTGACGATTACGATTACCACCGCGACCACCACGCGAGCGACCCGAACGCGAAGACCCGCTGCGCTTGGGTGCCTCGTTTTCGTTCTTCTCACTGGTAGAATCCGTCCCCCCGGCATCTGCACTTTTAGCCTGGTTGTTATTGGATTGATTGTTACTGGACTGATTACTATTGCGCTGGCGACCCTGGCCACCGCGCCGGTTACCCCGACGACTGCGATTCGCATTGCGATTCGGACGCTCTTCTTCGCTCGCTTCTACTTCCGGTTTTGCTTCAACCTTATCCGCTTTTTCGCCTCCACCGGAGAGTAGACTGAAAATCTTGCTGAAGAATCCAGGCTGGCTGGGCGCCGGCGTGGCTTCAGGTGCTGCAGCAGCAGCCGTGGGCCGAGGTGTGGGTGGCGCGATTCTTTGTACGGCTGCAGTTTCGACGGTAGGTGTCGTTTTAGTAGCCATATCGAGATGGTCTACCGGCTCTTCATCGGTTGTCATCTCGTAGGACTTTTTGTAATTCGATTCGTGACGGTGAGTATCGTTATCTTTGACACGTTCGATCAAATAGTGCGGTGTCTCCAGCCTGGGATCCGGTATTACGACAATTTTCACACCGCGACGGTTTTCGATATCATCAATTATTTCACGCTTTTCGTTAAGCAGGTAAGTCGCGCATTCAACCGGAATCTTCGTCAGGATTTTGCCAGTATTGTCCTTTAGCGATTCTTCTTCAAGCAGGCGCAGAAGAGCTAATGAAAGCGATTCAACGTCACGGATAGTCCCCTGACCGCTGCATCGCGGGCAAACGATCTGGCTGGATTCTTCGAGTGAAGGGCGTAGCCGCTGACGCGACATCTCCAACAGGCCAAAGCGTGAGATACGTCCGATCTGCACGCGCGCACGATCATCGTAGACGGCATTACGCAAACGGGTTTCAACTTCGCGCTGATTCTTGTTCTGCATCATGTCGATGAAGTCGATAACAATTAACCCACCGAGATCGCGAATCCTGAGCTGACGTGCCAGTTCGTCGGCTGCTTCGAGATTGGTATTTTTTGCCGTTTCCTCGATATCGCTGCCGCGCGTCGCACGCGCAGAGTTCACGTCAATGGAAGTCAGGGCCTCGGTGTGATCAATGACAATCGCACCACCAGAGGGCAGGGTAACTTCGCGGGAAAACGCCGATTCGATCTGGTTTTCAATCTGGTAGCGATTGAACAGGGGCAGTTTGTCTTCGAACAATTTAAGCTTGTTGATCGAACCGGGCATGACCATGGTCATGAAGTCTTGCGCCTGTTTAAACGCCTTTTCTGAATCGATCAGGATTTCGCCGATATCAGTACGATAGTGATCGCGCAGCGCGCGTATGACGATATCGGACTCCTGGTAAATCAGGAAAGGCGCCTTATTTTCACCGGCGGCCTTTTCGATCGCACTCCAGACCTGGGTCAGGTAATCGAGGTCCCATTGCATTTCTTCAGTGGAACGCCCAACCCCGGCGGTACGCACGATAACGCCCATGCCTTCGGGCATCGTCAACTCGGATAATACCTGCTTCAGTTCGTCACGATCCTCGCCTTCTATACGGCGCGATACACCACCGGAACGCGGGTTTTGCGGCATCGCCACGAGGAAACGTCCAGCGAGGCTGATAAAACTGGTGAGGGCAGCGCCTTTGTTGCCGCGCTCTTCTTTTTCAACCTGTACGATAATTTCCTGATCAACTTTCAGGACATCTTTCAGAATCGGCTTGCCGTTACTGTCGCGCGGTGCATCACCGAAATACTGTTTGGCAATCTCTTTGAAGGGGAGGAAACCATGACGATCGGCGCCATAGTTAACGAAAGCAGCCTCGAGGCTGGGTTCTACGCGGGTAATTTTAGCCTTGTAGATATTAGATTTTTTTTGCTCTCTTGATGGGACTTCGATGTCGAGGTCGTAAAGCTTCTGGCCATCGACCATCGCCACTCTGAGCTCTTCGCTCTGCGTGGCATTGATTAGAATGCGTTTCATGAAAATTGTTTTCCTGCTTGAACGGCCGGGAACTGCGATTTGATTGCTCGATGACAACGACTTTTTGCAGATTATGGACGGGCACGAGACCCATACTGGCGAATCTCCGTGATCCGCATGCGAGAAGCAATCTGTTAATCAGAACAAAACTGTGTATGAGGCAGTACATGGGCCTGTGTGTGTAACTTGAAGTCCGTTACTCAGGCGCAATACACCGCCTGCTGGACTAATTCATCAGGGAAACAGGTGCTGTTGCACATTGTTTCCTGTTTAAAAACTGTTTTGGTAGTGTTTTGCCCGGATGAGGCAGTACAATGCTACGGCTGCGAATATATCACAATTCTTTCTCACAACCATACATTGAATTTAAATAAGCCTCAAAAATCCGCGGTCAGCATGATCGAAATCTCGTCTGGCCAGCTCAATCAGCGGCTCGACAATTTTCTGTTCAAGACGCTCAGCAGCATACCGCGCACTCGTATTTACCGCATCATCCGCAAGGGCGAGGTGCGCGTAAACAAGAAACGTTGCAAGCCCGAGTACAAACTGCAGATTGGCGATCTGGTGAGAATCCCGCCATTGCATTTCGATACTGAAAAGCGCGATAGCCTGCAGCCATCGAAACGCCTGCTCGCCGAGCTTGATGGCGCCATCATTTATGAAAACGAACATATCCTGGTGCTCAATAAACCGGCCGGGCTCGCGGTGCATTCGGGCTCGGGCATCGATTATGGCGTTATAGACGCGATGCGCCTGCTGCGCACCGGCGAGGATATCGAACTGGTTCATCGACTCGATCGCGACACCAGCGGCTGCCTGCTGTTCGCCCGCCATCGACAGTCCTTATTAGTACTGCAATCCATGTTGCTGGATAAAAGCATGCGCAAAAACTATTGCGCTGTGGTCAAGGGGCACTGGCCGCAGGATTTGACTGAAATCAGACACCCGCTGAAAAAGACAAACATGCCCAATGGTGAAAGGCGCATGCGGGTTGATGAGTCGGGCAAGCCGGCACATAGCCGGGTGCATCTGCTGCAGGGCGGAGGTCAGTTCAGCATTATTCGAGTGGAACTTATTACCGGACGTACACATCAAATCCGTGTTCATTGCCAGGCCGAGGGGCATGAAATCGCCGGAGATGATAAATATGGCGACACTGAATTTAACCGGGCGATGCGCCAGCTGCAGATTCGGCGTCTGATGTTGCACGCGGAAAGTCTCAAAATACCGCACAGTGACTATACTCCTGAAATTGAGATTACCGCACCGCTACCGGCCCAGTTTGAAAAATTGATGTCCATCGACTGAACCGATGGCCTTCTCGATCCGTAGCAATCAGACCACAGATTACAGGAAGCATTAATGAGCGAAATACAAAGCAATAGCGATCAGCCCGCGCCAGGAAAACAACCCGCGAACGAGACTGTGGTGGATCGACTGGTGTTTGCAGCATTGCGTGAACAGACCCGTGCCAGACGCTGGCGCATTGGTTTCGTGTTGTTTTTCTTTGCCTACCTTAGCGTCACTACCACCATGATTTTTGTCAAGAGTGATACTGGATTCATGGTTGGGGGAGAGCCCGACGGCACCAGGCACACAGCCGTGGTTCGATTGTCAGGTGTTATAGCCAGTGGTGAGGAGGGCGGTTCCGAAACGGTAATCGCCGGTCTCAAGGCTGCTTTCGAACATGAAGACACCGCCGCTATCGTTCTCGAAATCAACTCACCTGGTGGTTCTCCGGTGCAGGCGGCCTACATATACAATGAGATACAGCGCCTGCGACAAAAATACCCATCGATACCGCTGCATGCAGTAGTTGTCGATATGGCCGCCTCCGGTGGCTATTTTGTCGCCGCTGCCGCGGACAAGATTTACGTGAATCCGTCCAGTCTGGTCGGCTCCATCGGGGTCCGCATGGATGCCTTTGGCTTTGTCGACCTGATGAAAAAGATCGGCGTGGAAAGACGTTTACTTACGGCCGGTACAAACAAGGGAATGTTCGACCCGTTTCTGCCCGAGCAGGCAGATCAAAAAGCGCATCTGCAAACCATGCTGGGTGAAGTTCATCAGCATTTCATCAAGGCTGTTCGCGATGGACGTGGAGATCGGCTGGTTGAGGACGAGACTATTTTCAGCGGTCTTATCTGGAGCGGAGAAACCGCAATCAGTCTGGGCCTGGTCGATGACTACGGCAGCACGCAAAGCGTAGCACGCGAACTTGATGCCGAGGATGTCGTGGATTTTACACCGGGTACCGGTTTGCTGCAGCGTATCGCCGATCGTATCGGCGCCAGTATCGGGCACAGTATCAGCGAGAGTGTGCTAAGCAGTTCGGGACTCAATCCGACGCTTTACTGAGACTTGCCGATGGCGAGTCTCAATGAGACAGGTGTCAAACTACTTCAACACCTGCCGCTTCCAGCATTTCAATGAGTTTGAGTAATGGCAAACCTACCAGGGCGCTCGGATCCTCGCCCTGCATACGGCGAAACAGGCATGAACCGTAGCCTTCGGCCTTGAAACTGCCGGCGCATTGGTACGGCTGTTCCACCTGCAGGTAATGTTCCAGCTGTCGATCGCTTAAGTGACGAAATTCCACCTCGAATGGCACCTCTTCAACGGCGTTAAATCCACTCGAAAGCTGCATCACGCAGACTGCCGTGTGAAATACCACATTCTTGCCCTGAGCCTGACGCAGCTGCTGCAGCGCATTTTCGTGGCTGCCGGGCTTACCCAGAATCTGGCCGTCGAGCAGGGCACATTGATCCGAACCGATGACGATGGCATCCGGATACTGGCGGGCGATGACCTGAGCCTTCGATTCGGCCAGTCGACGTACGTATCGAATGGCATCCTCATCTGCCAGAATCGATTCATCGACCTCGGGCGCGCGACTTTCAAAGTCCAGTTGAAGGCGGGCCAGTAATTCCCTGCGAAATGGTGAACTGCTGGCAAGAATGATGTTTCGTTGCAAGGTTGTATTCCTGGTTTGAAACCCGGGCTACTGGCGGGTTTTATGGCTAAATTCGAGTGTCTGGTCCGAGCGGGCCTGATAACCGAGCGGCAGTATATTACAAGGTTCGCATAAATACATGCTGGACATGCATATTAGCGGCGAATTGAATAGACATTGTGATCCACAAACATGTAAAATCGCCGCCTTATGCGAGACAAGCTGCGTAAGAGCTATCAAGTTCAAAAGGAATTGGCCCAAAAAGGTAGTTTTGAGGGTCAAATTGCGCTATCTGATTTAAAGCGTCTTGGAGAATTAATACCTCTCGAGGCTGCTGCTGTGCAACAACGGCTTATCGATGTCAGTTTCGAATTTTTACGCCACGAGTTAGATGTACCCATGGTGGCGGGGCGATTGGAAACCAGCCTTGAACTGTTATGCCAACGCTGTTTGAGGCCTATGGAGCATCCCATGTCTGTGGACTTCAGGCTGATGATTGATGCCAACGACGAGATGGTCGAGCACAGCAGCGATGACACGCTTTACAGTGACGGTGGTTACATCGACATCAGCGAGGTCGTTGAGGATGAACTGATCCTCGCGTTACCGTTGGTAGCAATGCACGAAGACACCGATTGCAATGAAAACTGGCAGGTTGCGGAGATACAGGCCGAAGCCCCCAAAAGAGAAAACCCGTTTGCAGTTTTACAGCAACTGAAAACGACAGATTAAAGTTAACTGGAGATATACATGGCTGTTCAGAAAAGTCGTAAAACCCCATCACGAAGGGGTATGAGACGTTCCCATGATGCACTGGGAACTGCCACCTTGTCGGTTGAATCGACATCGGGTGAAACTCATCTTCGTCACCACATCAGCGCGGATGGTTATTACAAAGGTCGCAAGGTGATTGCAGATAAAGTCATCGAAGACGATGACGAGTAGTTTAACCTACAGTATTACTTAGAATACGGGCGGCACTTTCCGCCCGTATTTTTTTGGATACAGCCTGAATGGGTAAACAGATAATCGCACTTGATGCCATGGGAGGAGACCATGGTGCGCCCGTTACTGTGGGTGCAGCGCGGCTTGCGCTCGATGAATTGCCCGAGGTTGAGTTGGTGTTGGTCGGCGATCGCCTGAAACTTCAGAAAGAGGTCGATAGGAACGGATTGAGTGATAATCCTCGAATTCGTATTCATCACGCCTCGGAAGTAGTCGGTATGGATGAAATGCCGGTTGTTGCCTTGAAGAAGAAAAAAGATTCGTCGATGCGGGTCGCTATTAACCTGGTACAGGATGGCACTGTGCAGGCCTGCGTCAGTGCAGGTAACACAGGCGCGCTCATGGCGACCAGCAAGTTCGTGCTGAAGACCATTCGCGGCATCAGTCGCCCGGCAATTTGTACTGCCTTACCCGGTATCAATGGTCACACTCATATGCTTGACCTCGGTGCCAACCTGGAGTGTGAAGCCGAGAACCTGGTTGAGTTCGCGGTGATGGGTTCGGTACTGGCGCAGTCGGTAGACGGTATCAAAAATCCAAGTGTCGGCCTGTTGAATATCGGTTCGGAAGCAGTCAAGGGCAGCGACTTGATTAAGCGCGCCAGCCAGCTCATTTCCGAGACCAGCCTGAACTATCACGGTTTTGTAGAAGGTGATGATATTTACAAGGGTACGGTTGATGTCATCGTTACCGATGGTTTCGTCGGCAATGTCTCGCTTAAAACCGGCGAAGGATTGGCCGCTCTGGTCAATCATGTACTAAAATCTGAATTCAAACGTAACTGGCTCACAAAACTTGCTGCGATTTGCGCAATGCCCGTGCTCTCATCCGTACGACGTCAACTCGACCCCGGTCGTTATAACGGTGCCAGCCTGGTCGGATTAAACGGTATCGTGGTAAAGAGCCACGGCGGCGCAGATACGGCTTCGTTTTTGAATGCAATCCGCATCGCCGGGATCGAAATTGAGAAGAATGTTCCGCAACGTATTTCCAGCGTGATCGAAAACTATTTCAGCCCGGCAGAGGAAGCAGTAACGTGAGCTTTGCGCGAATCATAGGCACTGGCGGTTATCTGCCCAGTAATGTTGTTACCAACCATGACCTCGAAAAACTGGTCGATACTTCAGATCAGTGGATTCGTGAAAGAACGGGGATTGAGCAGCGCCACATTGCCGTTGAAGGTGAAACCACGGTTGATCTGGCAGAGCAGGCGTCACGCAACGCGATCGAAGCGGCTGGCATTGATACGTCCGAAATCGATCTGATCATCTTTGCTACATCAACTCCTGATAAAATATTCCCCAGCTCGGCTTGTATATTGCAGGCTCGGCTCGACATCCACGGTTGCCCGGCCTTTGATATCCAGGCGGTTTGTACCGGTTTTATTTATGCACTTTCGGTAGCGGAAAAATTCATTCAGACCGGCAGTGCACGCACGGCCCTCGTGGTTGGTGCCGAGGTGTTTTCGCGGATTCTGAACTGGGAAGATCGTGACACCTGCGTGCTGTTTGGTGACGGTGCCGGCGCGGTGATTCTCCAGGCTGATGAAGAAACCGGTATTCTTTCCAGCCATATTCATGCCGATGGAAAATACGAAAACCTGCTTTGGGTGCCGCATGGTGTCGGCGACGGTTTCGACCAGGTCAAGGCGGGCAAGGCATTTGTCGAGATGCGTGGTAACGAAGTGTTCAAGATGGCCGTCAATACTCTGGGCCGTATTGTTGATGAAACTCTGGCGGCGAGCGATATGAAGAAATCCGATATCGACTGGCTCGTGCCACACCAGGCGAATATCCGCATCATCGCGGCAACCGCCCGCAAGCTCAAGATGTCGATGGAGCAGGTGGTTGTTACCGTCAACAAACACGGCAACACCTCGGCGGCCTCGGTGCCACTGGCACTCGATGTCGCTGTGCGCGATGGTCGCATCAAGCGAGGCGAGCTATTGCTGCTGGAAGCCTTCGGTGGCGGCTTCACCTGGGGCTCGGTGCTGGTCCGATTCTAGTTGCCTGTCTGACTTAACCTGATCTACTCGGCAATTGGCCGAAGTGTGAGATGGCGATGCCGCACCACGCCGATACGTCGGTTCGGGGCGCCGCTTCGAGACGGAATACCGCCCACCGGAGCGCCGGCCACAACATCCATGTAGTCGTGCGGAAATCCGATATTCCTTATCCTCTCGTCATCCGATTGTTTCTAACATTCAATCGCCGTGTCACCACTACCATCCTGAACACAGAAATCTCCCGGGCTGAGCGAGTCGATTAGTTGGCTGAAAAGGTTACTAACACCTTTCGCTTCTCCATTACCGATTTAATCCTGACCTTCCCAATCCGGGCCTTTATAAGTCTAGCCAGATAGCGCCGCTCATGACTTACACGCAGTAGGATGGTTATGCTATGATCCGCCATTAGTCGCGGCATCCCCGACTGATAACCAGGCTCAAAATCATGATAGATGTATTGCTCATTGACGACCATGCACTGGTACGAACTGGCATTCGACGCCTGCTGGAAGACAGCGGCCAGATTCAAATTGCCGGCGAAGCCGACTGCGGCGAGGACGGTGTAACGCTTGCGCAGCAGTTGAATCCAGATGTAATCCTGATGGATGTGAGCATGCCGGGTATCGGTGGTGTCGAAGCCTGTCGCCGAATTTTGCAACGCGACTCCAGTCAGAAAATCATCGTTTTGACCATTCACAACGAACAAACTTTTCCCAAACGAATGCTCGAGATTGGCGCACGTGGATACCTCACCAAGGAATGTGGTGTCGACGAAATGTTGCTGGCGATCCAGCAGGTGTATAACGGCAAGGCTTATATCGCGCCCAGTATTGCCCAGCAACTGGCGCTGTCGTTGCTACCCGGTAACCAGCATAATCCAATCGATCGGCTGTCACGGCGCGAGTTTCAGGTAATGCTGATGATTTCGCATGGCCTGACCAACGCTGCAATCTCGGAAAAGCTGTGTTTGAGTCCCAAAACGGTCAGCACCTATCGTCTGCGTCTTCTGGAAAAACTGGGTGCCCAGAACGAAGTTGATCTGGTCAAGATTGCGGTGGAGCAGGGGATGGTCGAGTTCAATAGCTCGGACTAGGCAGCCGTGAATAATCTGCAAGACTGCCAATTGTGTCCAAGGCTCACGGCTTACCGTGAAGAATTGAAGCAGCAATATCCTGAATATCACTGCGCTCCGGTCGCTGCTATGGGTGACATCGGCGCCACTTTGTTGATTGTTGGCCTTGCACCCGGGTTGCATGGTGCCAATGCGAGCGGCCGACCTTTTACCGGCGACGCGTCCGGTGATCTGCTGTTTGCCACGTTACACCGTTACGGCTTTTCCAGTCAGCCGGATTCACGATCACTCGTCAGCGAACAACAATTGTCTGAATGCCGCATCACCAATGCGGTTAAGTGTGTGCCACCACAAAACAAACCACTAAGCCTCGAAATGAATACCTGTAATCAATATCTGCGCGCAGAACTCAAACAGTTACCGAGCAGCTCGATCGTGCTCTCGCTCGGCGCGATTGCTCACCGTGCCGTAATCCGCGCGTTGGAATTGCAGCAGAGCGCTTTTCCATTTCGACATGCGGGGCAATATTCGCTGCAAGATGACGATGGTTCAAATATCCGCCAACTTTTTACCTCCTACCATCCAAGTCGATATAACGTTAACACCGGCAAGATCACGGCCGCCAGTTTTGCACGGGTGTTCGCCAGCATTCGCGAGGTATTGCCATGAGTGATACCCATGGCCAATCGGAGAAGAGCCAGTCCGAAAAGGGTGAGACAAAGGAGAAACCATCAGAGGAGGTCCAATCTGAAAAGAGCAGGGTCGACAAGTTCGATCACCGGGAATTTCTGGCGCATGTGAATGGCTTGCCCGGTGTGTATCGCATGATCGATCGTAATGACAAGGTTATCTACGTCGGTAAAGCCAAGAACCTGAAAAAGCGACTGGCGAGCTATTTTCGCCAAACCGGGTTATCCACGCGCATAATGTCGCTGGTCAACAACATCCATCGTATCGAGGTCATCAACACGCGCACCGAGAGCGAGGCGCTGTTGCTCGAAAATGATCTGATCAAGAACCTCAATCCGCGTTACAACATCCTGTTTCGTGACGACAAGAGCTATCCCTATATCTGTCTGAGCAATCACGATTTTCCACGTTTGACCGTGTTTCGCGGTAAACCCGACAAGCGCAAGGGTACTTTTTATGGTCCGTTTCCAAGTGCGGGCTCGGTGCGCTATACCATCAACCACGTGCAGCGACTGTTTCAACTGCGTAACTGCGAAGATTCGGCTTTATCAAACCGTACTCGAGCTTGTCTCCAGTACCAGATCAAAAGATGCACAGGACCCTGTGTCGGTCATACCGACAAGGCGAACTACCAGCTCCAGATTAAACAGGCGCAGATGTTTCTTGAAGGCCAGAGCAGCGCACTTATCGATCAACAAGTCGAGCTAATGGAAAATTACGCTGCGGCACTCGACTATGAGCAGGCTGCGCAGGTGCGTGATCGTATCGAAACTCTGCGACGCGTTACCGAAAAGCAGTTTGTCACCGACTTCCACGGCGACATCGATATCATTGCCTGCGAGTTACGCGATGATTTCTGCTGCATACAGCTGTTCATGATTCGTAACGGAACCTCATTAGGCAACAAACCGTTTTTCAATCGCGCCAAGCTCGATATCGATGCGGCCAGCCTCATTGAAAGCTTTATCGTGCAGCATTATTCAAACCATCCGGCACCCGGCGAGATTATCGTCAGCCACGATCTCGAAAACCTTGAAGTGTTGACCGAGTCGTTAAACCAGTTTAACGATTCCCGTATTCGCGTTACCCACCGCGTGCGCAACAAACGCCGGCACGCATTAGAGAGTGCCATGACAAATGCCCGCGAGGCGCTGGATAGTTATCTGCTGTCCGCCAGCATGCTGAGCAAGCGCCTGCAGAACCTGGTAGAAATCCTGCATCTCGAAAATCCGCCCGAGCGCATCGAGTGCTTTGATATCAGTCACACTATGGGCGAGGCGACCAAGGCTTCCTGCGTGGTGTTTGGCCGTGACGGCGCAATCAAGAGCGAGTACCGCCGCTACAATATCAAGGACATCGAACCCGGAGACGACTACGCCGCAATGCGCCAGGTGCTGCAACGACGTTATGAGAAACGTCAGAATATGCCCGAGCAACTGCCCGACCTGGTGCTGATCGACGGTGGTAAGGGGCAGCTCGGCATCGCCCTGGACGTCATCGAATCACTCAATATCCCCAATGTGAAACCGCAGTTGCGCATTTTTGGTGTCGCCAAGGGTGTCGAACGCCGTGCCGGCTACGAGGACATCATCGATGAAGAAATGACGGCGCTTAATTTTCCGATGGATTCACCGGCGCTACTGCTAATCCAGCAGATTCGCGATGAGGCACATCGCTTTGCCATTACCGGCCATCGGCAGGCGCGCGCCAAGGCCCGGCGGCGCTCGCGTCTGGAGGAAATTCCAGGTATCGGCGTGCGTAAACGCCAGATGTTGCTGAACACCTTTGGAGGCTTGCAAGGTGTGCAGTCGGCCGGTGTCGAGGAACTGATGCAGATAAAAGGTATTAATCGGGACACGGCGCAAGCGATCTATGATTGTTTTCACCGCTAAATGCCCTAAGCTATGTCAATGCGCCTGACATTACCCACTGCTATCACCCTGTTTCGAATTGCCCTGATTCCGCTGTTCGTGGTCGTGTTTTACCTGCCGTTCAGCTGGACCAACATCGCCGGTGCAGCAATCTTTTTTGTGGCCTGCGTTAGCGACTGGGTAGACGGCTACCTGGCGCGCTCGATGCAACTGGAATCTCCGTTTGGAGCCTTCCTCGATCCGGTTGCCGACAAACTGATAGTAGTGGTGATTATCGTTCTGTTGGTGCAAGCTAATCCAAGCATCTACGTGACCTTGCCCTCGGTGATCATCATCGCACGCGAAATTTCTATCTCGGCACTGCGCGAGTGGATGGCGCAGATTGGCAGCAGTGCCACGATAAAGGTTTCCTTTGTCGGTAAGGCAAAAACAATGGCTCAAATGTGGGCGTTGGGTTTCATGATTTACAGCGATCCTTTACTGGGATTCCCGATCTTTGAAATTGGTCTGACAACCTATTATCTGGCCGCAATTTTGACCATCGTCTCGATGGTTATTTACCTGCGTGCGGCCTGGCCGGTGATTACTCGCAACGGTTAATAAAATCAATGCTCTGGTCGCTTGACAGGTCAGGTCGAATCGATAGAATAGCGGCTCTTTTGCGGGAATAGCTCAGCTGGTAGAGCACAACCTTGCCAAGGTTGGGGTCGCGAGTTCGAATCTCGTTTCCCGCTCCAGTTTCAAGGCCTCGATTCAATCGGGGCTTTTTTTGGCCAGCACCTACCAATCGGATTAGTCAATCGAGTAAGATAGCGTGCTGGAACAGGTCATCGGGGTGGCACCCGAGAGCCTTGCAAGCGCAGTGAACAAGCTTTAAACGCGATGGCTGGGTGGCAGAGTGGTCATGCAGCGGCCTGCAAAGCCGTGTACGGCGGTTCGATTCCGCCCTCAGCCTCCATTCACTGCCTGGCGCAGGAATGATTCCGCATCATCAATACCGGACAAATTCCAAAGCCGTACTCGCATCGATGCCTGTGCATTCCTGTCTGACGCTGGGAACGGAAGCTCGCAGAGCTTCTGCCTTAGAAGTTTGAAGTGAATTAGTAAAATGCTTATCCGTGCCCGGATGGCGTTGTGGTAGACGGAAGCTCGCAGAGCTTCTGCGATTGTAGTTTGAAGTGAATTAGTGAAAATGCTTATCCGTGCCCGGATGGCGAAATTGGTAGACGCAAGGGACTTAAAATCCCTCGGTGGAAACACCGTGCCGGTTCGAGTCCGGCTCCGGGCACCATATTAAATCAGAATAATAACAATAATTTAGTGGCATTACTTCAAGTAAATCCTAATTCAGTAATAATCCAAGTATCTCACTTTTAGTCCAAAGTTAGTCCAGTACCACGCAACACCACCCATAAAACACAAATTTCTCTAATCAACATAACTTGGCTTCAAAAGGCTGGTATTGGGCCTAATTTGAGTATCTGATGAACTATTAAAGGTACTAATAGTTAAGTCCAGTAATTAATAATCAATTAATACAACAGCATACGAATTAGATACAAGGGAATAGATATCCCATTGGTAAGGCCTGAGTTTTCTAGACACTTTCCTGGTTCCTGAAGTACTGCCTTTCATACTCCGCAGGTGACAGCCTGCCATTACTGGTATGCCGCCGCTTCGGATTGTAGAACATCTCGATGTAATGAAACATAGCCTGCCTGGCATCATCCCTGGTCTTGTATTTGATGCGCCGGATTTTCTCCTTCTTCAGGTTACTGAAAAAACTTTCAGCCACTGCGTTGTCCCAACAGTTCCCCTTTCGACTCATGCTCGGTTCAATGTTGAGTGTCGCGAGCAATTTCCTGAAATGGCGACTGCTGTATTGCGATCCCTGGTCGGAATGAAACTTAACCTTCTGTTTCGGCTTACGGCGCCAGAAGGCAGCTGTCAATGCATCAAGAACCAGGTGATCTGTTATTCGATCACTCATTGACCAACCGACGATATTGCGGGCAAATAAATCCATGATCACAGCCA
>JAIBDO010000160.1 GCA_024686195.1 Gammaproteobacteria bacterium | reverse complement strand
TCGAAAAGCTCGATGCAGTGGTCAACGACAACACCGCCGCCGTTCTGCTGGAGCTGGTGCAGGGCGAGGGTGGGGTCAATCCGATCCAGTCGGAGTATATAACCGCGGTGCGAAAAATCTGCAGCGAGCGCGGTGCGCTGCTGATCATCGATGAAATTCAGACCGGCTTTTGCCGCACCGGGAAATTTTTCGCCTGCGAACATTTTGATTTGCAGCCTGACATCCTGTGCGTGGCTAAGGCGATGGGCGGGGGCGTACCGATCGGCGCTACGCTGATCAGCGACGCTATCAAAATCGAGCCCGGCCTGCACGGAACTACTTTTGGTGGCAACCCGCTAGCCTGCGCAGCGGCACTGGCAGCGATAGAGGTCTACCGGAGTGACAACCTGGCGCAGCGCGCAGCCGAGCTCGGGACGTATTTTGAAGCCGAACTTAAGATCGAAGATCTGTCACAGGTGCGTGCCCTGCGGCGTATGGGATTGATGATCGGTATCGAGTTGAAACAGAAAGTTCAGGATACCCTGGCGAAACTGCTGGACGCCGGCATTATCGCTCTGCCCGCTGGCCCTAACGTCATTCGCATGCTGCCACCGCTGATCGTCGAAAAGTCGCAGATCGACCGGGTGGTCGTCGTATTGCGTGAACTGCTGGCCTAGGGTTTAAAGGGAACAGAACAAAATGGCACTGACTTAAGCCAAAACACTGGTGCATCCAGGGTTGGACTACGCTCGGATGATTGCAGGGCGTTTTGCGAATGCCTCGGCGGCTTCGCCGCCTGCGGTTTACTTCGCAAAACGCCCTGCAATCATCCGCCTACTCTCGATCAGAGGAAATTTCCCGGGATTGTGCTTAAGTCAGTGCCATTTTGAACAGATCACGATTTTCGTACAAATTTTGCATGATATTCAGCCGGTTAAACGGGCAGTTATTTATAAGGTTATAGTTAACTGATCGTTTTTGTGAATTGGGTAAACTTATATACTCTCACCTTCGCGTAATATCTTGCCTTCAGACCCCAGAACCCAAACATGGCCACTCCCGCTACTTTAGTTGAATTCAAAATGACAACTACCCCTGATCTCAGCACCTACGGTATCGACGACACTGTCGAGATAGTTTACAACCCCGATTACGACACCCTGTATGCGGAAGAAACGGCAGACGGCCTGCAAGGCTTCGAAGTCGGTTTTCAAACAGAGTCGGGCGCCATTTCGGTCGATACCGGTGACTTCACCGGCCGCTCGCCAAAAGACAAATACCTGGTTCGCGACGACAGCACTCGCGACACCATATGGTGGTCGGACCAGGGCGAAAATGACAATCATCCCATCGATGCAGATACCTGGGGGAAATTACGTGGCCTGGTAACCGCGCAGCTCTCCGGCAAACGCCTGTTTGTCGTCGACACCTTTTGCGGTGCCAACCCCGACAGCCGCCTGAAGGTGCGCTTCGTGACCGAAGTTGCCTGGCAGGCACACTTCGTCACCAATATGTTCATCCGCCCCAGCGCTGAAGAACTGAGCGATTACACCCCTGATTTTGTTGTGCTGAACGGCTCCAAGACCTCAAACCCGGATTTCCAGGCAATGGGGCTTAACTCGGAAAACTTTGTTGCCTTCAACATGACCGAGGGCATGCAGATCATTGGCGGCACCTGGTATGGCGGCGAAATGAAAAAAGGTATGTTCTCGATGATGAACTATCTGTTGCCGCTGAAAGGGATGCCATCGATGCATTGCTCCGCCAATGTTGGCGATCAGGGCGATGTCGCTATTTTCTTCGGCCTGTCCGGTACCGGCAAAACCACCCTGTCGACCGATCCCAAGCGGCGTCTTATCGGCGACGACGAACATGGCTGGGACGACGATGGTATCTTCAATTTCGAGGGTGGTTGCTACGCCAAAACCATCAACCTGAACGCCAGTGATGAACCTGATATCTTCCGCGCGATCCGTCGTGATGCACTGCTCGAAAACGTCGTTGTCAATGACAACGGCATCGTCGACTATGACGATGGCTCCAAGACCGAGAACACGCGCGTTTCATACCCGATCAACCACATCGACAATATTGTCAAGCCGGTATCGCGCGCCGGTCATGCCAGTCGTGTGATCTTTCTCACCGCGGATGCCTTCGGGGTATTACCGCCGGTTTCACGACTGACTCCCGAGCAGGCGCAGTACTACTTCCTGTCGGGATTCACGGCCAAGCTAGCCGGCACTGAACGCGGCATTACCGAGCCAACACCAACATTTTCCGCCTGTTTCGGCAAAGCCTTCCTGTCGCTGCACCCGACTCGTTACGCCGAAGTGCTGAATCGTAAGATGGATCAGTTCGGCAGTCACGCCTACCTGGTCAATACCGGCTGGGACGGCAGTGGTAATCGCATTTCCATCAAGGCCACACGCGCCATCATCGATGCCATTCTCGATGGCTCGATCGATAGTGCCGAGTGCGCCATGCAGCCGATCTTCAACCTGGCCATTCCACAGGCTCTGCCCGCAGTGGATTCAGCGATACTCGATCCGCGCAACAGCTATGCCGATAGTAGCGAATGGGAGTCGAAAGCAACTCGTCTGGCAGGCCTGTTTATCGAAAATTTCGCGCAATATACCGATACCGATAGTGGTAAAGGCCTGGTGTCCGCAGGTCCACAGCTGGACTAGCCCAACCGACACCGGCCGCAGCCAGGCTTTCGTTTCGCAGGATAATTCGGGGATCTCGCCAGTTCCCGACACATTCTTCTCGAGATCGACACACTCGCGGGCCTCGCAGGACTTGCCTGCACCACCACCGGACAGGCAAAATGGCAGTCCGACTGTGGCGAGCAAGGCTAAATGAAAAAGGCAGGCTTCAAAGTTCTCGAAAACGAATGGATCAAGCTATCCGACGGACGTCGACTTTCTGCGCGTATCTGGCTTCCCGATAGCGCGCTTAACAAACCCGCTCCCGCCATCCTCGAATACCTGCCCTATCGGAAAAGGGATGGCACCGCACAACGTGATGACAGTACTTACCCGCATTTTGCCGCAGCAGGCTATGTCGGCGTGCGCGTCGATATCTCCGGCACCGGTGAATCCGACGGTGACTGGGACGACGAATATTCGCCTCGTGAGCTGGCTGACGGCTGCGAGGTCATCGCATGGATCGCCGAGCAGGCCTGGTGTGACGGCAATGTAGGCATGATGGGCATCTCCTGGGGTGGCTTCAACGGTTTGCAGATCGCCGCACTGAAACCCGCCGCTCTCAAAGCGGTCATCTCGATCGGCACTACCGTCGATCGCTACAATGATGACATCCACTACAAGGGTGGTTGTCTGCTGTACTCGAATTTCTACTGGTCGAGCACCATGTTATGCTATGCCTCGCGCCCACCGGATCCCGAACTGGTCGGTGACAGCTGGCGTGACACCTGGCTGCAGCGCTTGAACACCCAGCCTTTCCCGCTGGCTACGTGGCTGGCCCATCAGCGCAAGGATGAATACTGGAAACACGGTTCCATCAGCGAGAACTATGCCGCAGTGGAGATTCCGGCGCTGGTCATTTCCGGCTGGGCGGACGGTTACATCAATGCCCCTCCCGCCGCTGCCGAACACCTCGCCAATGCCAAGTCGGTTAATGGCCCCTGGATCCACAAGTATCCCCATATCGCCGCGCCTGAACCGCGCATGGATTTCATCAGGGAAGCCCTGAACTGGTGGGATAAATGGCTGAAGGGCAAAGATAATGGTGTGGAAAAGCTTCCCGATTACCGCGCTTATATTCTCGAGGATGCAAAACCATTGCTGCATCACGTATCGGCTCCAGGACGATGGGTTGCGGAAACAACGCTGCCAGCAGACGATACTCGTGAACGCAATTACTACCTCGCACCGAATCGCCAGTTGCTCGATATCCCTGGCAGAACCCGCTTCAAAACGCTGTCTTCACCACAGGATTGCGGCACGGCCTGCGGCGAGTTCTTTACCATTCGACCCGATGGTGAGATGCCGGCAGACCAACGTCGTGACGATTCCGGCTCGCTGGTTTTTGATAGTGGCAAGCTGCACCAACCCGTTGAAATCCTGGGCCGGCCAAGATTGCGCCTGAAAATATCCCTGGATAAACCACTCGGTAACATCGCCGTGCGCCTGAATGATATTCACCCGAACGGCGAGGTATCGCGCGTCAGCTGGGGTGTACTCAACCTGGCTCATCGAAATGGCAATGAAGACCCGCAACCGATGGTTCCGGGTGAGTCAGTACCGATCGAAATCGAGCTCAACGAATGCGGTTATCGTTTCATGCGCGGGCACAAGATGCGGGTTGCTCTTTCAAGCAATTACTGGCCGATGATCATGCCGGCACCGGAAAATGTGACCGCTACCATTCGACTCGGACCTGACGCACTCATCACGCTGCCAGTGCGCGAGGGGGTCGATGTCTATACCATGGATCCCCCGAAGGACAAGAATCCACTCGTCGAGCATCCGCAGATTTCCGAAGGTTTGCAGCGGCGCTGGGTGGAACGCAATTTCCAGACGGGCGAGTCGCATTACCGCATCATCGACGACACCGGTGAGATAGAAGTACCCGGGCACGGTATGATTAGTCGACATCGACACGATGAGCGTTGGACCATCGCTGCCGACGACCCGCTCAGCCATCGTTCCATAAGCCGTTATATCTGCTGGATGCGGCGCGGCGAGTGGTCAGTTCGGACCGAGTCAGAGAGCGAAATGCGCTGTGATGCAGACAATTTCCACGTCAAGGCGACGGTGCGCGCCTACCACAACGAAGAACTGATCAATGAGCGGGAATGGGACGAAATTGCTATTCCTCGAGATCACATGTAATTCACTAACCACCTGCCACGGCGACGGCAACATCAGGGGAATGAGCAACCATCTCCTGTGTCGTGCTGGCAGTTAACGAGCATATTTATGGCCAGACTACCGCGCTACTCGATCATTAATCAGCCTCAGCATGTTATCTTGCAAGGTCGCAAGGGACAGTCAGTTTTTCATCAGCAACAGGACTACCAGTACTTTCACGACTGCCTCGATGCGGCGGCTTACAATTACAACCTCAAGCTGCATGCTTATGTATTGATGCCGGATCATGTCCACGTGCTGGCGACACCCGGCAATGCCGACAGTGTCTCGCGCGTGGTGCAGTCAATCGGTCGCAATTATGTACAGTATTTCAACGAGTGCTACGACGGCAGCGGCACGCTATGGGAGGGTCGTTATCGGGCCACCGTCATTGACGGCAAACACTATCTGCTCACCTGCAGTCGCTATATCGAACTCAATCCGGTGCGCAATCAGCTGGTCGACAAGCCACAGGATTATCACTGGAGCAGTTACGCGCACAATGCACTGGCTCAAACCGACGAAATGTTCACGGCGGCGAACGAGTATCGCAAGCTTGGTGATTCTGCCGCAGAGTGCGCGAAAGCTTATCGCAAACTTTTCCAAGCGAAACTCAGCCAGCAACAGGTGCAGGAAATCACCGATGCGACAGTGAAAGGCTGGGTATTGGGTGATAGCAAGTTTGTACGCAAGATCGAAAAATTGAGCGGTCGGCGTGCGAGCCAGTTACCCAAAGGTCGTCCCCGGGGCAGCTGAAGCAAAGCTTCGTGCAGCCCATCTCGGTGAAACCCATAGAAGACAAACGCGGTCCCGGGCTAAGATTTCCACCACCATTGCTGGTGCTCGTCCTGATCGGTGCAGGCTACCTGGCTGATGTCTGGCTACCCCTGCCGATCACCCAGCCGGTCACCCGGTATCTCGACCTGCGCCTGATCGGACTGTTGCTGGTCATCGCGTCACTAATACTCGCCTTGCTTGCGCTTTCCAATTTCCTGCGCGCGAAGACGCAGGTCGAACCCTGGCAACCGACAACGGTGATCCTTCAATCGGGAGTTTTCGCTTACAGTCGCAATCCCATCTACCTGGCCTTTTGTATCGCCACGCTAGGGGCTGGATTGATTATCAACAGCTGGTGGGGGCTTGGCGTAACGCCAGTGCTGGTTTTCCTGCTGCAGCGACTGGTGATAAATCGTGAAGAATCCTACCTCGAAAAGAAATTCGGCGAAGACTACCTGGCCTACCAGCGCCGCGTGCGCCGCTGGTTATAATCTGTCCGCTAAACTCCAGTCACCAAATCAGCCTGCAAAAAGAATCAACTTCGAGCTATCGCCACAAAGGTTGCCAGCAGGCTGGCCTGTGGCAAGTCTCCAACTGCAATATCGAGCGATAACTTAGCCTTGCCGCGTTCATGAATTGTCTGCAAAAATAACTCACGCTGCTCGACACTCACACCGCAGCTGCACTCGATATCGCCGTTGACCGGAGCTCGATAAGAAATTTCCGCACGCGCAACGACCAGATCCGCATCGATCCCGGCTTCGTCAATGAGCTGCGTGCACAAAGCCCAGCCGGTTAACACCGCGATCGAGTAGAGGCTGCCAGCGAAGCCTGTGCCGTTGATGTTGATGTTGGGTGACAGTGGCGCCTTTACCCGAATCTCTCCAGCTTGCAGATGCTCGATAGAAAACTGCATCGTAGCGCTAAGTGGGATAGCGTCACGGATCTTGCGCGTCAATTCGATCGCGGACGACACCTCAATACCCCTTGTTACGATCGACCAGGTGTAACAAGGGTTCACCATTTTGCAGGCGCCGGTAATTCTCGGCAATATCGAGTATCGCGTCACCGAGGTGATAGCCTGAAATGTGTGGGGTCAGTTGAATTCGCGGATGCAGCCACAGCGGATGATCGTCGGGTAACGGCTCGATCGACATAACATCCAGCACTGCGCCGGCCAGCAAACCGTCATCAAGGGCTCGAATCAGGTCCGGCTCGTTGACCAGGTCTCCACGACCAACGTTGATCAACAGGGACTCGGGCTTGAAGCGCTGCAGCAGATCGTAGCTGAAAATATGTTCGGTCTGCGGGGTCGATGGCAACACGGAAATAACGTAGTCGGCCAGCGGTAACATCTGCGCAAGCCCCTCCTGTCCGGCAAAACAATCGACGTCATCCAGATTCCGCGAGCTGCGACTCCAGCCCAGCACCTGGAAACCGTTATTGACAAAACGCTGCGTAACCAGTTGTCCGATGCGTCCGAGCCCAAGCACGGCGACGGTGGTTTCACCCGTTTTA
>JAIBDO010000015.1 GCA_024686195.1 Gammaproteobacteria bacterium | reverse complement strand
CTGAGGTGCTCGATAAAGGCATGCACTCGCGCTGAACGCGCCAGGTCAGGATGCGCCAGGGCCCAGAGACTGACACTAAGATCAGCCATATCTGCATCCAGCCTTGTCAGCTTTGCCGACGACTCCCCCAGCAGATTTGGCAACAAGGCGAGCCCGATACCGCATTCGGCCGCAACCCGCACCGCAACAAAGGAATCGCAACGCAGGCAAATTCTCCCGCTATCAACTGTTGAGTTAAACCAGACTCCAATCGGGGACTGCATCAGGTCGTCGACGAAACCTATCCAGCGGGCGTCGAAGATAGACCCTGAGTCGATACTGCTCAACAACTCGGCGGTGGCGTAAATACCAAAATCAACTTCACACAGGCGCTTGCCGACCAGCTCTTTCTCCGGCACTCGTGCCGGCCGAATGGCGACATCGGCATCGCGACGATTGAGGTCGAGTACACTGTTAGTCATGGATACTTCAACCAGAATATGTGGATGGGTTTGTTGAAAGCTGGCCAGATGCGGACCAAGTAACGAAACCATAAAAGTATCGGTCGTCGTTACTCGCAATTCGCCTTCGAGTTTGAGTTCGTGCCCTACGATCTGGCGCTGCATATTAAACAAGGTACTCTCGACCTCGCGCGCCGCATCGATCATTTTCTCGGCTTCCGGGGTGAGCACGTAGCCGTTATCACCGCGATCAAATATGCGGCAGTTCAAGTCTTGTTGAAAGTTATTAATGCGCCGTAATACGGTTGTGCGGTTGACATCCAGTTCGCGTGCAGCCGCTGCAATCGACCCTTTGTTGGCAACCATCAAGACGTAGCGCAGATTGTCCCAGTTAATATGCTGCATAATTGCAACACTATAGAGCAAAAATGCCTATCTTGATGTAAAAATATAACCTGTTAGGATTCATCGAATGCAATCACCCAGTCAGCCAGGCGCATGAATCCGCAAGCAGATAGAGCTTTATTCAGTTCATTGGAGTTTATCTCCGCGGATGGCCAATACTGATGGAGCAATTACTGTCCCGCCCGGAAATCCAGAGCGCTGTAGTACCATTCGTGATTGCACTAGTGGTATATCTCGGCCTGCGCAAGATAACCGCCTCGGCATGGTTATGGGCGCTGCTTGTCGCGTTTCTGGCATCGGCCGCGCTGATCAACGGCCTGATCGTGAACCCTCTCACTGGCACCCGTAAAATCATACTGCTGGTAACTGCTTCTTTTGTCGCGGCTGCCCTGTTGCACTGGATTTTGCGCAGTGACAATCTGCAACGGCGCTTTACGACGATCATCAGCCAGGTGGCATTACTGTGGGTATTCTGGGCAGTAGTAGGCCGCATGGATTCTGCCTCAATGGTGTTATTCCTGGCCGGCTCGATCAGCCTGGTGCTGGTGTCGGAGTATTTATTCGTTCGCATAATCGACAAGCCTGCACAACTGCACGGAGCTGGATTCAGCTTGCTGCTGGGAGTTGGACTATCGGCCACCGCCGCAGCCTCGGCCTTGCTCGGGCAGCTTGCCCTGGCACTCGCGGCCGCCTCCGGCGGTGCATTACTTGGCTGGGTGCTGAGCGGCAGTGTATCCAGGCAGCAGACTCGACAATCGATCGCCGTCCTGCCCTATTTCATGGCGCCGGCATTGCTGGGCATTGCCGCAGTCATGTTTGCACGATTGCCATGGTACGCACTGATTCCACTGACTTCGATCCCATTTGCGGTCAGCCTGGTGCCGCAGAAATCCAGCTCGCGCTTTGTGAACGCGCTATTGGCCAGCCTGCCGGGGCTGGTCATTGCGCTGGGCGTTGCTTATTACGTCTGGCAGACCGGCAGTTCCGGTTCGGGTTACTGAAACAATCCCGTGCTGTCCCGGTCTGACTAACAGACCACAACCTTAATTTGAAAAGGAGTATTAAATGAAAAAGCTATTGATCCTCACCGCTCTGGCAATCCTGCCAGTGAAGGCGGTTATTGGCGCAGACTACACCGTAGACCCCGCCCATACCTATGTCAGCTTTGCGATCAGCCACCTCGGCTTTTCAACCATGCGCGGCAAATTCAACGAGCAGTCGGGTTCATTGCAATTCGATCCCGCCGCTAAAGAGGCGTCGGTCATGATTGAAATTGATGCCACTTCCATCGACACCGGGTACGCCAAGCGCGATGCACACCTGCAATCACCGGACTTTCTCAACGCGGTAGAAAATCCAACGATTACCTTCAAATCCACCAGCGCCACCTGGAACGGTGCCAAGCCCGCCACGGTCACCGGTGATTTGACTCTCCTTGGGGTCAGCAAGCCGGTAACCCTGACGATCACCTCGATGAAATGCGGCCCCAACCCTTTCAACAAAAAAGAGACCTGCGGTTTCGATGCGACCGGATCAATCAAGCGTACCGATTTTGGGGTCACTTATGGTGCACCGGCAATCGGCGAAGTGCTGGAGCTGCAAATCGGATTCGAAGCCGTTAAAAACTAAACACTGATTCACACGATCAATGTGACTGCGGCGGCCCGGGTCCCCTGACCCGACTTCCGCGGAAAACCTAACCGGAGGAAAACACCATGAAACTTATGAAACAAGCATGTCTATTGCTGATCGGTATAGCGCTGGCAGGCACTTCGTTTGCAGGCAACGACCCATTACTAAACGCAATCAAGGCGCGCCAGGGTGAAATGCAGTTGCGCGCATTCAATGTCGGGCCGTTGTTCGGCATGGCCAAGGGGAAAATCGACTACGATGCCGAGATGGCGAATAAACTTGCCGGGAATCTTAAGTTGATGCTCGATCTGGATAATGGTCGTGCCTGGGCGCAGGGATCGGATACCGAAAAATATGCTGGCGAGACGACGGCTTTACCGAAGATCTGGACAACTTATCCGGAAATCTCCGATTACGGTAAGAAATACGTAATCGCGGTGAATGAACTGGCTGCCGTTGCCGGTGACGGTCGCGATGCGTTGAAGTCGAAAATCGGCGCCGTGGGTAAATCCTGCAAAGGCTGCCACGATGAATTCCGCGAAAAGAAATAGGCGCTATATTTGGCGCCTCTTCCATTGCAAGGCCTAACGCGGGAAAAAATCTGGGACCCGGTGACACGCATGTGGCACTGGGTTCTGGTACTTTCCGTCGGAATTGGCTGGAGTTTTGGCAAATTCATGTCTTTCGATACCATCCAGTGGCATTTCTACCTGGGTTATCTCACGCTTGGTCTGGTGGTTTTTCGCTACCTGTGGGGTTTCATCGGTCCTCCACCAGTACGTTACCGCGCACTGCTGCCAACACCCGGCAAGCTGTTCGGTTATCTGCGCCAGGTGGGGCAACGCAAGCCGAGCGGAACACCGGGCCACAATCCACTGGGATCGTTGTCGGTCATCCTGATGCTGCTGGCCATAACCGCACAGGCGGTTAGCGGACTGTTCATCGAGTCGGATGATTTTTTCGAATACGGCCCGCTGGCGGGCTATGTTACCGAAGCTACCGTAAGCCGGCTCACCTGGTGGCATCACCTGAACGCGGATTTCATCCTGGCCCTTGTGGTGTTGCACGTGAGCGCCATCCTGTTTTATCTCATCTGGAAAAACGAAAACCTGATCAAGCCGATGATTACCGGCTGGAAATGGGTTAAGCGCGATTCTGAGGATCATTCCTGAGGGCAACTGTCAGCGCCTTCATCAAAGCTCGGAATCTGCCCTGCCGATAGACACCAACTTCGCTTCACGCCGATCTATCAGCAGCACGTATAACGCAGCTGACAATGCCATCACCGAACAGAACAGCATAATCCCGAGCAATCTGGTGGCCACGTCGCCGTCCTCGAGCAGGTACCCGGTCAACAAGGTTAACAATGCGCCACCGCCCACCGTCGAGGCACCAACCAGACCGGCCGCGCTGCCGGCCAGTCCCGGGCGCATCGAAATCGCACCGGCATTGACACTGGGCATCGAGATACCATTAGCCACGCCGACGAAAATGGTGGCTATGAACAGCGTCAGTCCATGCGCGTAGCCAGCCAGGAACAAGATCAAACCCAGGCCCAATCCGACAACGGCGAAGGATCTGCCGGTGATCATCATGGTGGTTCGCGGGTAATGCTTCGAATAACGGCCAGCGGCAAAGCTTCCGACCGCAAAACCCGCGGTGATGGTGCCCATGTAAAATCCAAGGACGCCCGGGGAGATATCAAACTGGCGGGCCGCAACCAGTGGAACTCCGGCGAGGAAAACGTAGAACGCGCCGGTCGAAAACAAGGCGCACAGTGCAAACCCCCAGAAACGCCGTGAACCCAACAGCTCCGGATAAGCCTGGAATTGAACCGCAAAGGTCGCGGACGGGGACAGGTTGGTTTCGCGGAGATCGAGCCAACACAACAGCAGTAAGGCTATTCCCATAACGCTGTAAAGCACGAAACTCGCACGCCAGCCGAAAAACTCATCGAGCAGACCACCGACCATCGGACCCAGCATCGGCGCTATCGCCATCGACATCGCCACATAACCGATCAGGCTGGCCGCCTCGCCCTCGCTGTGGGTATCGCGGATCATCGCCATCGACAGCACCCAGCCCGAAATAACCCCGGCCTGCAGCGCACGAAACAGCAGGAAGTAGTAGATATCGTCTGCCAGCAGGCAACCCAGCGAACCGACGACAAAGCAGAAAAGCCCGCACAACAGAACCGGCCGCCGGCCGAAGCGATCCGACATCGGACCTATCACCAGTTGCAGCACTGCCGTTACCGCCAGGTAGCCCGCTATCGACAAGCTTACCAGCGCGTAGTCGGCCTGCAAATCCTGCGCAATATTGGCAAGCGATGGCAGAAACAGGTTCAACGACAGGGTTGATAGCGCCGCCAGTAAAACCAGCGTGATCATCCGTGGCGGTACGATGGCAGCGTTAGTGTTCAACCGTTTCCGTGAGTAAGAGGTCGAGATGAGTCATGCGCGATAGTTCAGGCCATATTCCAGGTGACTTTCCAGTTCTCACAGTCGGGCAATCGCCATCATCCACTTCTGCGAACCATTCGCATACGCGCTGCTAACCCTGTTACGAATGCTGCCGACCGGACAGCCTTTAATGCGGGCAGGTTCAGTGACGCTTCCCCCACAGACTTTGGGCGTCAACCGAGGGTTTCGGCATAGAGGACCTTTGCAGTCATCTCGCGGTACTCGACCGATGTCCGCTGCCAACTGTGTCGGATTTAAATCAGGATCGCAGGTAAGAGGCGCCGTTGACATCGATAATACCGCCGGTCATGAACTCGGGCGCTTCAAACGCAAGAAAACCAATGGTTTTGCCCAGTTCCTGCGGCTGCGCGACCCGACCAATGCTGCTCTGATTACGAATACTGTCACCTTCAGGAGAGGCCAGCACCGCGGCGGCCATTTCAGTTTCAACGAATCCCGGCGCCACTGTATAAACGAAGACACCCAGTGGTCCCAGTGCCTGGGCAAGCGACTGACCCATCGCATTCATGCCGGCCTTGGAAGCGCCGTACCAGGGCATCAGCGGTTCGCCCCTGAACGCGCCACGCGATGAAACATTGATGATACGACCACCGCCGCGAGCGATCATTTTTTTGCCCGCGCAAAAGCTCAGATTACTGGCAGCCGTCAGATTAGTGGTGACGATACGATGCCAGCTTTCCTGCCAGGTCGCGTAATCGATATCCTGGAAACGATGGCGTTGCGATACGCCCGCATTGTTGACCAGCACGTCGAGCCCGTCGAAGAATCGCTCCGCCTCGTCGATCAGCGCCGCGACCGCCTCAGGATCAGTAATATCGCATTGAAAAAGTTGATGCCCTTCACCCGGTAGCGCGGCCAGTGTTGCCTCGGCGCGTTCCAGGTTGCCGTTGTAATGCACGCCAATGCGTGCCCCACGGGTAGCGCACTCGATCGCCGCCGCTCGGCCGATACCGCCGGAGGCACCGGTAATCAATATGGATGGTGTTGAACTCATCGGGTAAACCTCTGCAAATTGTATTAATCGGACGCATCGTCAGCCGCTGGCGGAGCGCGTGAAAATCGTTTGCCGCGTCAGTAAACGGCAGACCATCGAAGTCTACCGGACAAGGCTCAACGCCGCGATCAATTCTGCTCACCGGGCTGCGGTAGCGCAGGGCTTGCGATCTAATCGGCAAGATTAAAGCGGATTAGTTCTGGTTATCCGCCATGGATGCAAAGTTCAGCGCAGATTCAAGCCTTTCTGAACAACCAGTAGTGAGCGTCGCCATCATGATTGTAGGGTGCATCCCAGATAGTCTGCACCTGTGTGAGACAAGCCGTCGCCAGCAGTGTATCGACCTGTGACTGAAAATCCGTTTGATCATAGTAATGGCTGCGCGTTGATATCAACATCAACCCGCCGGGGCGCACAAGTTCCAGCAGCACGGCAAGCGCCTGTGGCGGAACATGCCCGAGGGTAAAGACACCGATGGACAGCAATGCAGCATAGTCACGTCGTGGATAGTCCTCCTGTGCACGCATCATATCGATGTTACCGACGACATGCCGATAAGCTGCGGTCGCAGCGGCAAGGTCGGCCATTTCCGGCGAAAGGTCAAAGCCATCGACAAGCCCGTAACCCTGTGCCTTTAATGCCACTCCGACCAGACCGGTTCCACATCCGGCATCCAGTATCGGAACATCAAGTTCAGACAGATGCTGGCTCAACAACTGTGTCGCGATAGCGGGGCCGGTATAGACAGATTCGCTGGTATCGCGATCGTAGTTCTGTGCCCAGTCGGCGTAGAACTGTTTTACGGTTTG
Organism: Gammaproteobacteria bacterium; assembly: GCA_024686195.1. Classification (GTDB taxonomy): domain Bacteria; phylum Pseudomonadota; class Gammaproteobacteria. The sequence continues at coordinate 18,512 of JAIBDO010000015.1, read as the reverse complement.
AGGATCACCATCGAGGCGCAGCGCCGCATCGATAGACGCGTTCGTTGAAAGCTTATCGTCAGTCATCGGCGCAGATTAACATTTAAGGGGGATAGTTTTTAGTTCTATCGGGCTGACCTCAATGGCACTTGCTTCAGCACAACCCCATGACATTCGTTTTGGTCGGGAGAAGGCGGATGATTGGGGGACAATTTGCGAAGTAAACCGCAGGCGGCGGAGCCGCCGAGGCATTCGCGAATTGTCCCCCAATCATCCGACCGTAGTCGGACTCTGGATGCATCAAGTGTTTTGGCTTAAGTATGTGCCATTGGGGGCTGACCTTTAAGTCACTCCACCTGATGGCATAGCGACTGACTGGCAGGTGAACCATCCGACAGCGCCGCTGTCGGTATTTACTTACGGAGGTCATTCCCGATAAGTCGGATCGCGCGAAAGCGGTGGCCCGACTTATCGGAATCTTGTCGGCATAGTTACTGTGCAAGATTCCGAGACATCGGACCGCCGCTTGCGCGTGAATGACTTAAAGAGCGGGAATCAGGAATTAGCGAATTCCAGGCCCTTGCTGATATTGCCGTCGAGGGTTTCGCGCATATCGTCGAGCACCTTCTGCTCGTAATCGCTAAGCGCCGGCAACGGCGGGATAGACTCGACCCCGTTCTTACCGAGCACAACCGGTTGCGCGTGAAAACTGCCGGTGTCTTCGCCGACCTGCACATAACAGCATTCGGTGGCGGAATCACCATTCAACGCGGCGACCAGCGATGCGGTGAAACGTGCCGCCGCCTGGGCCATCGATAAAGTTGCTGAACCAGCACCGGCCTTGGCTTCGACCACCTCGGTTCCCGCTTCCTGGATACGCGGCGTCAGCGCTTCGATCTGGGCCTGGCTAAGTTCAACGCCCTCAATGGAAGACAATAACGGCAGAATTGTCACGCCGCTATGTCCACCGATGACATCGACACTGACCTCGTCGACGCTCTTACCCGCGGCCTGAGCCACAAAGGTAATGGAACGAATCACATCGAGCGTGGTAACACCAAACAATTTGCGCTTGTCGTAAACACCCGCGGCCTTCAATACTTCGGCGGCAATCGGCACGGTTGAGTTGACCGGATTGGTGACGATCGCAAAACAGGCGTTGGGACAGGCCTTCGCGCCGGTGCCGATCAGGTTCTTGACGATGCCGGCATTGACGTTGAATAGATCATCACGGGTCATACCGGGTTTGCGCGGCACGCCAGCCGGAATGACGACGACATCGGCATTTTTCATTGCCGCTTCGAGGTCATCACCCACGTAGCCGGTGACGCAGACGTCAGTTGGAATGTGGCTAAGATCGACGGCAACGCCAGGCGTGAAGGGTGCCACGTCGTAAAGCGACAGCTCACTGCCCGCTGGAAGTTGCAACTTGAGTAACAAAGAGAGCGGCTGACCGATGCCACCGGCAGCACCGAGTACACAAACTTTCATGACAGACCTCGTTGGTTTAATTCTGGACAGGCATCATAGCCATGCTGGTAGTGATTCACAAGACAAAGACTGGCGTCGCAGCAAGGTTTAATACAGACTATTAGCGCTCCCTATTTCCTCTTCAGCGAACATGTCCGAAGCCCCGCAAACCGATAACCTGAAAATCGCCATTGGCGCCATCGTGATAGGCTGTTTTGCCCTGTCCCTGGGCGATGCATTGATTAAGCAACAAAGTGCTTCATTCGTACTCTGGCAAATCTTTGTGGTGCGTTCGACGATCTTGATCCCTTTCCTGGTCTACTTTGTGCGCCGCTACAGCCACGCATATTCGATCATGCCACGTCAGCCCGGCTGGACCCTGTTACGCAGCATGGTGCTGGTCATCATGTGGGTATTTTATTTCGCCGCCTTGCCGCATATCGAGTTCGCCGTGGCCGCGGCCGCATTTTATACTCTGCCGATATTCATTACATTGTTCGCTGCCCTGTTTCTCGATGAGAAAATTTCGCCACCTGGCTGGCTCGCGGTAGCGATTGGATTCGCCGGCACGTTGCTTATCCTGCAACCACAGGCCGACGACTTTAACGCCTGGACTCTGCTGCCGCTGGTTTCCGCGATTCTGTACGCAATAGCGATGATTCTGACACGCAGCAAGTGCCGCGCAGAAAAACCTGTGATGTTGTCGCTATGGATGAACATCTGCTTCATCGCTACCGGCGCGCTGGCGCTGTTGTTGCTGAGCCTGTGGAATCCAGCCACTGACAAGATTGCGCTGAACCCGTTTTTATTCGAAGCCTGGACGCCAATGAGCCTGAACGAGTGGCGCACCATGGGCATACTCGCGATAGCCATACTGGTCGGCAGTGTCGGCGCTGCTGTTGCCTACCAGAAAGGACCGGCATCGCTGGTCTCGATTTTCGATTTCAGCTACGTTGGATTTGCCGTGGCGTGGGGTTATCTGTTGTTTGCCGAAGTGCCGGCAAACCTGGTGATGCTTGGAATTCTAATGATCATAGCGGCCGGAATCATGGTCAGCCGACAACACAGCAGTTAGTAACGGGCTACTGCCTCATGTCACAGCGGACTACTCTGCCTTCGCCGAGCCAGTGTCCTGATCGATGAGGCGCGCGCCTTTGGGCTCACCCTTCGGCCAGGCACCGAATGGATAGGGCTGGTAATCGCTGTTGAAATTCATGTACTGCAGTATCTGGTAGATATAAGAGCTCAGTCCCTGGCCAAGCTTGCGCAGACGCTCGTTGGTATCGCCGGTGAACAACTTCAGCAGAAACTGGAAAATAATCAGGGCGAATAGCACGATTTCGGCAATGGTATAAAACACTGCGTAAATCAAAAAATAAAGACCACGCATCCAGGTGGACTGACTCTTCAGGTTTTCTTTGACGTCGTTGCTCATAGTGACGGGACTCTCAAACTGGGATTAGCATCAATATACTCTCCCGCCATTGAAAAACCAGTCAAGCTAATAAAAACTCGTTTGACCTGGCTCAAGCAAGCAGTGATTTTATTGCGCATAGTGCGCTATTCCGTAGACTTGGGTTCAGTCGTGGTAAATGCATCGGCGTTACATTGACGGCACAAGCGTAATCAAAAGCGATGACAGCGCGATGAAAAGAGACAACCGACAATGTCGAAAGACACATCCAGTTCAACAATGAGCATTCCCCGGCGGCTACTGCGCCTGCTGTTGATTTCGGGCCTTGCCATCTGTGCCGGCGCACAGTCAGCCGACACGCCCGATCCGCGCGAGCTGATCCGCGCTGCCATGCAGCACTGGCGCGGCGTGACTTCCTATTCCGAAATGACCATGACCATCCATCGAGCAGACTGGCAACGCAGCTTTTCGATGCAGGCCTGGACCGAGGGCGACAAGCAATCGCTGGTGCGCGTCACCGAGCCGCGGCGGGATGCGGGCAATGGCACGCTGGTGCAGGATAAAAGTATGTGGACTTACTCGCCCAAGATCAATCGCATCATCAAAGTGCCCGCATCGATGATGAATCAAAGCTGGATGGGTAGTGATTTTTCCAACAAGGACATCAGCAAGTCGACCGACATCATCGATCAGTACAATCACCGCCTGCTCAGCACCGAAACCCGGGATGACCATCTGGTCTACACCATCGAATCGATTCCACACGAGGATGCCGCCGTGGTCTGGGGCAGGGAAGTTATCGTTATCCGTGACGATTACCTCATGCTAAGTCAGCAGTTCTGGGACCAGGATGACGTACTGGTAAAACAGATGGACACGACCTCGATCGAGTTCATGGATGACCGGAATATCGCCGCTCGCATGCGCATGTACAAGCTCGAAGACCCTGCCGAATGGACTGAGATGTCGGTGCAGACAATCGATTTTGATATCGCGATAACGGATAGCCTGTTCACCCTGTCCAACTTGCGGAACCCGCGCCAGTGAATAGCATCGTCCTGCGCATGGCCTGGCGCAACCTGTGGCGCCACGGCAAGCGCACCTGGCTTACCGTCGGTGCGATGATTTTCTCCAACAGCCTGCTGGTTTTTGCCATCTCTCTCCAATTCGGCAGCTACCAAATGATGATCGATAACAGCCTGCAGGCGTTTTCAGGGCATATCCAGCTGCAACACCCCTCTTACCTGGAGCAGCCGAAGATGCGCTACGCCATCAACGACATCGACGCCCGGGCACAACAGCTGCGCGACGAGCTCGGACTCACCAGCATCAGCGCCCGCGCCACAGGTTTCGCGCTCGCCTCGAGCGAGGAACGTTCCTATGGGCTGCAGCTGCTGGGTGTGGATGCGCGGCATGAACCCGAGGTATCGACACTGCCCGGTCTTATTCGCCGCGGCCGCTATCTCGAGCCCGGTGCGCGCGAAGAAATCGTTATCGGTTCGCTGCTGGCGCGTAATCTGCGGATCGAACCGGGCGATGAACTCAGTTTCCTGGGCAGTGGTTTTGATGACTCTTTCGCGGCCGGCGTGGTAACGGTGGTAGGCATTTTTGAATCCGGCAATGCCGATCTCGATCGCAGCGTAGCGCAGGTCAACCTGGCCTATTTCCAGGACAGTTTCGCGATGGGGGGTGCCGGACACAGTATCGTCATTCGTGCTGCACAGGTCGATGACGTCGATGCCCTGATGACAAGCATCAACAGCGGCCTGCAGGGCTCTGAAAAGGTAGCGGTGCGCCACTGGGACGAACTGCAACCCGGTCTGCGTCAGGCTATCCGCGCCGACATGACCAGCGCCTGGTTCATGTACACGGTACTGATCGTGCTGGTGGCATTCAGCGTTCTCAACACGCAGTTGATGTCGGTGCTGGAACGCACCCGTGAATTCGGCACCATGATGGCTCTCGGCCTGCGCCCTGCACGCCTGGGTATCCTGGTTATGCTCGAGACCGGCATGATGACCGGCCTCGGCCTGTTGCTCGGCATCGCTCTGGGCGCCCTGATCACCGCCTACCTCAGCGTAGTCGGCTTTTCCTATCCGGGGATGGCTGAAATGGCGGTCAAATTCAATTTGCCGGAACGCATGTATCCGACTATATCGGCGCTCTCGCTAAGCCTCGGGCCGGTTATCGTCGCTTGCGCCAGCCTGCTGGCCGCGATTTATCCAGCCTTGCGCCTCAACCGACTGCGGCCGATCGAAGCCATGAGGGCGGTTTGATGCTGAGCGTCGCCAATCTCCATCTGCGTACATTGCTGACCCTCTCCTGGCGTAACCTGTGGCGCAATCATCGCCGCACCGGCATCATGCTGGGGGCGATCGCAATCGGTGTCTGGGCAATGATATTCATGACCGCGCTGATGCGCGGCATGGTCGACGACATGTTAAATCAGGGTATTCACAACCTGCCCGGCCATATCCAGGTACAGGATCCCACCTACCTCGACGACCCCAACGTGGTCAATAGTATCGCCGCACCGGGTGCTGAGCTGCGCAAGCAGCTCGATCAACTGGGTGCCGTCGCCTGGGCAACACGCATCAAGGTGCCAGCGGTCATCGCCAGCGAGCGTGAGACTCGTGGCATTAATCTGATCGGCATCGAACCCGCTGTCGAGGCCAGCATCAGCGGTCTGCCTGCGCTGCTCGCCTCGGGTCGCTTTCTCGAGTCCGATCAGGACTCTGGCATTATCGTCGGTGCCAGGCTCGCCGAACGCCTAGAAACCCGTCTGGGCAAACGTGTTGTGATCATGAGCCAGGATCCCGACAACAACATTCGCGAGCGCGGTTTTAGAATCGTCGGCATTTACCGGGCCAGGCTGCCGGCACTCGAAGAGTTCAATGTCTACGCCGCGCGCGAGACCTTACAGAAGCTGCTGCGGATCGAGGGTCGCATCTCTCAACTAATCCTGGTCGGCGATGATTACCGCGATATCGCACCGCTGTATCGTCGTCTGGATCAACTGCTACCCTCCACTCTCCAGGCCCGTACCTGGTATCAAGTCGATAGCTATCTGGCGGCCATGTTCAACATGATGGATGGCTTCGTACTGGTCTGGGTGATCATTATTTTCCTCGCGCTGTCGTTCGGACTGGTGAATACCCTGGTAATGGCTATATTCGAGCGCGTGCGCGAAATCGGTCTGATTCAAGCGCTCGGCATGCGTCCCGGCCTGATCGTCTGCCAGATTCTGCTGGAATCGCTGCTACTGCTGTTGATCGGTCTCGGGATCGGTAACGGACTTGCACTGATAACGATCAAGCCACTCGAAAGCGGTCTCGACATTTCTGCCGTTGCCGAGGGTATGGCAATGATGGGCGCGAGCAGCGTTCTCTACCCGAAACTGACGACTGCCGACCTGCTGCTCGCCAATTCTATCGTCATCGTGCTGGGAATACTGACCAGCATTTTACCCGCCTGGCGCGCCGCACGGCTCGATCCGGTACGGGCATTGAATACCACTTGATGAAGCAAACAACCGGACCACAATGAGTACCATAATCTGCCATCAGATCTGTAAAACCTTTCGCCAGGGCGATGAAATCATCACCGGCCTGGACCACGTGGACATAACCATCGAAACCGGTGAGTTTGTTTGCCTGTCGGGTCCTTCCGGCTCCGGTAAAACCACTTTATTGAATGCTATCGGTGGTCTTGATACTCCGGATAGCGGCGAAATAAGCATGGGGGAATTGCGCATCGATCAGCTGCAACGAGGTCCGTTGGCCGACATGCGCCTGCACCATATCGGTTTCGTGTTCCAGGCGTATAACCTTATTCCCGTTCTGAGCGCACAGGAAAACGTCGAGTTTGTCATGCAGGTACAGGGTATGGCGACGCGCGAGCGCGCTGACAAGGCCCGTGCCATTCTCGCCGAAGTCGGGCTCGAGGGACTGGAAAAACGCCGCCCGGCACAATTGTCTGGCGGGCAGCAACAACGCGTCGCAGTCGCACGCGCCATCGTCTCGCAGCCGGACCTGGTGTTGGCAGATGAGCCCACTGCCAATCTTGACAGCGTCGCCTCGGCACAGCTGATGGAGCTGTTCACCCATCTCAACCAGGACCATCATGTCACCTTCATCATCGCCACCCACGACAAGCGCGTGATGCGTTACGCGCGACGCCTGATCAGGATGCAGGACGGCAGGATAATCGCTGATGAGGCGCAGGGATAGCCGACATGCAGCAGGGTCGCTATCGGCGGATGATATTTACCTTGCTGGCGCTTTGGCTGCTGTTACTGCAACCCTCGCCCAGCCAGGCCCGGGACTTTGACCTGCGTGGACACATCAAGCCGCAGGCGACCCTGGTCGAACTTCCTGCCGACAGCCGCTTGCAGGACTTCAGCGACGATCCCATGCGGGATATCGGCCTCGACCTGCGCGCCAACCTGTCGGGCAACGAGTCCGCCTGGAGCTGGCGCGCCGACTACCAGCTGCTCGCCCAACAGGGCGATCAAATTGAACTCGCACAAACCTATCCTCTTGCCGGATTCAGGGGTACCCGCCTGCTTGACGACGATCGCCGCCTGTTCGACTTGACCGATCAGATGGTCGATCACGACGATCGCGTTGTTGTGCAGCGCCTCGATCGTCTCTACCTCGGTCACACCTCGGACAGGACAGTGCTCAAAATCGGCCGTCAGGCCATATCCTGGGGTAATGGCCTGATCTATAACCCGGTCGATTTTTTCAACCCGTTCAACCCGGCGGCTATCGATACCGAATACAAGACGGGCGACGATATGATCTACGCACAGTACCTGCTGGATAGTGGAGACGATCTGCAGGCAGTCTGGGTAGCACGGCGTGATATGGACGACGATGTCACCGACGAGGTGGCAAGCCTGGCGTTGAAATATCATCTATTCTCCGGCGAGCACGAAATGGACTTTCTCATTGCCGAACACTATGACCAGCAGATCGCGGCCCTCGGTGGTAGTGTCGATATCGGCGGCGCCATCTGGCGCGGCGACCTGATGGTGACCAAAACCGACGACGACTCTATCGTCAGCGGGGTGCTCAACTGGTCATACTCACTGCTCGCCTGGAGTCGCAATCTCACCACAACGGTTGAGTATTTCCACAGCGGCTTCGGGATCGATGACGGTGATTATGATCCCGCGTCCCTCGCCGACAATCCCGAATTGCTGGCACGCCTCGAGCGTGGTGAGTTGTTTACCCTCGCACAGAACTACCTGGCGGGAGCGGCGACCATCGAATTGACACCCCTGTGGCAACTGACCACCAGTCTGTTCCGTAACCTCGACGACGATTCCATGTTGTTGCAGCTGTTCAGCCGCCACGATTTGCAGCAGGACCTGCAGTTGTTGCTGGCGCTGAACCTGCCCACGGGAGACGACGGCAGCGAGTTCGGTGGTATCGACTCTGACCTCGCTGACAGGCCCGTGGCCATCGGAGCATCCGCCTTTGCCCAACTTGGCTGGTATTTCTAGCACGGCCTCGACCCGCTCCCAGGGTGGCAAGTGTTAGAGATAGACTTTTAGCGAATTGGTTCATACTGCGTAAAAATTGTTGCACTACCCCGCGGCAGGGCCGAGTTTAGTAACCCTACCGACGAACGGTTGAATTTTAGCTACCAGTGGTCGTATCAGCGCTCCATATTGAGTCTATGCTTTCTCTTACATCTCGATTCCTGTGACTTGCGTCACATACCTCCGTCGACGGAAGGCAGCCGTAAACCTGGCGATCTCGAGCAAAGATACTGATAAGAATCACGGACGATCCAAATAGGAAGACAGTAAAGATGCTAGCCACAAAACTCGAAGTTGTAAGCTCCACTGACTCTAAAAATCAAACCTATAACGCGGTCAAGCGCTTTGCCGTGGAAGGGCTCAGCGATCTCATCCGTGTGCTCATGGAAAACGTCGACGATGCTCTGTTTGAGCTGTCAGACAAAGTTGACAACGATCGGGAACGCAACCAGTATTTCGAAGCGATGCGCAAAGTCAGGTTGAAACGCGACGCCATCAAACGCGAGTTCGACCACGAAATGCTGGAGTGTTTCGGACGCGTCTCGCGCGGTAAATCAGCCACTAAGAAATCTGACCTTGACGAAGACGACACTGAGTTGACCCTTCTCGAGCATGACGACCTCGAAGACAACATCGCCATTAGCAACATGATTTCAAGAGCGCGCCCGCAGTTCGAAGACGACTTGTTAGCGGTCACCGAACGACTCAAGCTGGTGCTGAAGCGCGATTCCCTGAAGGCGGATGAAAACCCGCTGGATCCACAGGCCATTTGCGACTGCTTCCATATTGCCTCCGAACTACTGGAAACCGATATCCAGGTAAAACTGATCTTTTACAAGCTGTTTGAGCGTTACGTCATCAACAACCTCGGCCATTTCTATCGCGAAGTGAACCAGTTTTTTATCGATAAGGGGGTCTTGCCCGGGTTCAAGGCAAATCAGGAGCGCATGCGGCAGACCACGCATTTCATGGCCAATCGAATCAACACAGCCTCTCCATCTGCCACGATCGACGGCATTCCAGCAGTGGGGATGGAGAACACTACCGAAGGCAACCTGTTCGCTGAGTTGCAGCAGGTCATCAGCGGCACAGCGGCAGATGGGACGTCTCCGCCGGCTGGTAATTATGCAACCGGCTCTGCGAACCATTACTCAAGCGGCGATTTCGCCAAAGCACTCAATGATCTGCAAAGCGTGAGCCTCACCAATCAGCCGCCGGGTGTAGCCGTCACCGCGATCGATCCGCAAAACGTAAGAGCGGCGACACAGCGACAATTGCAGGCTTTCCGACAGGAAAGCCAGCATCAGTTCAACGGCACCGATGTGCAAACCATTGACGTGGTTTCGATGCTGTTCGATTTCTTTTTTGATGATGAGGCCTTACCAGCACCCATCAAGGTTCTTATCGGTCGATTGCAAATCCCCATACTCAAAGTCGCCGTTATCGACAAGGATTTTTTCAACCAGAAGAAACATCCCGCACGCAAGTTGCTCGACGGCATTTCACGGGCATCTCTGGGCTGGAACGACAATCCAGGTGAAGAGCAGGCGTTGATTGAAAAGACCGAAGAAATCGTTAACTTCCTGATCAATGAATTCAGTGACGACATCCGCGTGTTCGACACAGCCTATATCAACTTCGAGAGTTTCATTCAGCAACAGCAAAAGCAGTCTGACAAAGCGCTTCTGGATCTCGAACAGCAGGAACGGGAAAAAGACCAGCAAATTGAAGCTGCGCGCGCCGCAGCAGAACAGCTAATCACAAAGCTCACCCGCAACCGGGACCTGAGTTTCAGTGTGATAGATTTTCTTGAGACCACCTGGACTTCGGTACTCTTCAATACTTATCTGTCACTTGGCGGTTCGTCGAACCACTGGCGTAATCTGAAACGGATTTCGACTACCTTTGTGTGGACCCTGGTTCCTAAATTCTCGGAAGAAGAACGCCTCAAGATCATCAAGACAATCCCAGCACTGCTGCGCGCGATGTCGAAAGGTATGGAACTGGTCAATATCAAACCCGAGGTGCAAAACCGCATCTTCAAGATGCTCGTCGGCGAGCATGCGCGCATCGTCAAACTAACCTCCAGGAACATCGTAACCCGCGTCGACGATATAACCATCTGGCCCGAAGATGCCGGGGCAGACGCTTTTGCCAGGGCCCAGGGCATCGATGCGGACGATGCCTGCGATTTCGAGTTCATCACCGATCAGGCAGGCGAAATCCAGATTCTGGAAAATGAAATAGACGACGACTCCATCACCATCATCTCTGCCGCGCCGACCAATGATGTCATCGATGATCTGAACCTGTTTACCGCGGGCGTCAAACAGGGTCAGATCAAGGTCACCGAAGAAATAATCATGGAATCCATCGAAGGTGAAGACGATGAGCTGTTCGGTCAGGATGAGAAGCATCTGCAGCGAGCACAAGAGCTGGAAATTGGCAGTTGGGTTGAGTTTATCGGAACATCATCGAACAACCTGGTGGCTCGCTTATCCTGGAAAAGCAAAGTGACCGGGAACCTGGTGTTTGTCAATCGCCAGGGGCAAAAGGTGCGCAATTGCACCGTAAACGGATTCGCCATGGAATTGCGCTCAGGGCGCGCCAAATGCGTCGAAGAGTTATCGGCTTTTGATCGCGCAATTTACACCATGATGACCAAAATGCAGCGCTAGCCAGGCATCCTGGGGATCAAAAAACCGTATTGATACGATACAAACATCGGGAACTCATTTGTAGGCGCACGCAAACCGGGATAAGCAGTCCAACCACGCAAGACCGCAGCAATCCCTCAACGACAGCTGCGTACCACCGCTGCCAGCGCATCCAGCTCCGACTCGAGATTAAAGTAATGCACACCGCTACGAACCAGATCGGGTAACTGGCGGCGCCTGGCATCGATCAAAGTACTGGCCGGAGAACTGACACTGACCAGGATACGATTTTCACGCAATTGCTTTTCGATTACCGTCGCCGCCACACCCTCGACCGAGAAAGTCACTATGCCACATTGATGCGCACCAATATCCTGTACCGTCACTCCGGGAACGGCGGCAAGTTCGCCACGCAGCAATGCCGACAGGCGACTGACCTCAGTTTCGATTACGTCGATACCAATATCCAGCGCATACTCAAGCGCACGCCCAAGGCCAAGCTTGGCCGCATAGTTACTTTCCCAGTTTTCAAAACGTCGCGCATCGGCGCGCAATTCGTATTCATCCGGGGCGCTCCAGCGTGCCGAAAACAGGTCGATCATCGGTGGGTGCAAGCTATCAAGTACGGTGCCGCGGACATAGAGAAAGCCAACACCCCGGGGCCCGCGCAAAAACTTGCGCCCGGTCGCGGTGAGCACGTCACACTGAATCGCATCCACGTCGAGAACCAGCTGACCCGCCGACTGACAGGCATCCACAATGTAGAAAATATCATGCTCGCGCGCGACCGCACCGATTGCTTCCACAGGATTCACCAACCCACCATTGGTCGGCACATGAGTGACCGATATCAGTCGCACGCGCTCATCGATCATGGCGCGCAATGAGTCGACACAGACTTCGCCGCTGGCCGTAGACGGTATGGTTTCAACGACGACGCCGTGCTCGCGCGCAACCTGCAAATAAGCCAGATAGTTGGAGGCATACTCGGCTTCGGCAGTCAGGATACGATCACCGCGTTTGAATGGAATCGAATAAAACGCCATCATCCAGCCGACCGTGGCATTCTCGACAATGGCGATTTCATCACGACCACAGTTAATCAGGCGCGCTACCGAGTCGTATACTGCCTCGATGCGCTCCTGTTCCAGTCTTTCCGCCTCATATCCACCAACCGCAGCCTCGAGCTGCAAATGTTCAATCTGGGTGTCCAGCACGCAGCGCGGCATCAAAGAGGCACCGGCATTATCCAGATGAATGAATCCCGATTCAGAAACCAGATCGTCACGTATTGCCTGCTTGTTAAGGGTCATGTACTAATTCTCATTCAGGAGCATTGTGATTGGTAACGTTTCTGCGTGAATTTGCCCAAACTCAACGCGCTAAATGGCTGGCGGCGCGGCACACACCTGCTCGTAGGCATATCGTTGCGGAATACCGCCGGTAAACTCAAAAACGTCCAGGGTGACTTCAAGCGCGGCAGGCGTGATTTCGACATGCGGCGTCCAGCAACCCAGTTGCTGATAACTGGCGATACATTTGGTCAATGCGTCCGGACTCACCCCGGGAAACCAGGATTGCTCAAGCGCGGCAATCTCCTGCGCCGGGGCCTCATTCAAGAACAGGCGTGCGGCCGTATAAGCGCGGGTGAAAGCAGACGCCATGTCGGTGTCCAGCCAGTCACGTGACGCCGCCAGACTGGAAAAAGCGCAAGGACCGATCAGCGGCCCGACATTTGCCACCACGTGACCGAGATCTTCCGCTTCCAGCTGCTGGGGATAAGGACCCTGCTGTTGCACGTATTGTCCCTCGCCGGCTCGAAACGCCTCGTCGATCGCATCCGCGCCACCGGGCGTAATCGTGTGTATGCTGTTAAAATCGATACCGGCCTTGTGGCAGGCGTAACGCAGCATCGCGTTCGGTTGCCCACCGCCAAAAATGACGACTTCCGCACCCTCAAGGTTCTTCCAGGAAAAGTCATCCTCCGCGTCCCGCGCGCTGATAAAAAACCCGTCCATCTCGTTGACCTGGGCAAAATGCAACGGGTAATCAGTTTCACCGCGGGCGATAGCATTGAACGCCTGGCTCGGTGCCGACTGCACCACCTGCGCCGTACCCGCGGTAACCGCATCCACCGCGGCCACACCGGGTGGTGACACTGACCACTCGTACTCGAGCCCCTCGCGCTGCAGGAATCCACCCGCCATAGTGACGATCAGGGGCGTGTAAAACGCGGAAAACAGTGTGAACTGAATGTTTATTTTACTCATTTTTATAGTTCCTCAGAATTGGATATACGCGTCAGGTAACTTCAAACCAGGTGACCATGCCGCCCGCCATGTGTTCGACCATGTGACAATGGACCAGCCACTTTCCCGGGTTATCGGCAATAAATCGCATCGAACCCTGCTCACCGCGCGCAAACAGTGCCGTGTCTCGCCAGTAATCGGGGGTCTTGTCATAAATGAAGTGGTGCCCATGGAGATGCATCGCGTGGGGCCAGCTGTTGTCATTATCGACATTCAGGCTCACCGCGGTACCACGCCTGACGCTGAACAGCGGTTTCTCCGGGAGGCCGGCGATACCGTTAATGGCCCAGATTTTGCGGTTTTTGACCAGCTCGCGCACGTCCATTTCCTTGCCATTATAAGTCGCACTGCGCATGCGTCCCATGGCTCCACCTCCCATGTGCAGTGGCACCTCCAGGAAATCATTCGGCAGCTGAACATTCTGCAATGGATTGGCTTCGAGCCGCACCGTGCCGTCGAGCGCCTGCTCACGGCGGACCTCCTGGCGGTAGCTGAAGTTCGCTACTTCGTAGGCGTATTCACCGATCACTACCTCGACCAGCGAGCGTTGCCCCGGCTCGGAAGACATATCGATAATCAGGTCGGTACGCTGCCCGGGCGCCAGCTGCACCCTGCCGTCGGTTGGCGCGAACGGCTCCACCGGTTGGCCGTCGATGGCGACAACCGATATTTGCGGCTCATTGAACAGCAGATTCATCACGCGCGCATTGGCAATATTGACCAGGCGCAAGCGAATTCGCTCGCCACGCGCGACGCGGAATGTTGCTTCGGTTTCACCGTTTACGGTAAGCACATTGCCCATGCGTCCGGCGTGGGCCCAGTCGTGCATCGCACCCAGACTGTTGCGGTCGATTTGCATGTCGTCGTCGAGTCGCCAGTCATCAATGGCAAACACCAGGTCCTGATCGACAACTGGCGGATTTTTCTCTTCGACGATCAACACCCCGGCCAGGCCCAGGGCCAGTTGCGCCCAGGATCGCTGGTGGGTGTGATACCAGTAAGTGCCTGCATCGGGCGGAGTCAGGCGATACTCGAAACTCTCACCGGGCTCGACCGGAACCTGTGTCATACCCGGCACACCGTCCATTGCATTGTCGATACGTAACCCATGCCAATGTACCGAGCTGGATTCGTCGAGGCCATTTTCAAAGCGTATAAGCGATTCCCGGCCTTGCGGGATACGTAATATCGGACCGGGAACCGACTGGTTGTAATGCATGACCTCCGTCGGCGCTTTCTGGTCGGCACTGAAATTCACCAGACCCGTGCCTGCGGTCAGATGAATCTCGGATTGCTGTGCTTGCAAAGGCGCAAGCCGCAGGCAGGCACCACCCGCCAGGCCCGCGGCTGTGGCCTTGATGAAGTGGCGGCGTGTTAACAAGTGTCTCCCCTTACAGAACAAGATGACTGCGCATTAGCGTATCACCTGGTCCCAGCACAGGTGCAAGCTGTCGAGGCAGGAATGTGCCAGCTTGCCACAACGCTCGGGGCTCCAGCCCTGAAAACCATCGGGTGTGGCGGTAGTGTCCTTGAATGGCATTTCCAGCGTCATCACCAGTGCACCGAAGCGTTCAGCGAGCGCATTTGAACAGTAGCTCATGTTGGCGGTGCCTGCTGAATTAGAGGGATAGCCGTGTTCGACCTGGAAATCCGGGTTTATTTTGGCAAGCGTTGTCTTGAACAGGTCGAGTTGCTGCTGGCGTTCTTTATTCCAGCCCGGAATTCCCTCGGTACCGGCAATGAAGTTGTAGGGCAGTGCTTCGTCACCATGCACGTCAAGCCCGAAATCGAGGCCGGTTTGCTGCATCTTTTCGAGCACGCATAACACTTCCGGGCTGTTCTCAGGGCTGGCCTTGTCCCATTCGCGGTTGAGGTTGGCACCGGCCGCATTGGTGCGCAGATGTCCTCGCCGGCTGCCGTCCGGGTTCATGTTGGGCACCAGGTAGATCACCGCCTTATCCAACAGGGCACTGACCAGCGGGTCGGTGTGATCAACCAACCGGTTGACCATGCCTTCCATCCACCATTCCGCCATG
The DNA here is from genome assembly GCA_024686195.1 of Gammaproteobacteria bacterium. GTDB lineage: Bacteria > Pseudomonadota > Gammaproteobacteria. Next base: position 3,099 of record JAIBDO010000015.1, on the reverse strand, counting down.
CTCTCGCCCGGATGTTGACGCGCCACCATCCATATCGTCTTACGCTGCGGATCCGGCTCACCGAAACGCAGGCAATCGAGTGTTTGACCATCAAGCGTCAATCCCAGAGTCTCCGCCTGACAGCGCTCGCTGGTTTGCGCAAAAGCGACCAGGTCGGCATGGCGTTCCATCGAGTAGGGCGCAAAGTAGGCGAAGTACACCTGGTCTTCACTGCTGTTGTGTTCGATAACGAGGTTCTGGCCATCGAACACAGTGTCGACGCGAAACCAGATTTCACGATCATAGCTGGCAACTGCCCGATAGTCCTGCCAACCACCCTGGTAGGCAGCCCCCGATGCATTGTTTATCAGGTAGCGGCAATCAAGGTCCCTGACATTAGCGGCGCGAAAGTAAAACCACTGGTAAAACTCGGACTGGTGGTCGCTGCGAATCGCAAGCTGCACTCGTGACGGGTCGCTGCAATCGATGCATTCGATATTGCCACCATCAAACTCACTGGAAATGATCATCTATTTTCTCTCATTTATTGCTTGCTTCATTTTCATTGGGTAAAGCCAGTGTGAGAGAATACTTTATGCGCAGGTTAATTTCGATTCCTTTACTACTAATGCTTTATGGCTGCACCGATGCCGGTTACTACTGGCACAGCACAAAAGGCCATTTAGACATCATGAATGAGCGCGTCGACATCGACGAACTGCTCGCCGACGACGATCTCGACAGCAGCCTGCGTGCTCGCCTGGTGCTGGTTCAAGAGATACGCCAATTCTCGATTGACCGCCTGGGCCTGCCCGACAACGGCAGTTACAGCAGCTATGTAAATTTGCAACAGCCTTACGTCATAAAGAATTTGTTCGCTGCACCCGAACTTTCTACCCGCCTGCACCAATGGTGCTACCCCGTCATCGGCTGCGCCAGCTATCGGGGTTACTACGACGAAGCCCGTCTACTGGCCTACGTCGAAAAACTGCAGTCCGATGGTCTGGAAGTATATATTGGCCGGGTGCCGGCCTATTCAACACTGGGCTGGTTCGATGACCCGGTATTGAGCAGTTTTATCGACTGGCCGGATTATCGGCTGGCGGGCTTACTGTTTCACGAATTAACCCATCAACAGCTATACATCGACGATGACACCACCTTCAACGAATCGCTGGCGTCGGCAGTTCAGCAGGTCGGCACCACAATCTGGTTACAGTCAAACAATCAGAACGCGTCCCTCGATGAGTTCAGGCGCTGGCTGGTTTACCGCGACGAAGCCATTGCACTCATCGTAGCCACCCGCAGCCAGTTAGATGAACTTTATAGCAGTGGCCTGAGCGACGACGAAAAACGGCAACAAAAAACCCTGCGGTTCCTGGAGGCGCGCGAAGCACACGAAACAATCGCCGCGCGCCACGACATCGAACGAGGCTTCAAATCCTGGTTCGCAACCGGACTCAACAACGCCAAGATCGGTTCGATTGCAGCTTACAATTCACGGGTAACTGCTTTCGTGAACATGCTGGAGGCCAGAGACACCGATTTTGCTGGTTTTTATCAGTACGTGGAACAGCTTGGTAAGCTGGATCGAGGCCCCCGTGACCGCTGCCTCGACGCATGGGAAAAGGGCGTCGTAGCGGCCAGCAGAATCTGCCCCGGCGTTGATTAGCTCTCTATTGAGGTCGCATAAAATTGGCGTACTTACTGAATACGCTCTTGTAGTCTTCGAGATTTTCATCGAGCATGCGCTGATACTGATCGCAGAAAAACTCGCGCGCACGGGGAATATCCTTCTCATAATCTTCTGGCGTTTCCGTGTGTTGCGACACCACGTGCGCGTTAAAGCGTGACGCCGCATACAACAGGGCCATGCCGACATTTTCCGCGCTGTTGGTTTCGGCCAGTTCGTTGGCTCGATCGATGAAAGAGTCAACCATACCTCGGTAGATTTCATCAAGTTCTTCGTCACTCAGGGTTTCGTCGGCCATCAGGCTACATTCCAGTTTTAAATCGAATGCGATGATATCACAAGCTGTCACCAGGGCCTCACCAACCCGGCTATCGGCTCTTACATTATCGGGCAACGCAAAAGCCCGGGGGTTGGGCTTACCCCGCAGGCGACTAGCGGCAGGACAGCCGCGGGACCGGGCCAGGGATGGCCCATCGGAGCCAGCGGGGTAAACCCGACACCGGGCGTTGATTCAGAAATTCAAGATCCAGAACCGCTAAATGATCAGCGCATCGCGCTGCGCATAGCTACCAGTAAATCAGTCACTTGACCTGATGCTCGGTGAGTCGACTAGCGGGCAACGCAAAAGCCCGCCGCCCTGTCAGACAGGGTGAAGTCTAGTGAGGCTTATCCGCCAGATGCTCGGCAATGAGTTCAGTAAGGCCGAGTAGCGGAATATCCATTTCATTGTTTTCGAGCCCTTCTTCCATGACCATGCGACAATTCGAGCAGGCGGTCACAACCGCATCGACTTCGATTTCCTCGATCTGCGACTTCTTGCGATTGAACGCGGTGTGCTTCAGCTCCTCGGCGCGCTCGTTACTGCTGACCCCTCCACCACCGCCACAACACCAGTTCATACTGCCGTGATCAGTCATCTCGACAAAATTCTCCGTAATCGGTTGCAGCAGGTTACGCGGTTGCGCCTGAATGCCGCCGCGGCGTACGATCGAGCAGGGGTCGTGAAAGGTTAAACGATCCGTCTCCATACCGGTCATCTTGAGCTTTCCCTGCGCCTGCAGTTCATCGAGCAGTTCCAGAATATGCACGACGCGGAATGAGTAAGCCTTGCCGACGAAATTCGGCCCTTCCCAGCGCAACGCGGTGTAGGCATGCCCACACTCGGGGCTGATTACGTTCTTTACTTTCAGCTTTTCGGCGCCGTCGACGACGCGCTGTACCAGTTGCCCGGCGATCGCCTTGTTGCCGATTTGCAACCCGGAATTGGTGGCTTCGTAAGCGTCGGAAGACAGGGTCCAGCTTACCCCCGCATGGTCAAAGATCTTAGCCAGGGCCTCCAGGTACTCGGGGTAAAGCGCAATTTCATTCGACGACAGCAGCGCCAGATAATCCGCACCTTCTACATCCAGTGGAATCTTCAGCCCGGT
>JAIBDO010000027.1 GCA_024686195.1 Gammaproteobacteria bacterium | reverse complement strand
TTTTACGTCAACGACCTTGCCAACCAGATCAATGACATTGCCAAGTCTGCCGCAGCTCCCTGCCAGGCACGGCGGGTACGCTTTGGCGAACTCTTCGAAGAAGTTTTCCGCAATGCCAACAACCCGCGCATCGCACCATTTGGCACCTCAAATCCATCGATGGATTTCATGCCGGTCAAGTCACTCACGCGCGCGACGCGCAGTATTATAAGTCGTTATCCACAAAAGAGCATGGATTATCTGTTCCCGCCCGGTGATCGCAAGCTGCGCGAGCAAATCGCACTACTCTATGCGCAAACACACACCCGCGTCAGTGCCAACGACATCATTATCACCTCGGGCGCGACCGAAGCGTTGTCCATTAGTCTGCGCACCGTGGCAAAACGCGGCGATATCATCGCGGTGGAGTCACCAACCTATTTCGCGGTTCTGCGCATGATCGAACAGATGGGCATGCTCGCGGTCGAGATCGATACCGATCCCGTCACCGGCCTTAACCTCGAGGCATTGGAAGAGGCTTTCGATACCATGGATATCAAAGCGGTGCTGGCCTCCCCCAACACCAGTAACCCACTTGGCAGCCAAATGCCCGAGGACAAGAAACGCGAACTCGTCAACCTGATGGCCGAACGTGATATTCCGCTGATCGAAGACGACGTCTATGGCAGTGTTTACTTCGGTGACAAGGCGCCCCGACCTGCCAAGTCCTATGATCTCAACAACCTGGTGCTGAGCTGTTCTTCATTTTCCAAGACGCTGGCGCCGGGACATCGCGTGGGCTGGGTTATCGCGGGGCGCTACCGCAAGAAATTCCTGCAGTACAAGCAGGCCTGGTCGTCGGCGACCTCCTCCATCAATCAGCTTGCTTTGGCCGAATTTCTGAGTAGCGGACAATACGAACGCCATCTGGTACGTCTGCGCATGGCGATGCGCGAACAGGTCGAAAAGGGGCGCTACATGATTTCGCGCAATTTCCCCGAGGGCACCCGAATCTCACATCCCCATGGTGGTAATGTGCTGTGGGTGGAGATGCCGGAAGGTTGCGACTGCATCGATATTTTCAACAAGGCACTTGAACACAATATCGGCATCACCCCCGGCATTTTATTTTCAGCGACTCGACAGTTTCGTAATCACCTGCGCATTAATTGCGGCTTCCCCTGGAACGAAGCTAATGTCAACGCACTGAAAACACTTGGCCAGATTGTCTGCAACTGTCACAACGCCTAGCCCACATTTCTCACCACCGTTCTACTCGGCAACTGCTCCGATACGTCGGACCGCTGCATTGCTCTACCTCCTGAACGCCGGACCGCTGCATCCATGCAGTCGTGCGGCGACGCTATGCCGTACCCTGCCTGACTTTCACTCGGTCAGAGCGCTCAGCAAAGTGAAACTATGCCTGCGCACTCTTCGGTCGTGAAAATCAGGCAGGACACTCCCTATCGCCGCCTCGCCACGAACGGTGGTGAGAAGTGCGGGCTAGCCCGCCTGCTGTTCAATCGCTTCGCTTAAGCTGAGCCATTCCTCTTCAACCTGCGCCAACCGCTCGCTCTTTTGTGCCTGGGCAGCAAGGCTCGCGCCGAGCTTGTCGCGATTTTCGGCATCATAAATCGAATGATCACCCAATTGCTGTTGCAGACTGTTGCAATCGACCGTGAGCGCCGCCATTTCTCTTTCAAGTTTCTTTAGCCGGTTCAATTGCGCCTTTTGCTGACGTCGATCGATCGGTTTTGCCTCTGACACCGCCATACCTGCAGGAGCCGCCTTACGACGCGCCAGCCAGGCTGGGTAGTCATCAAGATCACCATCGAAGACTTGTACCCGACCGCTATCGACGAGCCACAGATCGTCGCAAACACTGCGCAGTAAATGCCGGTCATGCGACACCAGGATGACACTGCCCTCAAATCCCTGCAGCGCCTGGTTGAGCGCCAGGCGCATTTCCAGATCAAGGTGGTTAGTCGGTTCGTCCAGCAACAGCAGATTTGGACGCTGCCAGATCAGCAGGGCGAGAACCAGTCGCGCTTTTTGCCCTCCGGAAAAGGTAGTGATCGGCTGCAGCACTTTTTCACCCCTGAAATTAAACCCTCCCAGGTAGGAGCGAATGTCACGTTCGCTGAGCTTTTCGTCGAGGCGTTGCATGATCAGTATGGCATTCGCTTCGAGATCGAGTTGCTCAACCTGGTGCTGGGCGAAATACCCGATCTTCAACTCCTTCGCGCGCGTCACTTCACCGCTGAAGGCCGACAACTCGTCGGCGAGTAGTTTGATGAAAGTGGTTTTACCTGCCCCGTTCAAACCGAGTAAACCGATGCGTTCTCCAGGTATCAACGAAAAGTCGACCTTCTCCAGCACCGTTTGCTCACCATAACCGGTACTGACCTGATCGAGTTTTAGCAACGAAGTAGGCATCGACCCGGGTTCGCGAAACTCGAAATGAAATGGTGAATCAACGTGCGCGGGCGCGATCAACTGCATTCTCTCCAGCGCCTTTATCCTGCTTTGCGCCTGGCGTGCCTTGGTTGCCTGAGCGCGAAATCGATCGATGTAACTTTGCATGTGAGCAATGCTTTGCTGCTGCTTCTGGTGCGCAGCCTGCTGCTGCGAAAGCCGCTCCACACGCTGAACTTCAAAGGCAGAATAGTTACCACGATAAAGATCGATATGCTGATTTTCGATGTGCGCAACGCAGTTTACAACCGCATCGAGAAAATCCCGATCGTGAGAAATCAGCAGTAAAGTCCCCTGGTAACGCCGCAGCCATTGCTCCAACCAGATCACCGCGTCCAGGTCCAGGTGATTGGTCGGTTCATCGAGCAGCAGCAGGTCGGAACGACACATGAGTGCTCGCGCCAGATTCAGGCGCATGATCCAGCCCCCTGAAAACTCGTTCAGCGGTCGATGTATGTCTGCCTCGCTGAATCCAAGGCCAGCCAGCAATCGCGCCGCTCGACTCATTGCCTGGTAACCATCGATTTCCTGCAGGCGTTCATGGCAACCCGCAATCTGCATCGCATCCGGCTTCTCTTCCGCCTGTGCCAGTCTGGCCTCGACCTGGCGCAACTCTTCATCGCCATCAATTACATATTCAAACGCGATGCGTTTGCTTAGCTGCGTTTCCTGTTCAACCCAGGCCAGAGCCCATTGCTCGGGCATTGAAAATTCACCTTGATCAGCGCTGAGGTCACCGCGAATCAGGGCGAACAGCGACGATTTGCCGCAACCGTTGGCACCGGTGATGCCTAGCTTCTGCCCGGGGTATATTTTCAGATCCACCCCTTCAAACAGTAAAGTTGTCGAGCGGCGCAGTGCCAGCCCGTTGAAACTAAGCATGTTGTATTATCCGCTGGTTGATTCTATACGCCGTGTGCTGCACCAATTACTTCCCCTTCACAAAAATGCTGTAAGATACCACTCTGGACCAGGGGCGTTAACCCGAGAAAAATAATGAATTTAGAAAAATTCTATAATCTGGATGGTGCCAGACTCTCTTTTACCCGACAACAAGCGAGCGATTTCGCCAAGTCAGTGGCGGGAGACTTCAATACCATTCACGATGTCGATTCCAAACGCTTCTGCGTTCCAGGTGATTTGTTGTTCTCGGTCATTATCCATCACTATGGTCTGCGCCAGACCATGGGATTTTCGTTTTCCGGAATGGTTGGTGACGAGGTTTCGCTTATCTTGCCCAAGGTCAACGCCCGCGAGATATCCATCTACGACGAGAACGATAAAAAGTACCTCGATGTTTCCAGCGACGGTGCACACAGCAGGAGCCCGGAATTAATAAATTCGCTGACTCGCAACTATGTCGAATTCTCAGGCCATACCTTCCCGCACGTGCTGGTGCCATTGATGCAGGAAAACAATGTCATGATCAACACCGAGCGACCACTCGTTATTTATGACCATATGCGAATCTCACTGGACACCCTGGACCTCGACTCAGTAGAACTGAAATTGATCGGCAGCAAGTTCAGGCTGTACGGCAAACGCGGTGATGTCGCACTCAATTATGATCTCTGCTGTAACGACGAAGTGGTCGGCCGGGGTCAGAAAAAGATGGTGCTGAGCGGTTTGCGCGAATACGATCAGGGGAAAATTGATGCCCTTGTAAAAAGCTACAGCGGCCTCAAAAGTCGTTACGCCAAACACATTCAGTAACGTCGCTCAAAACTGAGATAGCCTCCGCTCTGACTACCGGTCTGCAACCGAATCCTGATGAAGCCAGTGGGTTCGACATAGATATCGAAATTCACACCTTGAATTAACGGGTCTTCCAGCTCAAATGAGCCACCGCCTTCTTCGCTGCCAGTGATATCGCCGTCGACATCGATATAACCGATGAAAGGCATGATTTTCAGATTATTCAGCCGGAAACTCATCCCGATTTCTACCGCAACCTGACTCCAGTCAATATCCGCGCGATCATCGCTTGAGGTTTCCCGTCCCGTGTAATAACCATAACTCGCCCGACCTTGAATCGCAGTAGACTCGCTCAACGAGAATTCCTGGCGCAAATATATCTCCAGATTCTCAGCATCAAATTTGCTCGACGATGTTGTACTATCGCCATCAAGTCGAAAACTCTGATAGCCGATGCTGCCACCCACCGTCAGACCACTTTCGGTGCGTTCTTCAAGCTGCAGGCTGATAGAATTGGATTTTGCGGTGCGCGTCCCGTCAGAAAAGTCCCAGTCCGAATCGATGTCGGAAATTGTTAACGCCACACCGGTAGCTTCGGCAACAGCTGTACCATGGCAGGCAAACAGGAATAAAAACAAAGCTGCAGAATTCAACAACCGCACTAACAGTGGGCGACGGAAAACCAAAATCGAGCGGATCATAATTGACATCTCACAAGAGCGGGCATCATCCCCACCCTATTCCACATCGGCGGCTGGCAGCACACCGATTCTTTTCAACTGCATCTTATCGCTGATGACGTCACATTCCCGGGTTATCCAGTCACCCACTTCTGTAATAATCGCCTCCGCCTTCTTACCTTCGGGGTCAATCGGTGGACCAATCACTACACGAATGGTACCTGGCCATTTGATCCAGCTGTGGCGCGGCCAGAATTCACCGGCATTGTGGGCTACGGGCAACACGGCATAACCAGTGCGTTGCGCAACAATGGCACCGCCAAGTTTGAACGGTTTGCTCTGCATGGGCAAAACGCGAGTGCCCTCGGGAAACAGCATCAGAATACGCCCCTCATCCATGTGCTTGCGGCTCTCTCGAATCAACTGGTTGATCGCCTTACGCCCGGTACCGCGATCCAGTGCAATAGCATTCATCGACTTCAGCGCCCAGCCGAAAAAAGGTATCCAGGTGAGTTCGCGTTTCACCACCCACACCATGGGACTGAAAAACTTCTGAATCGCGATAGTTTCCCAGGTTGAACTGTGCTTGCTCATGACAATGAACCCGTCCTCGGGGATGTTTTCCATTCCCTCAACCGAATACTTGAGCCCACAGGTGATACGCAGGCTGATGAGTGAATAAGCAATCCATAATCTTACGATGCCAATGCGAATCCACAACGGTGCATAAAATGCGAACGAGGCGAGCGTTGCGCAAAACAAAATACCAGGCAGAAACAGGATCCAGAACAGGGTTGACCGCAACACCAACCATAATTTGTACAGCGGATTTATCATGCGCCTGCCTACCTGCCTCTCAGCGTGTCGCGGACAAAATGGGCCAGGTCATCGTACAGCGGAACACCGCGTGTCTCAGGGAAACGCGGCATCTTCTGAGGCATTTTAGTCAGGCAACCCTCACTGCAGTGCCCCCGCTCAACATCTGAATGATTGGAGGCAAGGGTTGCCCGGTAACTCGCCTTCTTCAGTCGTTTGATGGCTTCGATACTACCCGAAATGGAGTCCCGGCCCTCTACCGTGGCGATATCTTCCTCCTGACGATGGTTGATCATACCACCCCTTTCAAGGATTACTGTTTTGATCAACTGTCATCCTCCCTCGTTGGATCGGACTACTCAGGACTGGATACGCGAAAAATCAGCCACTTGCCTGAAACTTTGCAATAGCTGGTTGAGGAGTGCAAGTCGGTTGTTCTGTAATGCCAGATCTTCGCTCATCACCATGACCTCATCGAAAAAGCGATCAACGGCGGGGCGCAATTGCGCCAACTGTTCGAGACCCTCGAGGTAACGTGCCTCGGCAAACAATGCCGACACGGCGGTGTCGAGGGACTTGATCTGCTGGTATAGCGACTTTTCGGCGTCTTCCTCCAACAGTGCAAGATCAACCTCACCGATCTCCTGCGACTGCTTCCTGAGTATATTGGCGATACGCTTGTTGGCCGCAGCCAGTGCTACTGCCGCTTCATGGCTCTGGAATTCCTGTACGGCATGAATGCGCAAATCACAGTCATATAGCGAACCTGGATGATCATAAACCACGGCATCAACGATATCGAAGCGAATACCCTGCTCCTGGTAGTAGGCCTTTTGACGGTCAAAAATGTATTCGATGACCGCATCGATGGCGGCCGCTGCGTTGAGCTCCTGCGGATAACCCGCGGCGGCCTCACGGCACAGATCATTGATATCCAGCGTCAAACCATTTTCGACAATAATGCGCAATACCGCCAGCGCAGCGCGGCGCAGCGCAAACGGATCTTTATCGCCACCGGGCTTTTCACCAATAGCAAAAATGCCGATCAAACTATCGAGCCTGTCAGCCAGCGCAATCGATTGCGCCAGAGCCGACACCGGTAGATGATCACCGGCATAACGCGGCCAGTAATGCTGTTCGACGGCGTCGCAAACCGCGACTTCCTCACCCTGCAATGCAGCATAATAGCGTCCCATGATTCCCTGCAGCCTGGGAAACTCACCGACCATATCGCTCATCAGGTCAGCTTTACATAGATCGACTGCACGACTGACGAGATCAGCATCCGCCCCGATGCGCAGCGCTATGTCACCGGCCAGACGAGCAATGCGTCTGGTTTTATCCCCGATACTGCCCAGTTTCCTCTGGAACACGACCGCGTCGAGGCGTTGACCCATCTGCATCAGCCCCTGCTTGCGATCCTGTGAAAAAAAGAATTCGGCATCCGCGAAACGAGGCCGAATAACGCGCTCGTTGCCAGCGGCAACCACCTCGGGTTTGCGGCTGTCGATATTGGCTATCGAAATAAAATGCGGCAGCAATCGGCCCTCAGGATCGAACAGGGCAAAGTAACGCTGGTTTTCCTGCATTGTGGTCACCAGCACTTCTGCGGGCAGCTCCAGGAAACTACTGTCGAACTCACCGCAGACCACGGCCGGGTATTCAACCAGCGCGGTGACTTCGTCGAGCAGCCCGGTGTCGATGTGAACTTCGCCCCCGAGACGCAGCGCCGCCTGTTCTACCAGCTCACGAATACTATCGCGCCGCTGGTCGAAGCTGGCCATCACCATCCCCTGTGTCAGCAACAGTTCCTCATAATCACTGGCGTTGGATAGTTCCAGTTTACCGGGCGCATGAAATCGATGCCCGTAACTACAGTTACCTGAGCGCAGGCCGAATATTTCCGCATCAACGACTTCGCCATCGAGCATCATCAGGAACCATTTGACCGGACGCACAAACTCATCATTGCGTTCACCCCAGCGCATCCGTTTCGGTATCGGCAAAGCGGCCAGCGCCGTGGAAACGATTTCCGGCAGCAATTCGCGCAGATCTCTGCCGGCCTCAGTTGTATGGAAATACAGCCAGCTACCTTTATCCGTTTCATGCGTCTCCAGCTGTTCGACATCGACTCCACAGGAGCGCGCAAAGCCACTGGCCGCTTTCGAAGGCTTACCATCAGCGTCGAATGCGGCCGCCAGCGCCGGCCCACGCTTTTCGATCTTGCGGTCAGCCTGCCGTAATGGCAACTCACCCAACAGCATCGCCAGACGTCGTGGTGTGGCAAACACCTCTACAGACTGCGCACTGAGTTCAGCCGCAGCCAGACCCTTCTGCACCAGATCGGCAAAATCTCGCGATAGTGATTGCAAGGCTCTTGGCGGTAACTCCTCGGTGCCAACTTCGATCAGACAATAATTACTCATCTTCACCACCCTTGCGACTCAACGGGAAACCGAGCTCTTCACGCGAGGCGTAATAGGCTTCAGCCACGGCGCGCGACAAACTGCGCACGCGCAATATGAAACGTTGCCGCTCGGTGACCGATATCGCATGTCGCGCATCGAGCAGGTTGAACGCATGCGAGGCCTTCATAACCTGCTCGTAAGCGGGTAACGGCAATTTCTTCTCTACCAGTAACTGACACTGCGCCTCACAGACATCAAACCAGTGGAACAGGGCATCGACATCCGCCAGTTCGAAATTGTAGGTCGATTGCTCGACTTCGTTCTGATGAAAAATATCGCCATAAGTCACAATACCTTGCGGCCCACGACTCCACACCAGGTCGTAGAGATTGTCGACCCCTTGCAGATACATCGCCAGACGTTCGAGACCGTAGGTGATCTCGCCCGAAACCGGACGACACTCGAGCCCACCGACCTGCTGGAAATAGGTGAACTGGGTGACTTCCATACCATTCAGCCAGACTTCCCAGCCGAGACCCCAGGCACCGAGGGTCGGCGATTCCCAATCGTCTTCGACAAATCGTATATCGTGTACCAGCATGTCAAAACCAAGCGCCTGCAGTGAACCTAAATAAAGTTCCTGGAAATTATCGGGCGATGGTTTGAGTAACACCTGAAACTGGAAGTAATGTTGCAGCCGATTGGGGTTTTCACCATAGCGCCCATCGGTGGGGCGGCGACTGGGCTGCACGTAAGCTGCACGCCAGGGTTCCGGCCCGATGGCACGAAGGAAAGTCGCGGGATGAAATGTGCCGGCGCCGACCTCCATGTCGAGCGGCTGCATAATCACACAGCCCTGTTCGGACCAATAGGTCTGCAGGGTCTGGATGAGCCCCTGGAAGCTCGTCAACTGGGTAGCTGGTATCTCGCTCATTTAGTTCATTGGCCAAAAGGCATGATTATAACCAAATGGGATTTTTTACCCATTCATTTTCCCGCGTTATTGTGTTGAGTTTGGAACCAGTTATGATGGCGGCCATGCAAAATCTCATCGGGCAATGGCTGACCAGCATCAAGCACTACCAGTTAATGTGTGTATTGCTATCCAGTCCGGAGCGCCTGCCCCACAACCCCTTTATCCTGCTGCTGACGGGCTTCGCCTATTTTCTTATCGGCCTGTTCCTGGTGGACGCCGAGCGCAGCTACGCCCTGGTATGTGCCCAGATCACCCTGGAGCTGCTGATGCTGGGACTGATCACCTATGTGGGCTTGAGTTTGCGCAAATCGATGCCGCGTTTCCTGCAGACATTTTCGGCCCTGCTCGGCACCAACGTCATTATCACTGCGGTTACCATCCCGGCCTATCGATTCAGTGTCGCCAACGGCAGCGCCAATGAATCATTGCTGATTTACATTACTATTGCCATCCTGGTTTGGAACCTGGCAGTCCTGTCGCTGATTTTTAAACGCTCCTTTGATATCTCGACTCATCTTTCAGCTATCATATCCTTCAGCTACTTTATACTTTATCAAATCACCGTTTTCTGGTTTCTCTCTTGAAGATTTACATTCTGGGCATCTGCGGCACCTTCATGGCGGGCCTCGCACAACTGGCACGTGAGTCGGGCCATCAGGTTGGCGGTTCCGACGCCAATGTCTATCCACCGATGAGCACACAGCTTGAGCGCATCGGCATCGAACTCGATAACGGTTATGACGCGGCAACGCTGCCCGAGGACTGCGATGTCTATGTGGTCGGTAACGCGATCTCTCGCGGCAATCCGCAATTCGAAAAAATACTGGAAAAAGGCCTGCCCTACACCTCTGGTCCACAGTGGCTCTATGAATCGATCCTGCGCACGCGCTGGGTGCTGGCCGTTGCCGGCACGCACGGCAAGACGACTACCAGCAGCATGCTGGCGTGGATTCTCGAAGACGCCGGCCTCGATCCCGGCTATTTGATCGGCGGCGTCAGCCAGAACTTCAAGCAGACCGCCAAACTCGGCAGCGGCCCTTTTTTCGTGATCGAAGCCGATGAATATGACTCGGCCCTGTTCGACAAACGCTCCAAATTTATTCATTATCATCCGCGCACGCTGGTGCTGAATAATCTCGAGTTTGACCACGCCGACATATTCGACGACCTGACCGCTATCAAACGCCAGTTCCATCACCTGGTGCGTACCCTGCCGGGCAGCGCCCTGATCATTTTCAACCAGGATGAGGAGGCGTTGCAGGAGGTTCTGGATATGGGCTGCTGGAGCGAGCAAACAGGTTTTGCCGCGCGCAACCAGAACGCTGACTTTTTCCTTGATAGTGACAATCGATTGAATCACGCAGAGCACAGTTATCCGTTACAGCTTGCTCAACCGGGCCAGTTCAACGCGCTCAATGCGACTGCGGCCATCATCGCTGCGCGTCACGCGGGCGTCGCTATCGACATCGCGCTCGACGCCATGAGTCGCTATGGTGGGGTAAAACGTCGCCAGGAAATCATCGCGGAGATCAACGGCGTACGCATCATCGACGATTTCGCGCATCATCCGACGGCGATCGATCTCACCCTGAACGCACTCAAGGGCACAACATCAGGGCGCCTGATCGCAGTGCTCGATATACGCTCCAATACGATGAAGATGGGCATTCACAGTGACCAGCTCGCGGCATCTCTGGCCGCTGCCGACCTTGTTCTGTTATGTGAAAATCCAGATTTACCCTGGGATTTGGCAAAAATAGCCGCATCAGCGACTACACTAGTCGAGATAAAGAAGGATTCGCAGCAAATCATCGAATCCTTGACGCACACAGTCCACCAGGGAGATCAAATCGTGATCATGAGTAATGGTGGTTTCGAAAACATACATCAGCGTCTGATAGCTGCGCTGCAAAACTAGATTGGGCATGTCTGAAAAATCTCAACGACCCACAAAAATAGCCAAGTACGAGATCAAGCGGCGCATCGGTCGTGGTTCCATGGGTGTCGTATACGAGGCCTATGACCCGTTTGTGCAACGCACCGTGGCCATCAAGGTCGCGCACACTTCACTCGATATGGATGCCGCGACCGTACAAAAAGTACGCGAACTGTTTTTTGCCGAGGTATTCAGTGCCGGACGCATGCACCACCCCTCGGTGGTTAGCGTTTACGACGCCGGACAGGAAAATGATCTCAATTACATAGTAATGGAGTTCGTCGATGGCACGACCCTGCAGGAATACGTCAGTGGTGGGCGCACGCTGAATCCCAAACAGATCGTCGATGTTATCTACCAGTGCGCCAAGGGTCTCGACTACGTGCATCGCCAGGGCGTCATTCACCGCGATCTGAAGCCGGGTAATATCATGCTCAGCAACGATGGTGATGTCAAAATCATGGACTTCAGCATTGCCCATGTTGATGTCGGCTTCGAAAACCCCGATACCGAAGTACATGGGTCTCCGATGTACATGCCACCGGAGCAACTGTCTGAAGAAAAACGCCTGGTTGCGCAATCGGACATCTACTCGCTCGGAGCGGTGATGTATGCCTTGCTCGCTAGAAAGGCGCCTTACAAAGCCAGTAGCCTGGAGTCGCTGATTTACAAGATCAGTAATCTTGAGCCCCAGCCGATCCAGGAGCTCAACCCGGAAGTCGACTACAACATCATCGCAATCGTCGAAAAAGCAATTCAGAAAATCATCTACGACCGCTATGACACCGCCCTGGACATGGCTAAAGATCTGAGCAAGGCCGTCGGTAGCCTGCGCGATATCGGTGAGCGTATCGACATGCAGGAGAAGTGGAAAACCCTGCGCTACCTCGCCTTCTTCAAGGATTTCAGCGATGAACAGATCACCGAGGTCGTCAATGCCAGCGAGTGGAAGGATTTTGAAAAAGGTAACGTGATCGTCACCGAGGGCGAACCCGAAACCGCTTTTTATATTATCGCCAAGGGTGGCGTCGAAGTCGTGAAAAACGACAAGGTCGTGGGCTTGATGAAGCAGGGCGACTGCTTCGGGGAAATTGCGTTCCTCACCCGCCAACCTCGAAACGCAACCATTATGGCCCGCACCGAGGTTTCTCTGATGAGTGTCAGCGCTTCACTGATGGAACAGGCATCGACTGAAACCCAGATACGCTACTACCGCATTTTCCTCGAAAACCTTATTTCCCGACTGTCTCAGGCTACCGACAAACTGGTTGAAGCCGATCTGGAACTGACCGATTCATGAAACCGAAGGTCGTTACCCTGGCGATGACCGGAGCCTCCGGTGCCGAGTACACTTTACGCCTGATAGAGTGTCTGCTGAGCAACAACATCCAGATTCAGTTCATCAGCTCGCAGCCCGGGCAGATTGTAATGGGAATGGAAACCAAACTGAAACTCACCGGATCACCGCAAAAAATGCGCCAGACTATTGTCGACTATTTCAGCGCCGATCCTGAGCTGATCCAGGTATACTCCCGCGATCAATGGACAGCGCCACCGGCCAGTGGCTCGTCCGTCGCCGACGCGATGGTGGTATGCCCCTGCACCATGGGTAGTCTTGCGTCGATAGCCGTGGGCAGCAGCGACAACCTGATTCACCGTGCTGCTGACGTTGCTATCAAAGAGCGCAAAACGCTTATCCTGGTACCCCGGGAAACTCCCTTCTCCGCGGTTCACCTGGAAAATATGCTCAAACTGGCACGCCTGGGAGTGGTAATATTACCGCCGAACCCAGGTTTCTATCACGGCGTCAGCGAGGTATCAGAACTGGTCGATTTCATCGTCGCCCGCATCCTCGATCAACTGGGAATTGAAAACGATCTGTCGCCACGATGGGGTAATTGAGCACCGAAACGCAGTGAACGGACATGAATGAAATCCCGTTATTCCCCTTGAAGACGGTTCTGCTTCCGGCCAATACGCTGGGGCTTAAAATCTTCGAACCCCGCTACCTCGATATGATCGCAAATTGCCTGCGTGAGAACAGCCTGTTTGGCGTGGTGCTGATTCACAAGGGTGAGGAAACCGGTATTGACACCGACGTCTACTCGATTGGCACAACTTCGACCATCAGTGACTGGGAACATCGCGCTGACGGCTTGCTCGGCATTACCGCACTCGGCGTTGAACGCTTCGAAATTCTATCGACACGCACCCAGACCGATGGCCTGACGCTGGCGGAGATCAAGATACTTGAAGACAACGACAGCGCCGAGATTCCCGAACAATATCACTACATGCTCGAACTGCTCGATCACATCAGCGCCCAGGCGGGGCGTATAAAAGTCGACAACCAGCCCTTTTGCCAAATTCTGTATCAGCTCATCTATCAGCTGCCAATCGAGGCAGCGCTCAAACAACGCTTGCTGGAAATCCCCGACGGTGTCGATCGAGCAGTGATACTGCATGCAGAATTGATCCGTCTCGGCGTGATCCAGTACATCAAGCCGGAAGCCGGAGACGACTAAACGACCACTGCTGCGCCTTCAGCAACAAGGTTTCATTTTTTCACAACTGTGCATACACTGCGCTGAATATCGTGAAGGAGACCGTGCTTGTGCGCACCCTGATAATCGTTATTTCAGTTCTTTTCGGCTGCACAGTAGCAATGGCAGACGAAATTTCCGGTGTTTTTATCGATAAACAGATCCAGACCGCTAGTGGCAATACACTGATGTTAAATGGCGCGGGTGTGCGCGAAAAATTCTGGGTAGACGTGTATGTCGGTTCCCTGTACCTCGCACAGAAATCCGCTGATATCACCCGGATACTGTCCACACCCGGACCCTGGCGCATACAACTCGACTTTGTTTACAAAGAGGTCGCACAGGATAAGTTACTGGATAGCTGGCGCGCGGGATTCGAACAAAATCAAAGCGCCGAGGCATTGCAAAAACTGCAACCCAGGATCGAGGTTTTCTACGGATTTTTCGACAGCAGTGCTATAGCCAAAGATCAGTTCCGCTTCGATTACCTGCCCGGCAGCGGCACTCAAGTGAGCAAAAACCAACAGATCCTCGGCGTTGTTGCGGGCAAGGATTTCAGCAATGCCCTGCTGGAAATCTGGCTTGGCAACCATCCCGCCGACAAGAGCCTGAAAAAAGCCATGCTGGGCCTGTAGCGCGAGTTGCTAGCTCAGTTTTGAGTCCGCATATCCGCAAAACAGGCGGCCGCCGCGGCAATACTGTGCTCGATTTCATGCGCGCCATGCATCGCGCTGACGAAGCCCGCCTCGTAGGCGGATGGAGCCAGATTCACTCCGCGACTCAGCATGCCATGAAAGAACTGTTGGAAACGTTCGACATCGCAGGCGCTGACCTGGGTAAAATTTGATACCTCGGGTTGATCGGTAAAAAACAGGCCGAACATCGCGCCCACCTGATTGCTGCGCAGCGCGATATCGTTGGCCGTTGCGGCCGCGTGCAATCCATCCAGCAACTGGGTCGTGGTCTGAGTCAACGCCTCGAAGAACCCCGGACGTGAAATAATTTCCAGGGTTTTCAGACCCGCCGCCATCGCCACCGGGTTACCGGACAGCGTTCCCGCCTGATACACCGGCCCGAGCGGAGCGATGTGCTGCATGATATCGCGCCGGCCACCGAAGGCACCAACCGGCATACCGCCGCCAATGACCTTGCCCAGAGTCGTCAGATCCGGAACGATGTTATAGCGTTGTTGAGCACCGCCGAGCCCGACGCGAAAACCCGTCATCACTTCATCGAAGATGAGCAGGCTGCCGGAGGCATCGCAACAATCGCGCAGGGTTTGCAGAAACCCGTCCGCAGGCGGTACACAATTCATGTTACCCACCACCGGTTCTACAATAATGCAGGCGACCTGATCGCCAATTTCAGCAAATGCCTGCCTTACCTGGTCACTGTCATTATAGGCAAGCGTCACGGTATGCTCGGCGAGCACAGCGGGTACGCCCGGTGAACTCGGCACGCCCAGAGTGAGCGCTCCGGAACCGGCTTTGATCAACAGAGAATCAGAATGGCCGTGATAACAGCCTTCGAACTTTATGATCTTGTCACGCCCGGTGAAACCGCGCGCGAGTCGAATAGCGCTCATAGTCGCCTCTGTGCCGGAACAGGTCATGCGCACCAGGTCGATATTCGGCATGATGTCGCAGATGCGTTGTGCCAGTTCGACTTCCAGCGCGCAGGGCGCACCAAAACTCAACCCTTTGGCGGCCGTCGCAGAGACCGCGGCGACCACTTCCGGATGCGCATGACCACAGATCATGGGCCCCCAGGAACCGACATAATCAACGTATCGGTTTCCGTCAACATCGATCAGGTATGCGCCCTCGGCGCGATCGATGAACGGCGGCGTACCACCCACCCCGTTGAAAGCGCGTACCGGAGAATTCACGCCGCCCGGGATGACGGTGGTTGCCTGCTGGAACAGAGATTCAGAATTAGTCATGATTGATCTTTGGTTGGTCCTGTGGGTTGAAACTATACAAATAAATCAGCCAGAATGCTCCCCGATTTGGAAGCGTCGGGCCGCGATGACTATCAATAACAACACGGGTAATCCGAGAATCGCGGTAAGCATGAAAAACCCCGGATAACCCAGGACATCGACCATCGAGCCAGAATAACCACCGAGCAGCTTTGGCAATAATGTCATCAACGAACTGAATATGGCATATTGCATGGCGGTGAAAGACACGTTGGTCAGGCTCGATAAAAACGCAACAAACGCGGCACTGGCGATGCCGGCCGACAGGTTGTCGGCGGAAATAATGACATAAAGCCAGAACATATCGTAGCCGATGCTGGCGAGCAGCATGAAGAGCAGGTTGGTCGCGGCCGACAGCACGGCCCCCAGGAATAATATGCGCATCACGCCAAAACGAATGGCCAGCAGGCCACCCAGGAAACCACCGGCAATAGTCATCAACAAACCGAAGGTTTTCACAACGCTGGCAATTTCGCTCTTGCTGAAGCCAAGGTCCTGGTAAAACACGTTGGAAATGACCCCGAGCACTATGTCAGAAATTCGGTAAACACCGATCAATGCCAGTAATATCCAGGCCAGCGACCAACCATAACGACTGAAAAAGTCGCGCACCGGTGCCAGGTAACTGCGTTCCACCAACGCGTAGTTGACGGCCCCGCTCCTGACCAGCAGCATAGCAACCAGCCAGGCCACCAGCAGCGCCAGTACGAGGCGTAATGCCTCGATCAGGAATGCGGCCAGAAACGGACTCATCCAGGAAGCGCCCAACGACGCCTTGAAGGACTCGGCAATATCACCACTGTAGAAAAAGATACTGACGAAAGCCCCTATCGACAGCGCAAATAACAGCATGAAACGCAGATAATCACGATTACCGACGAGGCTGTCGCGCGCTTCAGACTGGCGCGGTTCACCGATACACAAGGTCGTAATAACACCGACCAACATCGCCGCGGCCATCGCCCAGTAGGTCCACTGCCACGCCTGGTAACTATAGGCCCCGGTAGTGGTACCGAACCAGTCAGCCAGAAACAACGAGCCGGCCCCGGCGGTTAACATACCGATTCGATAACCTGCAATATAAGTTGCCGACATCATTGCCTGCAGTTCAGCCTCAGCCGATTCGATGCGATAGGCATCGATAACAATGTCCTGGGTTGCCGACGAAAAACCCAGCAGGACAGCGGCTATCGCCATCCATGCCAGACTTTGCTCACTCGCAGCAGGGTCGATCGCCGCCATCCCGATGATCGCGACAATAATGGCCAGTTGCGCCAGCAACATCCAGGCGCGGCGCCGACCCAGCAGGCGTGTAAGCAGCGGCAAGGGCAGCTGGTCAACCAGCGGCGCCCAGACGAATTTAAACGAGTAACCAAGCGCCGCCCAACTGAAATAGGTAACCGCGGCGCGCTCAGCGCCAGCCTCCCGCAACCACAGGCTAAGCGACGAAAAAATCAATAACAGGGGAATGCCTGCGGAAAAACCCAGAAACAGCATAACAACCACGCGCCGGTGGCAAAACAGCTTGAGCGTATCAACAAAGCCTGGAGCCATCACCGTCACTACTGAGAGAGCTCCAGGTCGTAATCCATGATCAACGGCGCGTGGTCGGAGAAGCGTTTATCTCGATACACACGAGCGCTCTGAATACAATCCTTGAGACCGGGTGTGACGATCTGGTAGTCGATGCGCCAGCCCACGTTCTTGTCCCAGGACTGTCCACGATTCGACCACCAGGTGTACTGTTCGGCACGCGGTTCGACGACCCGAAAGGCATCCACATATCCAACTCGATCAAACAGATCTGAAAGCCAGGCGCGCTCCTCCGGCAGGAAACCTGAGTTTTTCTGATTTGAGCGCCAGTTTTTCAAATCGATATTCTGGTGCGCAATATTCCAGTCACCGCAAATGATAAATTCACGGCGCTTGCGACGCAGTGCCTGCAGGTGCAGCATGAAACTGTCCATAAATCGCCACTTGGACTCCTGGCGATGATCACCGGAAGAACCCGATGGTGCGTAGAGCGAGATAACCGACAGATTTTTATAGCGATACTCGAGGTAGCGCCCCTCGTTATCAAATTCTGATTGGCCGAAGCCTCGAATGACCTGCAACGGTTTTTCGCGACTATAAATTGCGGTGCCTGAATAGCCTTTCTTCAGCGCATCAAAATAACTGCAAAAGTAGCGTTTCGGGTGAAACAACGGCTGATCAAGCTGCTCGAGCTGGTCAACCTGCGCCTTGGTTTCCTGGATACAAATAAAATCCGCACGTTGTCGCGGCAGCCAGTCGAAAAAACCCTTGCGCGCCGCCGCGCGGATACCGTTGGTGTTCACTGAGATTACGCGCATCTTAAACTGCTACCAATATCAAAATCTGGCGATATGATACATGACTTAACCTGTCCAACTAGTAGCGATTCGTTTATGCAAGATTACCAATCCCGCTTCGTCAACTATTGCCTGCAACGCGGCGCCCTGAAGTTCGGCGAATTCACGCTCAAGTCAGGGCGCGTCAGCCCTTATTTTTTTAATGCCGGTATTTTCAATCGTGGTGCCGACCTCGCCGCCCTGGCCGCGTTTTATGCCGATGCTATCGAACACTCTGAAATCGACTTCGATCTGCTGTTCGGCCCCGCCTACAAGGGCATCCCATTGGCAGCGATCACCGCCAGCGCACTATTCCAGCTTCATCAACGCGACCTCCCCTATGCCTTCAATCGCAAGGAAGCCAAAGATCACGGCGAGGGCGGCAGCATCGTTGGCGCGGAGATTAGCGGTCGTGTCATGATCATTGATGATGTCATCACTGCCGGAACCGCCATTCGCGAAGCCATATCGCTGATCGAGGCACAGGGTGCGCAGGTCGTAGCAGTCACCATCGCGCTCGACCGGCAGGAAAAGGGGCTGGGCCAGGTATCGGCAATCCAGGAACTGGAACAGCGCGGATTAAGCGTGGTGTCTATCATCAAACTCGAACATATCCTCGAGTACCTTGATGCTAGCGGCGATCAAAGCCACCGGGATGCCATTGAAGACTATCGGGCCCGCTACGGAATCGACTGAACTCGCAACGTCTAAGGGAGTCTACTAGCTGCCTGTCGGACTTGACCGATCGTAGCGAGGGAAAACCGATTTGAGTCAGATTTTTCGATCTTTTGAGGCGAATAGCACCGCTATTCAACGAGAAAGTGCGGGAAATCTGGCCAAACTCGGATTTTCCGCAGTAGATCATGTTAAGTCAGACAGGCAGCTAACCATTCGGACATAAGGCAGGTGCGCCATGCTACGACTCCTGATTCTCGCCAGTTTTCTCTCAACCCCGGTATTTGCCGGGACCCCGATTGTAGTCGACAGTGGCGACCGGCAAACTGCCGTGGTCGAACTCTACACCTCCGAGGGCTGCAGCAGTTGTCCGCGAGCCGATCGCTGGCTGGAGAAACTGGTGACCACACCACAGCAGGACCTGGACCTGCTCGCACTTGCGTTTCATGTCGACTATTGGGATTACCTGGGCTGGAAGGATCGATTTTCCAACGCGGACTACACCAGACGCCAGCGGGTGCTGGGTGCCAATAATCAGCAACGCACGATTTACACACCGGAATTCTTTGTTAACGGCAAAGAGGCACGAGGCTCTGCCAATATTCTCAACAAGATTCAGCAAACGAACCAACAGCCCGCTTCGATCACGCTACGGTTGACCGTTTCCCGCGACCAATCCGAACTGGTGGTTGCCGTGCAGGCACCCTCAGAACTCGATAACGGCGAGCCGATTCACCATCGGTACCTGGTCTACGAAAACAAGCTTTCAACCGACGTCAAGCGGGGTGAGAATTCAGGTAAAGTCCTGCATCACGAGCAAGTGGTGCGCTACATGAGCCCGGCCCAAAGTCTGCGGACTGAAAATCAGCATCGCATTGCAATAGACCCAGCCTGGCAGGCTGAAAACGTTGGCGTCGCGGTGCTGGTTACCTCTGTGGGCGCTCATCGCTACCTGCAGGCAGTGCACACTCCAGTCGCCTCGCTACTCGAGGTGCAATAATCTGCAAAATAATGGAAAAAGCGAATTATTGGCCTATATATATGAGTCTAACGGTTTGACATTTTTTGATTACAACAGGAAGAATCACCATAGTGCGTTTTGCAATGACATTGAAACATGCGGGTTCAACGCGGCTGCCGGGTTTATGCCTGGCAGGTTTACTCTGTGTCTTTAACACACAGTCAATGGCCAGCGCCCTGTATAAATGGGTCGATGAAAATGGCGCGGTGCGCTATAGCGATCAACTTCCACCCAAGCAGAGCCCTACAGGGCATCAACAGCTCAATCCCCAGGGCTTGGTGGTAACCACAAAGGAGGCCGCCAAAAGTCCAGAGGAAATTGCGATCGAAGCGGAAGCCCTGCGCAAACTCGAGAAGCAGCAAAGCGAAGAAGCCAGATTGAAGGCGATACAGGAGCGGCATGATCGAGTATTACTGCTCACCTTCAGTTCCGAGGAAGAAATTGAACATGCTCGCGAAAACCGCATCGAATCCATTGAATCGGTCATTCGCCTGATCCAGAACAGCGTTAAAGGCACACAGAGTCAACTCGACCACTTCACCAATCATGCGCAACTGAACTATACCGCCAAGGGCAAAGAAGTTCCGGGCGGCCTGGCGCAAAAAATTGAGCATTTCGAGCGCAAAATTGAAAGTCGCAACGCGCAGCTTGAATCCAAAGAGGCGGAAAAAGATAAAATCAGCGAAAAATACAACCAGGATCTAGAGCGTTTCCAGCGCCTTAAGTCCGCCAGTAACTAAATCAATAATCGCAACCGCTGATGATCATGCAGCACTGATCGACCTGACTGATCGATATGCCCTCGGTTACCCTATAAAGTAACGCCATTGATCAAGGTGCCGACCCCGCTATCGGTTAACAGCTCCAGCAGCACCGAATGCTTGATACGCCCGTCGATGATCTGGCTGGTCGCAACGCCACCCTTAACCGCATTCAACGCACAGCGCACCTTCGGCAACATGC
>JAIBDO010000150.1 GCA_024686195.1 Gammaproteobacteria bacterium | reverse complement strand
TGATGATCCGCTGCCGCTGTTCTCTACTATGGGCACTCAGGATATGCATCCCGAGCAGATCTCCTGTCACATCACCCATACCAACGAAAAGACCCATGACATCATTCGCGAGAGTCTGCATCGCTCGCCGCTGTTCAGCGGTGAAATAGCAGGTGTCGGCCCGCGTTATTGCCCGTCGATCGAAGACAAGGTGGTGCGCTTTGCCGATAAGAAGTCGCACCAGATTTTTATCGAGCCGGAAGGCTTGAAGCTCGGTGAGATCTACCCCAATGGTATTTCTACCAGCCTGCCGTTTGATGTGCAGCAGCGTTTCGTCAACAGTATGGCTGGTTTCGAGCAGGCCCAGATAACCCGCCCTGGCTATGCGATCGAGTATGATTTTTTTGACCCGCGTGACCTGCGAGCGACCCTGGAAACCCGCTTCATCGAGGGCCTTTACTTTGCCGGTCAGATCAACGGTACGACTGGATACGAGGAAGCCGCTGCGCAGGGTTTGATGGCCGGCGCTAACGCGGCGGCGCGCGTACAGGGCAAGCCTGCACTTGAATTGAAGCGCTCTGAGGCATACCTCGGAGTGCTCGTCGATGATCTGATCACGCGTGGTACCAAGGAGCCTTATCGCATGTTTACCTCGCGCGCGGAATACCGGCTGATGTTGCGCGAAGACAATGCCGATCTGCGCCTGACGGAACTGGGTCGCGGCCTCGGCCTGGTCGAGGATGCCCGCTGGCGTGCCTTCGAAGACTATCGTGAAAAGGTGCTGCGTCTTGATCAGTGCTTGCAGGACCAATGGGTCAGGCCGGATACCGAGGTTGCGCTCAAGTTGCAGCCCAGCTTGCAAAACCCGTTGACCCGTGAATATCGGTTTGCTGAAATTCTGAAGCGCCCGGAATTGGACATTGAAGACCTGATGCCCTTTATTGATGGGGCGGATGACTATCCTGCCGCGGTGCGTGCCCAGGCCGAGGTCAAAGTTAAGTACGCCGGTTATCTCGATCGCCAGCAACAGGAGATCGACAAGGCAAGCCGGCACGAGCAAACACAGTTGCCGGACTCGCTCGACTATGATGCGGTGCGCGGCCTGTCGAATGAAGTCTGCCAGAAACTGACGCAGCATCGTCCTTCGACGATTGGTCAGGCCGGGCGTATCTCCGGTGTAACGCCGGCCGCTATTTCTCTGCTGCTGGTGCACCTCAAGCGCCATGACACAAAGACGACTGAACCTCTTAAACAAGCCACTTCCGCTTGATCGGCATGTCTGCGGCGGTCAGAAAGAGTGTTATCCGCTGCGCAAATAAAGACTGCGGTTCTTCTTGTTTAACCAGGTCGGCTTGAATGAATCTTGCTGGCGATCTGCGTGCGGGCACCGAGGCTCTGGGCATCAGGCTCCAGCAAACCCAGTACGATCAGTTGCTGGAATACCTCTACCTGCTGGAAAAATGGAGCCAGACTTATAATCTGACGGCGATTAAGGGATTGCCGAAGATGATGTGTTACCACCTGCTCGACAGCCTGTCGGTTATGCCACATCTGACGAATTGCCGTAAGGCGATCGATGTCGGTAGCGGTGCCGGATTACCCGGCATACCGCTCGCCATCGCGATGCCGGAAACCGTCTGGGTTATGCTCGACAGCAATTCCCGTAAAACCCGTTTCATTCGCCAGGCCATCGCGCATTGTGGCCTGAAGAATGCCCAAGTTGTGCAGACAAGGGTTCAGGACTATCATGCGCCCGACTCGCCGGATTTTATCGTCAGCCGCGCATACGCATCGCTGACCGATTTCTGCGACAGCGTCGCGCACCTGATGGCGCCAGGAACCCGCTTGATAACGATGAAAACCGGTCTCAAGCCCGAGGAAGCCGGGTTACTGGATCAATCCAGGTTTACATTCGAGGAAGAAATACTGCAAGTGCCTGGCATACGCGAACCCCGCAGCCTGGTGGCGGTGACACAGTTATGAACCGGAGCAATGACCCAGCTTAATGACTAAGATAATCACCATTGCCAATCAAAAAGGCGGAGTAGGTAAAACCACGACCACGGTTAACCTCGCCGCGTCCCTGGCCGCTACCCGTCGGCGCGTGTTGCTGGTTGATATGGATCCCCAGGGCAACGCCACGATGGGCAGTGGTGTCGACAAGAACAAGCTCGATCTCAGTATCTGCGATGTGTTGCTGGGCGACGCCAAAGCCTCGGAGGCCCTGCAGCATACCCCTGATGCCGGCTATGACATCCTGCCGGCTAATGCCGACCTGACGGCCGCTGAAGTGCAGCTGGTCAACAAAATCGGACGTGAGCGCCAGCTGGCGCTGGCACTCGACAGCCTGCGCGGCGACTACGATTACATCCTCATCGATTGCCCACCGTCGTTGAATATGCTGACGGTTAACGCATTGGTTGCGGCCGACGGTGTGTTGGTGCCGATGCAGTGCGAATACTATGCGCTCGAGGGTCTGTCCTCGTTGCTCGACACCATCGAGCAGATCCGTATCAGTGTGAACCCCGAAATTCGGCTCGAAGGCCTGTTGCGTACCATGTACGATCCGCGTAACAATCTGTCCAACGATGTGTCGAGCGAACTGGTCGAACACTTTGGCGATCAGGTTTACCGCACCGTGATACCGCGCAATGTCGCGCTCGCCGAGGCACCGAGTTATGGCCAGTCTATTTTGAAGTACAACAAGAATTCGCGTGGCTCGATGGCCTATCTTGCACTCGCCGGCGAAATGTTGCGCCGCGATGCCAAAAAGAACCATTACATAAATCAATGAGTACTATGAAAAAAAAGCGCCTGGGTAGAGGGCTCGGTTCACTGATCGGCAGTATCGAAGAGACCAGAGACCTGCAACAGACCACCAGCGCCGATGGCCTGATGGAGATCGATATCGATCGTATCAAGCGGGGTCGCTATCAACCACGTCAGGTATTTGAGCCTGAAGCGCTGCAGGGACTGGCCGATTCGATCAGTGCCCAGGGCGTGGTGCAACCCATTGTGGTGCGTCCCGAGGGCGATCATTTCGAGCTGGTTGCGGGTGAGCGGCGCTGGCGTGCGGCTCAGTTAGCTGGGCTGCAAAAAATTCCCGCGCTGATCCGCGAGCTCGATGCCAGGGCGACGGCCGCCATTGCGCTGATCGAAAACATTCAGCGTGAAGACCTGAATCCGCTCGAGGAAGCGCAGGCGTTTATGCGTTTGATCGAAGAATTTGACCTTACACATCAACAGGTTGCGGATTCCGTGGGTCGCTCGCGCGCGGCCGTAAGCAATATGCTGCGCTTGCTCGATCTGGCTGATCCGGTCAAAGAGCAGGTGAACAAGGGGCTGCTTGACATGGGTCATGCGCGCGCGCTGCTGGCGCTGATTCGCCATGACCAGATCGAAGTGGCGAAGATCGTGGTTAACCGGGGCCTGTCGGTCAGAGAAACGGAACAGTTAGTGAAGAAGACGCTCGCCGCACAGGAAAAGGGCAAGGTGCAGGCGCCTGCGAGCGATCCGGATGTCACGCGCCTGGAAACCAGGATTAGCGAAAAACTCGGTGCCGGCGTTAAAATCAAGTCCGGCAAAAAGGGATCCGGGCAACTGGTTATAAGCTTTAACAGCACTGCCGAACTCGATGGCATACTCGAACATTTGTCGGTTTAAATTTATTTGGACCGATGATTGATTATTCGCAATTAAGTCCGTTATACTTCGCTTCCGCTTTTTCTGCTGCGGTGTGCTGATCCTGAAAAGGGTGCGGAAAAGCGATGAAAAATCAGATTCTCAAGGTACTGGTTCTTCAATACGTTCTGGGGTTCATCTACCTGGCTGTAACGGGTATCTGGGACGCAGCGGCCATGATGTCAGCAATGACGGGATGTGTGGCCGCCCTGGTTCCGAAAACATATCTCTGGATGAGAATGTTGCGGGCCGAAGATAATGAGAATGCGCAGCAGTGGTTGGGCTACGCATACCGGTCGGAGATCGGTAAGTGGGTGATTACAGGCGCGATCTTTATGCTCGCGTTCACCACTGATTACCCCTGGGATCCTGTTGTGTTGTTTGCCGGATTTGTGTTGATTGAAACTTCCGGCTGGATAGCAGCGTTTGTTATAAAAGGTAACTGAGCGATTATGGCTGGCAGCTACGAAAGTCCAAGCGAATACATCAAGCACCATTTGACCAATCTGACCTACGGGCAGAAGGCAGATGGCAGCTGGGGTATTGCGCATAACGCAGAAGACATCGCGGAGATGGGCTTCTGGTCGATCAATCTCGATTCGATGTTTTTCTCGATCGGACTGGGCCTGTTTTTCTTCTGGATCTTCCAGCGGGCGGCGAAAAAAGCATCTGTCGACGCACCGACAGGATTGCAGAACTTTATTGAAATGATCATTGAGTTTGTCGATGACTCAGTGCGCGGTTCATTTACCGGCAAGAACCCATTGGTAGCGCCCCTGGCGTTAACCATCTTTGTGTGGATCTTCCTGATGAACCTGATGGATTTGATCCCTGTTGATCATATCCCCTGGCTGGCGAGCCTGATGGGTGTGCCCTATCTCAAGATAGTGCCCAGCACCGATCCCAACATAACCTTCGGCCTGTCGCTGTCGGTATTTTTGCTGATTCTTTATTACAGCATTAAAATGAAGGGCCCTGGAGGCTTCTTCGCGGAACTGGCTTTTCACCCGTTCCCCAAATTTATGATGCCGCTCAACCTTGTTCTGGAAGGCGTCACACTGATTGCAAAACCCGTTTCACTGGCACTGCGTTTGTTCGGCAACCTCTATGCAGGTGAAATGATTTTTATCTTGATCGCCCTGATGTACAGCGGTAGCTGGGTACTGGGTATATCGGGTGGATTGTTGCAAGTGGGTTGGGCGCTGTTTCATGTGCTGATCATCACCTTGCAGGCGTTTATCTTCATGACGCTGACCATCGTGTATCTGGACATGGCGTCGCAGGCAGATCACTAACTTTTTATTTAACACACTGCAGAGTATTAGGAGATAGTAATGGAATCAGGCTTGTTATATTTAGCTGGCGCTTTGATGTTGGGCATGGGCGCAATGGGTGCGGCATTAGGAATTGGTTTGCTGGGTGGTCGCTTTCTTGAAGGTGCGGCACGTCAGCCTGAGCTGATCCCGGTACTGCGTACCCAGTTCTTCATCGTTATGGGTCTGGTCGACGCGATACCGATGATCGCGGTTGGTCTGGCTATGTATGTCATGTTTGCGGTTGCCTAAACCACTACTGACATTGACTAAAGCGAGGACAGCAATATGAATTTCAATGCAACACTGATAGGGCAGACAATTTCTTTTGCCGTGTTTGTCTGGTTATGCATGAAATATATATGGCCACCACTGATGGCGGCCCTGGACGAGCGTAATGCGCGCATTTCTGAAGGTTTGGCCGCTGCACAGCGCGGTCAAAAGGAACTTGAGGAAGCTCAGGCGAAAGTGGGCGAAAGCATCACTGACGCCAAGCAGCAGGCACAGGAAATCATCAATCAGGCGCAAAAGCGCGCCAATGAGATTGTTGACGAAGCCAAGGAGGGTGCGCGTGAAGAAGCAGACCGGATCAAGGTTGCAGCGACCGCCGATATCGATCAGCAGGTGAATTCTGCGCGCGAACACCTGCGCCGGGAAGTCTCCGTGATCGCTTTGGCAGGCGCCGAGCAGATTCTGAAACGCGAAGTCGATGCCAAAGCGCATGCGGCTGTGCTTGATGAACTGGTCGCACAGATCTAGGACCTGAATCATGTCTGATTTCGAAACCGTCGCTCGACCTTACGCCAGGGCTTTATTTGAACTGGCCGCGGAAGAAAGAAAATTGCAGCAGTGGCAGGATAGTCTGCAGCAGGCTGCCGCGATTGCCGCCGACTCCGATATGCAAGCTATGTTCGAGCAACCCGCGTTGCTCTCCAGCGAACTGGCTGAGTTGTTTCTTTCGGTAGCGGCTGCTGCCGGTATCGAAGCCGATGCCGACTTCAGTAACCTGATTTCATTGCTGGCCGAAAATGACCGCCTGGCGGCGCTGCCGGCCATTAACCAGCAGTTTACGACCCTCAAGCAGGAAGCCGAAGGGGCGATCGAGGTGATGGTGCGTAGCGCACAGGAATTGACGGCGGAGCAGCAGGACAAGATTGCCAGCAGCATGGCCAAACGACTCGGCAAGGAAGTCAGCATTACGACCGAAATCGATGCCAGCCTGATCGCTGGTGCCATCGTCACTGCAGGTGACCTGGTGATCGATGGTTCGGCCAGCGGGCAAATGCAGAAATTGACCATTGCACTTAACAAATAAGTGCTCTCAACAAATAACAGATTATTACATTTACGGGATAACACGCGATGCAACTTAATCCGTCAGAAATAAGCGAACTCATAAAAGATCGCATCAAGAATTTTGAAGGTGCTGCCGAGGCGAGAACAGAAGGTACTGTTGTCAGTCTGATGGATGGTATCGCAAGAATTCACGGTCTCGCCGAAGTTATGTCGGGTGAGATGGTTGAATTTCCGGGTAACACCTACGGTATGGCGCTGAACCTCGAGCGCGATTCGGTTGGTGCGGTAATTCTGGGTGACTACAAACACATATCAGAAGGCGATACGGTCAAGTGCACCGGGCGTATTCTGGAAGTGCCGGTCGGCGAAGCCATGCTGGGCCGCGTCGTGAATTCGCTGGGTGAGCCGATCGACGGCAAGGGCCCGATCGAATCAAACATTTCTATGCCGATCGAGCGTATCGCACCCGGCGTTATCGAGCGCCAGTCGGTGTCACAACCGATGCAGACCGGCCTCAAGGCAATCGACGCGATGGTACCGGTTGGTCGCGGTCAACGTGAGTTGATCATCGGCGATCGTCAAACCGGTAAATCCGCGGTCGCCATCGACGCCATCATCAATCAGAAAGGCACCGGTATTAAATGTGTCTACGTCGGCATCGGGCAGAAAGCCTCGACCATCGCCAACGTGGTACGCAAGCTCGAAGAGTTCGGAGCGATGGAGCACACCATCGTGGTAGCCGCCAATGCCTCTGATTCAGCCGCATTACAGTACATCGCACCCTACTCCGGTTGCACCATGGGTGAATACTTCCGTGACCGTGGTGAAGACGCGCTCATTATTTATGATGACCTGACCAAGCAGGCCTGGGCCTATCGTCAGGTATCCTTGCTGCTGCGTCGTCCGCCGGGTCGTGAAGCTTATCCGGGTGATGTTTTCTACCTGCATTCACGCTTGCTGGAACGTGCCTCACGTATCAATGCTGACGAAGTCGAACGACTGACTAACGGCGAAGTGAAAGGCAAGACCGGTTCGCTGACGGCACTGCCGATCATCGAAACCC
>JAIBDO010000190.1 GCA_024686195.1 Gammaproteobacteria bacterium | reverse complement strand
TCAAGATCAGTCGTCGCAAATAAATGGCCCATCAAACTGTCGACATCGACGCGATTGGAACGCGGCACAATCACCAGCCGGGTTGGATTCTCGTGATCGGATTCGTCGCGCAAATCATCGACCATCGGTAGCTTCTTGGCCAGCATCTGCTGCGCGATCTGCTCCATCAACCGTGCACCTGACACCTGGTGTGGTAACGCAGTGACAATAATATCGCCGTCCTCTCGCTCATACACAGCACGCATGCGTATCGAACCATGACCGGTCTCATAAAGACTGCGCAGGTCTTCTCGCGGGGTGATGATCTCGGCCTCGGTCGGATAATCCGGTCCTTCGACCACCTCGAGCAATTCTTCCAGCGGTGTTTTCGCCTTGTCCAGCAAGAGAATACAGGCACGGGCAATCTCACGCAGATTGTGCGGCGGTAAATCGGTGGCCATACCAACGGCGATACCGGTAGTTCCGTTCAACAAGATATGCGGCAACCGCGCCGGCAACAGCGAAGGCTCCTGCATGGTACCGTCAAAATTGGCAACCCAGTCTACCGTGCCCTGCCCCAGCTCCTGTAACAGAACGCGGGCAAAATCGGACAAACGCGACTCGGTGTAACGCATCGCGGCAAAAGACTTGGGATCGTCGGGTGAACCGAAATTACCCTGGCCGTCGATCAGCGGGTAGCGATAGGAAAATGGCTGTGCCATTAGCACCATTGCCTCATAGCAAGCCGAATCGCCATGCGGGTGATACTTACCCAGCACGTCACCGACGGTGCGCGCCGACTTTTTATGCTTGGAACTGGCTGACAGGCCAAGTTCGGACATCGCGTAGATGATGCGTCGTTGCACCGGCTTCAAGCCGTCGCCGATATGCGGCAATGCACGATCGAGAATGACGTACATCGAATAATCTAGATACGCCTTCTCGGTAAACTGCTGCAGCGGCTGCTTCTCAACGCCCTCGTAATTGAGTTCCATTGTCTCGTTCATACTTCTGCGAGGTCTCCCTTGGTTTGCAGCCACTCCTTGCGATCAGGCGCGCGTTTCTTGGCCAGCATCATGTCCATAATCTTGAACGTCGAGTCACCGGCTTCGATCGTCAGCTGCGCCAACCGGCGAGTTTCGGGTGCAATCGCACTCTCGCGTAACTGCAGTGGATTCATTTCACCCAGCCCCTTGAAACGGGTCACCATCACCTTGCCTTTGCGTTTTTCCGCCGTTATGCGGTCGATGATGCCATCACGTTCAGCTTCATCCAGCGCGTAGAACTTGTCCTTGGCGACATCGATACGATACAGCGGCGGTTTGGCAACATAGACGTGTCCTTTTTCCACCAATGGCTGAAAATGGCGCAGGAACAGCGCACATAACAGGGTAGCGATGTGCGCACCATCGGAATCGGCATCGGCGAGAATGCAGATCTTGCCATAGCGCAGATTCTTGAGATTGTCCGAAGCGGGTTCGACGCCAATGGCGACCGAGATATCATGAACCTCCTGCGAGGCCAACACCTGGTCCGAGGGCACCTCCCAGGTATTCAGTATCTTGCCACGCAACGGCATGATCGCCTGGAAGGCCCGGTCACGGGCCTGCTTGGCGGAACCACCGGCCGAGTCCCCTTCGACCAGGAACAACTCGGTACGACCGACGTCCTGACTGCTGCAATCGGCAAGCTTGCCCGGCAGTGCCGGTCCGCTGGTAACCTTCTTGCGCACCACTTTCTTTGCCGTTTTCAGACGGCTCTGCGCACTGGAAATAGCCAGTTGCGCCAGTTGATCACCAATCTCGGCGTGCTGGTTCAACCACAGGCTGAAGGAGTCCTTGGCGACACCGGATACAAAAGCTGCGGTTTCGCGCGATGACAGACGTTCCTTGGTCTGCCCGGAAAACTGTGGCTCCTCCATCTTCACCGACAACACGAAACTGACCTTGTCCCAGACATCATCGGGTGCGATCTTGACACCGCGCGGCAGCAAACTGCGAAACTCGCAGAATTCACGGATGGCATCGGTGATACCGGTACGCAGCCCGTTGACGTGGGTGCCGCCCTGCGAGGTTGGGATCAGGTTGACATAGCTTTCGGTGATGGATTCACCACCTTGCGGGAGCCAGATCACCGCCCAGTCCACCGCCTCGTGTTCGCCCTTCAAAGAGTTGAAGAAAGGTTGCTGCGGCAACACTTCGAACCCGGCGAGGGATTCGGTCAGATAATCAGCAAGTCCATCCTCGTAAAACCACTCGAGCGATTCCTTGGTTTTTTCCACGTAAAACTTGACGCGCAGGCCGGGGCACAACACGGCCTTGGCCCGTAACACGTGCTTTAACCGCGTCACCGAAAAAACCGGACTGTCGAAATACCTGGGATTGGGCCAGAAGCGCAGGGTGGTGCCGGAATTTTTTTTACCGACCGTCCCAATTTCTTTCAACTCGATGGTTTTGTCACCATCTTCAAAACCGATCGTGTATTCCTTGCCATCGCGGCGCACGCGCACATCGAGCTGACTCGACAGCGCATTGACGACCGACACGCCCACGCCATGCAGGCCGCCGGAGAACTGATAGTTTTTGTTGGAAAACTTGCCACCGGCGTGCAGTTTGGTGAGGATCACCTCGACACCCGGAATTTTCTGCTGAGGATGAATATCCACCGGCATGCCACGGCCATCGTCAATCACGCTAAGCGACTGGTCGGCGTGTAAAATAACGCCGATCTGGCTCGCATGACCGGCGATCGCCTCGTCGACACTATTATCGATCACTTCCTGGGCGAGGTGATTGGGACGGGTCGTATCGGTGTACATTCCCGGCCGCTTCCTGACCGGATCGAGCCCCGTGAGTACCTCTATCGAGGCTGCATCATACTGATTCTTCAAAAGTGAGATTCCTGAGTGTAAAGCGATCGCGCTATTGCAAACCCTTGTAATTGATGACCATTGGCCTGATATAATGCGCATCTTTTTTCAGGTTCTCTATTATGGGCGAGTCACCTTATATTCACAATGTCAGCATGCAGAATTTCCAGAATTTGGTGCTGGAAAAATCCATCAACAAGCCTGTTTTGGTCGATTTCTGGGCTGACTGGTGTGAACCCTGCAAAACCATCATGCCGATGCTGGCCAAACTGGCCGAAGAGTACGACGGCAAGTTCGAACTGGCCAAGGTCAACGCCGACCAGGAGCAGGAGCTCGCCGCGCATTTCGGCATCAAGAGCCTGCCGACAATGAAACTGTTTTATCAGGGACAGATGGTCGATGAATGCGTTGGTGCCGCGCCTGAATCCGATATTCGGGCGATGCTGGATAAACACATCGTTTCCGAATCAGAGCAGTTCATGCAGGCCGCCATCCTGGCTTATGAGCAGGGCCAGACTGAACAGGCACTGGAAATGCTGAACCATGCGCTCGCCAAAGATCCCGACAACGCCGAACTCAAAGTAACCTGTGCCCAGATGGTTAACGCACAGGGCGATACGGAATCAGCCATTGCATTGCTGGACAGCCTCGACGCGGAGGGCAGCAAGCTCGATGCAGCGATAAAGCTACGCGCCGAAATCAAGCTCGCCGAACAGCTCGCCGACCTGCCTGATCTGGACGGTATCGAACAGCGCCTGGCAGAGAATCCACTCGATCTTGAGGCCTTGCTGCATAAAAGTCGTCACCTGACCGCGCATGGTGATTTCGACAACGCCATGGCCTGCCTGCTCACCATCATGCGCACCGATCGCAGCTATGAAGACGACATAGGGCGTGTCAGTCTGCTCGAGTTATTTGACCTGCTTGGCGGCGAGCATCCCAGCGTACAGACCTACCGGCGCAAGCTCTTCAACCTGCTGCATTAGTACACCCGGCTCACCGCGCCCAGGGCTTCTCGATATCACGCCCAGACGCAAGCCACGGTGCAGGGTATGCTAGCCGCGGGGATGATGTTGTGCGTGGATAGATTGCAGTCGCGTCTGCGCGATATGGGTGTAGATCTGAGTCGTCGACAAACTGCTATGTCCCAGCAGCATTTGCACGGTGCGTAGATCGGCACCGTGATTCAACAGGTGCGTGGCGAAGGCATGCCGCAACGAATGCGGCGAGAAAACGGTTTTGACACCGGCCGTTAACAGGTGTTTCTTGATGTTTTGCCAGAATGCCTGGCGCGTAATCGCAGTGCCACGGCTCGACAGAAAAAGCGCATCGTTAATGGCAGCTGTCACCTGTAGCGCCGGACGCGTCTGCTGCAGATAGCGTTGCAACCAGTGCAGCGCTTCCTCACCCACCGGAACCACTCGCTCCTTGCTGCCCTTACCCACCAGTCGCACCAGTCCAAGACGGGTATTGACCTGATTCAACTGCAATCCGACGAGCTCGCTGACGCGCAAGCCCGAGCTGTACATCAGCTCGAGCATGCAGCGATCACGCATTCCGTAGTCACTTGCAAGATCGGGGGCCTGCAGCAGTTTTTCAACATCCCGTTCGTTCATCGCCTGCGGCAGGCTGCGATGAATCCGGGGCGCACTCACCAATGCGGTGGGGTTGTCCTGGCGCTGCCCCAGTCTGACCAGATGCCGATAAAATTGCTTAAGGGTTGATAGCAACCTCGCGTTTGAGCGCGCAGAAGAACCGCGCTCAAAACGTTCACCCAGAAACTGCTGGATATCGGTCTGCTGGGCGGCTGAAAGAGAACTGTTTCGCGGTGCGAGCCAACGCGAAAACTGAGTTAAATCCTGTTGATAAGCACTGAGCGTTAGCTCCGCCAGACCTTTTTGTGCCCACAGGCTATCGATGAATTGATCGATAGCCGGATCTCGATCCGCTTTGGTGCTCTTCTTCAACAACAGGCCCTCATCGCAAACCTTTCATCTTTGCCTTCATGGGGCATGTACTTCACATGACATAAATCTGGCAGGCAAAAAAAAGACGCAGCAAGCTGCGCCTCTTTCACTATCGAACGGGCTTCGTTCAACCTTTAGCTTTTTTCGACTTCGACTTCGACTTCGACTTCGACTTCGGCTTCTTTGCGGCCGACGCGTTAGCTTTCCTGTCCCAACCAGAAATGAACCTGGCAATCGCGGCACCACGCTTGGAGGATAAATTGCTAAGGGCATCGGCACGTTTGTTCGCAGACGTAACTTCAGCTTTCAAAGCCTTAACCTGATTCTTCAAATCTTTAATGCTGTCCCGCAGCACTTTAGCCAGAGCGGCTGCGCCTGCAGTTTTCTTAACAGCACCCTTCTTGACTGAAGCTTTGGCCGCAGCCTTTTTAACGGCCCCTTTCTTTATCGGAGATTTCTTTACCGCGGCTTTGCGGGTAGCTGCCTTCTTGGCGACGGGTCGAGCAGCCTTTTTAGGTGCAGCTTTCTTGACTGCAGCTTTCTTGACTGCAGCTTTCTTGACTGCAACTTTCTTGACTGCAACTTTCTTGACTGCAACTTTCTTGACTGCGGGCTTAGCAGCCTTCTTCTTTACTACAGGGCGGGTAGCCGCCTTCTTTACTGCGGGTTTAGTTGCAGCTTTTGCTTTTGGCTTCGACGTTGCTGTACTTTCTGCTGTCGCCATTATCCAGTCTCCTCAATTAATTCAGATACGAAAAAAATCACTCGCGATTATACATTAACCAGCGGGTATTTGATACGAATGCACGGAACTCACCGGCGTCCTGTATTATAGTTGTTCGATTGAAAAACGGTTAGAATTTCAGCCGCCGTGATTCACCGACATAAACAAATCTCGACTAACCCGACAGCAACGACAAATAGAACACTTCATGTCTGACCCGATTTTTTCTGAAGCGCCATCCGCAAGCCTGATTAAACAGCTCGCGGCCATGATTTATGACAGTCTGTTGATTTTCGCTGTACTGTTTTTTGCAACTGCGATCGCGCTGCTGTTCAATCACGGCGAAGCCATAGTGTCGAGCACCTGGTTCAGCCTCTACCTGCTGTTTATGCTGTACAGCTATTACGCCTGGTTCTGGCAAAAATCGGGGCAGACGCTCGGCATGCGGGTGTGGAAGATCCGCCTGGTCTGTGAATCGGGAGATAACCCCGGTTGGGGCGTATGCTACCTGAGACTCGCTTGCGCTTTACTCTCTCTGCTGTGCCTTGGCTGCGGATACTGGTGGCGGTTGTTCAAGCCATATACCTGGCATGATCGCTTAAGCCACACCCGCGTTATCAATATCTCAGCGCCGAAACAATCGGCGCAACAGCGCTAACCCACCCTGCGCCC
>JAIBDO010000157.1 GCA_024686195.1 Gammaproteobacteria bacterium | reverse complement strand
CCCCAGGCAGGTACGCTACCAGACTGCGCTACGCCCCGATGGATTGTACTGACTGGAAGTGGTATTTGACTCTAGATTTAGCGTTTTAGCAAGGTCAGAAGCTCTTCGAGCTCGACCAGGGTCTGACGAATGATCTGCTGACTCTGATTGACGTCATCCTTGTTGCCTTCGCCCTCAAGACGCTGACGGGCACCGCCAATGGTAAAGCCTTCATCATACAACAGGCTACGGATCTGGCGGATCAGCAGCACGTCGTGACGTTGGTAGTATCTTCGATTGCCGCGTCGTTTAACGGGCTTGAGCTGAGGAAATTCCTGTTCCCAGTAGCGCAGCACATGCGGTTTGACGTCACAGAGCTCAGCAACCTCACCGATGGTGAAGTAACGTTTACCTGGGATTACCGGTAATTCGTTATTGTTGCTCGCTTCCAGCATACGCTTCCACTCTTATTTTTAATTTTTGCCCGGGACGAAATGTCACAACTTTTCTGGCCGAAATCGGAATTTCTTCGCCAGTTTTCGGGTTACGGCCGGGCCTTTCGGCTTTTGACCGTGTCAAAAAATTTCCAAAGCCAGATAATTTAACCTGGTGTCCGGTTTCGAGAGCCAGTTTTACTTCCTCGAAAAACTGTTCGACTATTTCTTTAGCTTCTCTCTTATTGAGACCAAGTTCCTCAAATAGCATTTCGGCCATATCAGCCTTGGTCAATGACATCAGCTCTCCCTCAAAACAGCGTTACAGTGTTCTTCTAGTTGTGCAAGGATTTTTGTAACCAGATTTTCCACGTCCTCGTCAACTAGAGTGCGTGAAAAGTCCTGTAAAATCAAGCCCAAAGCGACACTTTTTCGATTATTTCTCACTTCTTTTCCAGTATAGACGTCAAATACAAATACTTCCTGCAATATTTGATTTTTTATCGAATATATCTGATCGAGCAGCCGTTGAACCGGTAATTCGGCATCCACCAGAAGGGCAATATCTCGCCTAATCGATGGAAATCGTGACATTTCGCTGAACTTTGGCAGGCTTTTATCACGGATCGGTGAAAGTTCTATCTCAAACACAAAAACTGGCTGATTTATACCGAGTTTTTTCAAAACCGATGGATGTAATCCCCCGACAAACCCTATCGCTTTGCCATTCAGACTGACGTCGGCGCTCTGCCCGGGGTGCAGGACCAGATCATGTGAAGGTTGAAAACCAAAAGCGGCCAGGTCGGACGATCTCAAGATAGCCTCGAGATCACCCTTGATATCAAAAAAGTCGACCTGACCCGCGGCTTGCGAATACAAACCTTCGGGCAGGCGGCTGCCGGTAATCACTCCGGCGATGTGTGGGGTCTGCTGCAAGCCGTCATCAGCTGGCACAAAACAGAGACCGGTTTCAAACAGACGCACCCTGGGCTGCTGTCGGTTCAGGTTATGTCGTAGCGCCTGCAGCAACCCTGGTAACAAACGCGTGCGCATGACGGACATATCCGTCGAGATCGGATTTGCCAGCGGCAAGGTTGCTTGCCCCGGGTCGAGAATCTCCTGCAACTCAGGTGATACGAAGGAATAGGTAATCGCTTCGTAATAGCCCTGCTCAACCATAATATCGCGGATCTGGTTAACCCCGATGCGACGTTCGGAAAAGCTGTCCATGCGCACGTGAGAAGCCTCACGGGTGCCCGGGATGTTGTTGTAGCCAATCAGGCGACCTATCTCTTCAATCAGGTCTGCTTCGATGTTGATATCGAAGCGATAGCTCGGCGGCACTACCTGCCAGCCATCATCGTTTTCGCTGACTTGCATATTGAGTCGCTGCAGAATCGAACTGATCTCGTCGCGCTCGACATCGATACCAAGCAATCGTTTGACCTGGGCGAAACGCAAAGTCACCTGTGGAGACACCGGCATCCGCGAATCGTCTACCGAGTCGATCAGCGGCCCTGCCTCCCCACCGGCTATCTCGATCAGCAATTCACTGGCGCGCTGTATCGCAATCGGTGGCAACTGTGCATCGACACCGCGTTCAAATCGATGCGAAGCATCGGTGTGCATTCCAAATCTGCGCGCCTTACCGGCCAGCTTGATCGCACTGAAATGGGCGGCTTCGAGAAAAATATTTCGAGTATCCGCCTGCACCGAGCTATCCAGACCACCCATGATACCCGCCAGTGCAACCGCACCCTTGTGATCAGCGATCAATAACGTGTCGGCGAAGCATTCGACTTCGCTTTGATCGAGCAAGGCCAGCTTTTCGCCAGGCTCAGCCAGACGCACGCAAATGCCGCCACTGAGCTTGTCGAAGTCGAAGCCGTGCATTGGTTGACCCAGTTCCATCATCACATAATTGGTAATGTCGACCACCGGACTGATCGGACGTAAGCCGCAACGACGTAATTTTTCCTGCATCCACAGTGGCGTAAGGGCCTGCGGATCGATCCCGCGGATCACACGTCCAACGTAGCGAGGGCAATGCTCAGAGGCTTCCAATGAGACACTGAAGCTCTGCGAGATGCTGTCGGGGACCGTAGACACCTCGTCGCGAACCAGCGGTACACGGTTAATGGCAGAGACTTCGCGCGCAACGCCCGCGATACTGAGGCAATCACCACGATTAGGGGTTAGATCGATCTCGATAATTCGATCATCGAGAGACAGGTAATCAACAATGGAAGTGCCCGCTGGCGCATCTGCGGGCAATTCCAGAATACCGTCCGACGTTTCGGCCAATTGCAGTTCGCTCGCGGAGCAAATCATGCCGAATGACTCGACACCGCGCAGTTTTGCCTTTTTGATACGGATGCCCGGAAGCTCTGCGCCTACACGCGCAAATGCAACCTTCAACCCGGCACGCACGTTTTTCGCGCCACAGACCACGGCAACCTGCTCGTTGCCATCATCAACCTGGCATACATTGAGCTTGTCCGCATCGGGATGTTTTTCGACCGTAACGACTGCACCGACCACCACGCCATCGAGTACCGGTGCCGCACGGCGCCAACCTTCGACTTCGAGCCCGGCCATGGTTAACTGGCTAATCAGGGTATCGCTATCGACCGGCGGATCAACCCACTCGCGTAACCAGTTTTCGCTTATTTCCATTCCCGCGCCAGCCTAGGTGAATTGCTGCAGAAAACGCAGGTCATTATCGAAAAACAGTCGCAGATCGTTGACGCCGTAGCGCAACATGGCGAGTCGCTCTACGCCCATACCAAAGGCATAGCCGGTATATTTTTCACCATCCACTCCAGTGTGCCGAAACAACTCCGGATGCACCATGCCACAGCCCAGAACTTCGAGCCAGCCGGTATGACTGCAAACCCGGCAACCCTCGCCAGCGCACATCACGCAGCTGATATCGACCTCCATAGAGGGCTCTGTGAAGGGGAAGTATGACGGCCGAAAACGGGTCTTCAGATTGTCATCTTCAAAAAACAGTTTAAGAAATTCTTCCAACGTGCCTTTCAGCACCGAAAACGAAACGTCAACGTCGACCAGCAGGCCTTCCACCTGATGAAACATCGGTGTATGCGTCAGATCCGAGTCGCAGCGATATACGCGCCCGGGTGCAATAACACGCAGCGGAGGTTCCTGATTTTCCATGACGCGGATTTGTACCGGTGAGGTATGCGTACGCAACAGCCTGCCGTCATCGAAATAGAACGTATCGTGCATGGCACGCGCAGGGTGCTCTTCGGGAATGTTGAGTGCTTCAAAATTATGAAAGTCGTCTTCGACTTCCGGCCCCTGGGCAACGTCAAATCCCAGCTTGCCAAACATCGTGTCGATGCGGTTCATGGTCAGCGTTACCGGATGCAAGCCACCCGCCACACGGCCTCTTCCTGGCAGTGTCACATCGACGGTTTCACTTTGCAGGCGCGAACTGATCGCCGCATCAGCGAGTGTCGACATGCGCGCCTCGATCCATTCCTGCACCTGGCTTTTGGCCTTGTTGATTGCCTGACCAGCCGCAGGTCGTTCCTCGGCCGGCAAGCGACCCAACGATTTGAGCTGTGCCGTCAACTCGCCTTTCTTACCAAGATAAGCGACGCGCACGGCATCAAGCGCCGCCACATCGGCAGCTTCATTGACCAGGCGAGAAGCCTGCTCAAGTAGGTTGTTTAAATCTTCGGACATGTTTCGAAATGTCACCAGCGGCAACGGCCGGAGCCGTCACCGGTGGTAACAGATGCTTAAGCCGCTTCGAGACCGGCGCGAGCCTTTTCGACCAGCTGCGTGAAGGCAGGCTTGTCAAATATAGCAATATCCGATAGCACCTTGCGATCGATTTCAATTTCCGCCTTTTTCAGGCCGTTCATGAAAACGCTGTAAGACATGCCATTCTCGCGGGCACCAGCATTGATGCGCGCTATCCACAAAGCACGGAACTGGCGCTTGCGTTGACGACGATCGCGGTAAGCGTATTGACCCGCCTTGGTGACGGCCTGCTTGGCAACCCGAAAAACTTTGCTGCGCGCGCCGCGATAGCCTTTGGCTTTATCCAGGACTTTCTTGTGACGGGCGTGAGCGGTAACACCTCTTTTTACTCTTGGCATTTAACTATCCCCCTAAGAATACGGCAGCATACGGCGCACAAGTTGCACGTCGTTGGCATGAACATCAAGCTTCTCGCCCAGCTGGCGCTTCCGCTTGCTCGATTTCTTGGTAAGGATGTGACGCAAGTGCGATTGCTTGCGTTTGTAGCCGCCGGCTGCATTTCGTTTGAAACGCTTGGCCGCGCCACTGACTGACTTCATCTTTGGCATCATTTGCTCCCAGTTTGATTAGTTTAATAACTAAATCCGATTAATAAGCCCTGGACGCCGGAGGCGCGTCTTCGGGTAGTGGCTAGCTCCACCTGAAAGGGGGTTAGCGTTTTTTGGGCACCAGTAACATTGTCATCTGGCGACCTTCCGACTGCGGAAACTGATCCACACTCGCAATTTCTTTGGTGTCTTCTTCTACTCGCTTGAGTAGTTGCGTACCGAGTTCCATGTGTGCCATTTCGCGCCCACGGAAACGTACCGTAACCTTAACTCGATCACCTACCTCGATAAACTCGCCCAATTTGCGCAGCTTAACACGATAGTCTTCTGCCTCGGTGCCAGGCCGGAACTTAATTTCCTTAATTTGCACCTGGCGCTGTTTCTTGCGCTGGTCATGCAGTTTCTTCTTCTGCTCAAAGCGGAATTTGCCATAATTCATCAGGCGGCATACCGGCGGTTCCGCGTCGGGCACCAGCTCTACCAGGTCGACTCCGGCTTCGGTTGCCATACGCTGGGCTTCGTCTAAAGGCAAAATGCCTTTCTGTTCACCATCTTCAGCAATCAGCCGAACTTCCGGCGCGGTTATGTCCTCGTTGAGACGGCTCTGTTTGTTATCTGCGATTGGGGACTCTCCCGAGTATTATTGTTTACGCTTAAGCGTAAAAATTAATCCGCTTGCTAAACCGGATCACTGTTGCACCATGTGCACAAATTCTTCAACTGCTAGCGAACCAAGATCTTTACCATCCAGGCTGCGCACTGCAACACGCTCTTCTTCAACCTCACGATCACCGACCACGACCATGTAAGGAATGCGCTGCAAAGTGTGCTCGCGAATTTTAAACCCGACTTTTTCGTTTCTCAAGTCTGAAATGGCCCTGATTCCCTGATTTTTAAGCATTTTTTGCACTTTTTCGACATACGGCG
Source organism: Gammaproteobacteria bacterium (assembly GCA_024686195.1). Classification (GTDB taxonomy): domain Bacteria; phylum Pseudomonadota; class Gammaproteobacteria. Next base: position 1,481 of record JAIBDO010000157.1, on the reverse strand, counting down.
CCTGTTTGTCGGTGATATTCATCACCACGGCCTGAACCGGCGCTAACCAGGTCGGAAATTTACCTTCGTAATGTTCCACCAGAATTCCGAAAAAACGCTCCAATGAACCGAACAATGCACGGTGCAACATGACCGGCCGATGCTTCTCACCATCCTCGCCTATATACGAGATATCGAAGCGCTCGGGCAAGTTCATATCGACCTGCAAGGTACCGCATTGCCAGTCACGGCCGATGGCATCGCGCAGCACAAATTCAAGTTTGGGACCATAGAAAGCACCCTCGCCGGAAAACAGTTTATAGTCCAGATTCATGCTCTCGAGCGAATTAACCAACGCTCCTTCAAGCTTATCCCAGACTTCATCAGACCCGATGCGATTTTGCGGTCGATCAGAGAATTTGATGACCACGTCTTCAAATCCGAATTCCTTGTAAATATCGAGCACCAGCGCGATGACGCCGACGCATTCCTGCTGCATCTGATCCTCAGTGCAATAAATGTGGGCATCGTCCTGGGTAAAATGACGGACCCGCAACAAACCGTGCAGCGCACCGGATGGCTCGTAACGATGCACCTTGCCGAATTCAGCCATGCGCAGCGGCAGATCGCGATAACTTTTCATGCCATGATCAAACATCAGCACCGAACCCGGACAATTCATCGGTTTCAACGCGAACACGCGCTCGTCTTCGGTTTGTGTTGAAAACATGTGCTCACGATAGTTGTCCCAGTGGCCCGACGTTTCCCACAGGCTGCGATCCATCACGTCTGGTGTATTTACCTCTATATATCCGGCGTCGTCCTGGCGCTTGCGCATATAGTCGATTAGCTGATTGAACAGCGTCCAGCCTTTCGCATGCCAGAACACCGACCCGGGTGCTTCTTCGTGCAGGTGAAACAGGTCGAGCTGACGCCCAAGTTTACGATGGTCGCGCTTCTCGGCTTCCTCTAAACGATGCAGATAGGCCTTCAACTGCTTCTTGTCTGGCCAGGCGGTACCGTAAATGCGTTGCAGCATTTCATTCTTCGAATCACCACGCCAGTATGCGCCAGCAACCTTCATCACCTTGAATCCGTTACCAAGCTTGCCCGTAGACGGCAAGTGCGGACCACGGCAGACGTCAAACCAGTCACCCTGGCGGTAAATCGAAATATCTTCACCCTCGGGAATATTGTGATCGATAATCTCGACTTTGTAGTGCTCGCCCAGATCAGCAAATGTTTTACGAGCGGTTTCGCGCTCCAGCACTTCACGCACAATCGGCAGATCACGCTTCACGATCTCGTGCATGCGCGCTTCAATAGCAAGCAGATCTTCGGGCGTGAATGGTTCGCTGCGAGCGAAGTCGTAATAGAAGCCATCTTCGATAGCCGGGCCAATCGTTACCTGGGTTCCCGGGAAAAGTTCCTGCACGGACTGTGCCATCACATGTGCGGCATCATGGCGCAGCAACTCAAGCGCCTCATCATCACGCCCGGTG
>JAIBDO010000152.1 GCA_024686195.1 Gammaproteobacteria bacterium | reverse complement strand
GCGAAAATGCTGATCGACAATACGGCGTTTATGATGGCGCTTCTTATGCCAGGGATCGGGAAAGAACAACAGGATACGATCCAGCGAACTGGCATCAATCATCTGTTGCAGGACTTCGACAGCATCGTGCTTGATGAGACGCACATTGTTTAACTGCAGCTTATGAATATTGTTGAGGCATCGCCCAATACCGGGTTCATGTACTTCGACCCCAAGGTACAGGCTGTCGCGGTCATTAGCCGCCATGTGAATCAATGCGTCACCGTTACCAATGCCGATTTCTACTTTCAGCGACTTGAATCCGCCTGGCAGTGCCGGCAGTCCGTGTTGGAATTCGATTCCGTACAAAGGCCAGTAAGTATCAATCGCATGACGCTGTGACGGTGTCAGGCGCCCGCCACGGCGCACGAAACTGCGAATCGCACGCTTGCTCGGATCTTCATCAGGCATGATTAGTCAGGTCTCGTGTGTGCTGGTGGCTTACACCAGTTTGCCAGGTTCATCGGGATTATACGGCGCCGGGTGACGCGCGGCGTACATTACTGGAGATAGCGCGGCAATTCCACTGTGGCGATCAACTGCAGGTAAAGCGAAATAAACCACCTGACTGATTTATCGACTCGGAAGGTTATTGCTATACTGTCTCTTTTAGAACCCAGAACCTCGATGACCATTAAAGCAGTCGCCCTGATTTCCGGTGGCCTCGATTCATTGCTGGCGGCAAAACTGATTCAGCATCAGGGAATAGAAGTCGTCGGCATCAATTTTTTCACCGGCTTTTGCGTAGAAGGTCATACCCATGCGATTCGCAACCGTGAAGGTAGCCGGCCGAAACGCAATAACGCCCTGTGGGTTGCGGAGCAGCTGGGTATCAAACTGCACATCATCGATGTGGTCGAAGAATACAAGAATGTCGTTATCAATCCGCGCCACGGCTACGGTGCCAACCTGAATCCCTGCCTCGATTGCAAGATATTCATGATTGGCAAGGCCCGGGAGTGGATCGCACAACATGGTTTCGATTTCATCATCACCGGTGAAGTCAACGGCCAGCGACCGAAGTCGCAGCTACGGCGCTTCATGCCGCAGGTAGCAGAAGAGTCGGGCGCAGACGATTTATTGCTGCGCCCCCTGTGCGCAAAAAATTTGCCGCCCACGCGTCCAGAACTCGAAGGCTGGGTAGACCGTGAGCAACTCAAGGACTTCAGCGGGCGTTCGCGCAAACCACAAATGGCTCTGGCCGCTGAATTTGGTTTTGAAGACTATGCCCAGCCAGCCGGTGGTTGCTGCTTTCTTACCGATAAAACCTACTCGGTCAAATTGCAGGATCTGTGGGACAACCGCGGCCGACGGGAATATGAACTCGACGATATCATGCTGCTCAAGGTAGGACGCCACATTCGCCCGAGCAGCGCATTCAAGCTCATCATTGCGCGCGAAGAAGGTGAGACCCGCTATCTGAGCGGCTATAGAAAACAGTTCCAGACGATCAAGACGGTGAGCCATGGCGGACCGTTGGCGCTGATCGAGGGCGCGCAACTCGATCCTCAGCAACTGGAACTGGCCTGCGCCATCACCGGCCGTTTCAGCCAGGGTCGCGACGCCGAATCGGTCGAATTCGAGTTCAGCGATCACAACCAGGATCTGCACAGCGTTAATGTCAAACCACTGCGCCCCGCACAGATCGATCCTGAATGGATTATCCTGTGAGCATCTTGCGATGAGTGATCTGCGATGAGCGACACACGATGAGTGACGTAGTCGAACTCGATGCGCGCCGCCTGTTGTGCCCGATGCCGGTGATTCGCCTGCAGGATTGCATCAACCAGCAAGCACCCGGTACGCGCGTGGAAATCACCTGTACTGACCCGGGTACGCTGCATGACATTCCCACCTGGTGCCGACTCAATGGGCACCGGGTATTAGCCACCACCGAACAGCAGGACGACTATATTTTCCTGGTGCACAAGGATGCCGATGCAAGCTGAAGAGCGTCACCGGATTACACGGCGGGTAACGCTGACGGGCGCCGCGGTCAACTGCGTACTGGCCAGCCTGCAGATCGTTTTCGGCCTGCTCGGCAAGTCACAGGCGTTGCTGGCCGATGGCATTCACACGCTGTCCGACCTGAGCACCGATTTCATCGTGCTTTATGCGTCGAGCCGCTCCTCCATGGCCGCCGACAAAGACCACCCATACGGCCATGGCCGCATCGAGACCCTGGCTTCGATGCTGCTCGGTGCCATTCTCGGCATGGTGGGAATCGGTATCGGCATACGCGGAGTGGAAAGCATATTGACACCATCGGCAACGAGCCCCGAGGCCATTACCATTGTTTTTGCGTGCCTTGCCATTGTCGCCAAGGAAGGGCTGTACCGCTACACGATACGTGCCGCTCGCGCCACCCACTCCTCCATGCTCGAATCAAATGCCTGGCATCATCGCTCGGATGCGCTGTCTTCCATCGTCGTAGTCATCGGTATCTCGGCACAGTTGATGGGCATCCCCTATATGGATGCAGCCGCCGCGGTTATCGTCGCCTGTATGATTTCCTGGATGGGCCTGCGCCTCAGCCGCAAGGCGTTAAGCGAACTGATCGATACCGGCCTCGATCTTGAGCTGGTGGAAGAGGTGCGCGGGGCAATGAAAGAGAATGCCAGCGTTATCGGCGTACACAACCTGCGTACCCGCTCAATGGGTGGTCTCGGTTATCTCGATGCCCACATCGAAGTCGATTCAGACCTCACGGTTTCGGAAGCTCATTACATCGCGCATCACATCGAACACCAGGTCAAGAAACGTTTCCCCAGGATCATCGACGTGCAGATACACATCGATCCGCTGGATGACCAGATGCGTGATTCGGTGCTGGCGCGCCTGCCCGAACGGCAGACCATAGAACAGGACCTGGAAAATGCCTGGAAGGACGTACCCGAAAGCAAGCAGATCCAGAAGACCAAGCTGCACTACCTCGACACACTAATCGAGATCGACCTGGTGCTGCCGGTATCGATGTGTTCACCCTCGCACGCAGCCGGCATCGAACGGATAAAGCAGGGAGCCATCGACCTCGACTATGTGGGTACCGTCAATATTTACTTCGTAAACCAGTCGACCAAAGACCACGAATAGCTTCATCTGCAGCGGTAGCCGCACTGACGTTGTTCCAACGCCCTTTACCTGCGACACATCCAGATAAACAATATTTCGCACTATTTTGGTGCATATTTTACCCGTAACCTTTAAAATCGCCTCGTTTTGCACGATTAATTGGCATAAGGCCATTAATCGGTACACTTCTTCACCTGTATTTTGACCCCCGATTCTGGAGAATATTTCATGTCTGTTTCCGATGTGTTGAGCACCATCAACGAGTACGGCGTTAAGTTCGTCGATTTCCGCTTTACTGATACCAAGGGTAAGGAACAGCATGTAACCGTGCCTGCCAGTACCCTCGAAGAAGATACTTTTACCGAAGGTAAAATGTTCGATGGCTCCTCCGTTGCCGGCTGGAAAGGCATTAACGAATCCGACATGATTCTGATGCCTGACCCCGCCACGGCCGTGCTCGATCCATTTACCGATGAGCCGACCCTGAACATTACCTGTAACGTCGTCGAGCCAGCTACCGGTGAAGGCTACGAGCGTGACCCACGCTCTATCGCGCAGCGCGCCGAAGCTTATCTAAAAGCGTCCGGCATTGCCGATATCGCCTATTTCGGCCCCGAAAACGAATTCTTCGTCTTCGATGACGTCAAGTGGTCTAACGAGATGGGTCATTGCTCCTACCAGATCGAATCGGAAGAAGCTGCCTGGAGTTCACACAAAATGTATGAAGACGGCAACACCGGTCACCGTCCGGGCGTCAAGGGTGGATACTTTCCGGTACCGCCGGTCGATTCGCTGCACGACATGCGCTCCGCCATGTGCCTGGCGATGGAAGAAATGAACCTCACGGTCGAGGTACACCACCACGAAGTAGCCACAGCCGGGCAATGTGAAATCGGCGTTGGCTTCAACACCCTGGTGCGCAAGGGTGACGAGGTTCAGGTGCTGAAATATTGCATACACAACGTGGCGCACAGCTACGGCAAGACCGCCACCTTTATGCCCAAGCCACTGGTTGGCGATAACGGCAACGGCATGCACGTGCACATGTCACTGGTGAAAGACGGGGTCAATCTGTTTTCCGGTGAAGAGTACGGTGGCCTGTCCGAGATGGCACTGTTTTACATCGGCGGCATCATCAAGCATGCGCGCGCCATCAACGCATTTGCCAACCCCGCCACCAATAGCTACAAGCGCCTGGTACCGGGTTTCGAAGCACCGGTGATGCTGGCCTATTCGGCCCGCAACCGCTCTGCCTCGATTCGAATTCCGTATGTCAGCAATCCCAAGGGACGCCGTATAGAGGTTCGTTTTCCGGATTCAACCGCCAATCCTTACCTCGCTTTCAGCGCGTTGATGATGGCAGGGCTCGACGGCATCAAGAACCAGATCCACCCGGGTGAAGCGATGGACAAGGATCTCTACGATCTGCCGCCGGAAGAAGAGGCCGAAATCCCACAGGTTGCCTTCTCGCTGGACCAGGCGCTCGAGGAACTCGATAAGGACCGCGATTTCCTCAAGGCTGGCGGCGTATTCACCGACGATGTTATCGACAGCTACATCGAGCTCAAGCAGGAAGAGGTTGATCGCCTGCGCCTGGCGACCAACCCGGTCGAATTTGAACTCTACTACAGCTGCTAGGCGGCATAGCTTGCAGGATAGACATAAAGGCCCCTTCACGGGGCCTTTTTTGTCTTCATCCCGGTAAGTCTCGCTACACCTGTATGCAGTCCTTGAAAATAACATCAGCCCCGCAAGCCGGGGTTCCAGAGCGCATACTCGACACGCTCAATTCGTCGATCATATGCCTCGATGGCAGACATCAGATCACCTATATCAATGCGGCCGGTGAGGCGCTTTTTGAAAGTAGTGCGACCGCTCTGATCGGGCGCAATTTCACCAGCCTGCTAAGCGCGCTGGAACCCTCCAGCATTGTTGATAAATTGCATCTCGATGACGTCGACTTTACCGAACATGAAGCCATCATCACCCTGGCCAGCGGCAAGGCAATTACGGCGAACTACAGCATCTATCCGTTTGATAGCCTATCTGATGGCAAGGCGGATGACAGTGGCATTCTGCTTGAGATACGCCAACTCGAACGCCAGGCGCAGTTCGCCCAGGATGAGCTGAAACAACATCAACAACAGGCAACCCAGCAACTCGCGCGTGGGCTCGCGCACGAAATCAATAATCCGCTCGGTGGCATACGCGGGGCAGCACAGTTGCTGCAGAGAGCCCTCGACCGTCCTGAATGGACCGAATACACCGAGGTCATCATTTCAGAGGTCGATCGACTGCAGTCACTGACCACCAATATGCTCGGCCCGGGTCATGGCATGCAAAAAGAGCCCGTCAATATCCTCGAGATCCTCGAACATATACGCAAGATAATCCTGGCCGCGGAACCTGAGCGCATCGCAATCAAACGTGATTACGACCCCAGCATCCCGGAGCTGACGGCAGACCGTGACATGTTGATCCAGGCGTTTCTCAACATTGTGCGCAACGCGGTACAGGCGATTGATAACGAGGGTGAGATCATCTTCAGGACGCGCATAGAGTTCCGTTACACGATCGGCCAGATCACGCACCCGCTGGTGTTGCGGGTCGATATCAGCGACAGCGGTCACGGTATCCCCACAGCACTGGGCGAAACCATCTTTTTACCGATGATTACGGACAAGGCGGATGGCAGCGGCCTGGGCCTGCCGATAGCCCAGGAGATCATCTCCCGACACGGCGGCACCATTCACTTTCACAGCTCGAGCTCGGGAACCACTTTCAGCACTTTGCTGCCCCTGGATAAATGAGAAAGAATAAATAATGAAGGTTAAATCATGAACATGCCCGCGCAGAATATACCTGCCCAGAATCTACAAATTCCGGTGTGGATCATCGACGATGATCAATCCATGCGCTGGGTACTCGATAAAACCCTGTCGAATAATGGCTATCAGGTAAGCGCCTTTGAATCGGGCTCGGTGGCACTGGCGAGTTTCAAACGCACCGCGCCTGAACAACGGCCGTCGCTGATCATCACCGACGTGCGCATGCCCGGCATCAATGGCTTTGAACTGCTCAAGCAGATCAAGAACATTTCCCCGCAAACTCCCATCATCGTGATGACAGCCTACACCGACCTCGACACCACGCTGCAGGCATTCCACGAGGGCGCTTTCGAATATCTACCCAAACCTTTCGACATCGATGATGCACTGGAACTGGTCGCGCGCGCCTGTGAGCCGGTCGCGCAAAGCAATGCAGAGCCGCAGCGACTGCCATCCGAGCTTGGCGACTGGCAGGCACCCCTGCGTTTGTGGGCAAAGCAGCAACTCGCACAGGGTGAAACCGAGATTCTCAAAACAGCGGCCAGGACCTTCGAAAAAACCTTGCTCGAGTGCGCACTGGAAGCAACCCGTGGCCGCAAACAGGACGCCGCGCGCCTGCTCGGCTGGGGTAGAAATACGCTGACGCGGAAACTGAAGGAGCTGGGTTAAAGACCACCTCTTTGCAAACAGCTTATGCCCTAACCTAATCCCGATAAATGGGCTAGACTATGGAGTTAACTCGATAGCTTCGTTGGCAAATGTTAGACAGAATCTACCAGGCTTTACCTTATCGACAGTTAATCATCATTGGGCTTGCCTTCCTACATTTGTCACTGGTGATTATTTATTTTATCAGCGACAGCTTTACCGGAAACGGTTTCGACGAATCGGTGGTTTACTTGTTGTACACCGGTGCCGATGGCCTGGAATTGTCCGGTTATGGTTACCTCTTCGTGTCAACGGCGTTTCTGATCCTGCTTTGCCTGTATGTTTGTATTAAATTGGGTGGAAGCCGCTATCTCAATCACTCGGGGAACGCCACCAAGGTTCTCGGGGTTAACGTTGCACTGATTACCCTGCTGTTTTTCCAGCCGGCCTTTAATGTTCTGGCCACCCAGCCTTTGTACGATATGGTTAGCCGCAAATTTTCAACCTCAATTGAACCGAAAATACCCGGTGACATCGAGATCCTGCACAAAAAAAATATTGTCTACCTCTACCTGGAAAGCTTCGAACGCACATTTCTGGACGAAGCTATTTTCCCAGGCCTTGCGCCTAATATCAGTAAACTGGAAAAACAGGGTCTCTCGTTTACCAACATCGATGACGCCTACGGATCG
>JAIBDO010000205.1 GCA_024686195.1 Gammaproteobacteria bacterium | reverse complement strand
TTGATGTTACGTAGTTTACTCCGTCAGCGGCTGTGATGTCGGCGGCAATACCGTTAGAACCTGCGGTACAGTCGGTCAGTGTGCCGTTTTCCTGGGCACATAATGCAACCTGGGTTTTGAGGCCAGAGACCGCGGCCAAAGCACCGGTTAGCTTGGTGCGCTGGGTGTAATCAGCGTATTGCGGGATAGCGATCGCGGCCAGGATGCCGATAATCGCGACGACGATCATGAGTTCGATCAGTGTAAAACCAGCTTGTTGCTTTTTCATTTGCGTAAACCTCTCGTTAAAACATTTTTCACAATTAGAAACCGGCTATTACCGTTCCATGAGTATGTATAAGCAAGGTCGATGCCAACTTTAAGGATTCTTGAAAATAAATTATAAAACAATTACTTAGTGAGAGTGGTGGAATGTCCTGTACTGGTGAGCGGGTTGAAAAGTGACAAAATTGTCAAGTTTTTACCCTGTTGGTCAGGTTTCCAGCCCGCAACAGTGCACTCGATTATCGTTTCAGGTTCAGTTTTTCGATTCGGTAGCGTAACTGGCGCAAGGTTAACCCCAATGCGCGCGCGGTCGCCGATTGATTCCAGCGGTGGTTCTCGAGTGCACTGGCGATTTGCTCTTTCTCAAGATTGCGAGTCATTTCGCCAAGGTTGGACTGGCTTTCGTCGGCACTGGTATTCGAGGGCGGCAGCGATTCCGGCAACTGCAGGTCGTTGACGTCGATCAGATCATTTTCGCAAAGTGCCAGTGCTCGCTCGAGAATGTTTTCCAGTTCGCGCACGTTACCGGGAAAGGAATAGGCTTGCAGAGCAGTCAGTGCTGCGGTGTTGATCGCATAACAGGAATCGTTTTGATAATTATGCTTCTCGATGAGGAAATCAACCAGCTGTGGAATATCGTCGGCGTGATCATCGAGACTCGGAACCTTGACGCCGATGACATTGATGCGGTAATAGAGATCCTGACGAAAGTCGCCGCTGGCTACCATCGCATCGAGGTCTTTGTGAGAAGCGCTGATAATGCGCACATCAATGCTCTGTTCCTGCTGTGCGCCAACCGCGCGGATCGACTTCTCCTGTACTACCCGCAATAACTTCACCTGCATCGAAAGCGGTAGATCGGCAATTTCGTCAAGAAAGAGGGTGCCGCCATCGGCCGCCTTGAACAACCCGGGGTTGTCGCTGGCGGCGCCGGTGAAGCTGCCTTTCAGATGTCCGAACAGTTCGCTCTCCATTAACTCCGACGGTATTGCGCCGCAATTTACGGCAACAAACTCGGCCCCGGCACGCGAACCCTGCATGTGGATCTGGCGCGCCACCAATTCCTTGCCGGTACCGGACTCTCCGCGAATGAATACCGGGGCCTGACTGCGAGCGAATTTCGCGATGGCATGTCGCAAGTCCTGTAAAGCGGACGAATCGCCGATGATCTGGTAGCGCGGGCTCACGGCGATTTCAGCCTGCTGTGGCGTACCTGGCAAGGTCAGGGCTTTGTCTACGAGCTTGCGCAGGGTTTCCAGCGAGACCGGTTTTGAGACGAAATCGAAGGCGCCGCACTTCATCGCCTTTATCGCAAGATCAATGCTGCCGTGTGCGGTGATGACCGCGGTCGGAGTATTGGGGCAGTGCTGTTGAATATGTTCCACCAGCGAGATGCCATCGCCATCGGGTAGCTTCATATCGGTCAGGCACAGGTCGAAGGTTTCGTCGTGCAAAATCCGCGTAGCCTCGCTGTAGTCCTCGGCACTGCGAGTTTCCAGGCCCATGCGCAGTAATGTGATCTCCAGCAGCTCCCGAATATCAGGTTCATCGTCGACGATTAATACGCGTTGTTTACTCATGAGGTTTGCTGGTTATCCGTATCGATCGATGTTGAGGTCATGCGCAGGATAAAACTGGCGCCATTATATTGGTTTATTCTTGCTGAAATAGACGCGTTGTTGAGCTCACAAAGCTGCGCAACGATATACAGGCCGAGCCCGGAGCCCTGGTGGCTGGTAGTGTAGAAGGGTTCGAATATCTGTTCCAGAATATCGTTATTGATACCGGGCCCCTGGTCTGCAATCTCGAGGCAGAGCACAACGGCAGAATCTACGAAGACTCGAATCGTGATGGGTTTGTCCGGATCGCCATGTACGCAGGCATTGGTACACAGATTGGTCAGAATCTGGTTGAGGTGGCCGGTGTCGAATAGCAACGCCGTGCGCTCGGATTCAAAATTGAGCCGGAAGCGATCCGTTGGTACCAGGCCGGACTGGCAGTAATTGTCGACAAATGTTGGTAGCCAGCTCTTCAGGTCGATACGCGTGCGTGCAGTTTCACTGCCGCGCGAAATATTCAGTATGTCCTCGATAATGTGGTTGATGCGCAAGGTATGCTGGTTGATGATTTCGATCATGCGCTGGTCCGCTTCATCGAACTTGTGGCCTTCCTTGAGCAACTCGGCTGCATAGGAAATGGCTCCAAGCGGATTGCGGATCTCGTGGGCAATGCTCGCAGTCAACTGTCCCAATGATGCCAGCTTGGCCTGTCGCATGCTGTCTCGTATCGATGAGATGTCGTTTAGAAAGATCATCGTATTGGGCTGATCCTCCCGGTGCAGTTCACGAAAGCTGACTTGCAGGTTGTCGATTTCCCGGGTGAAGGCGGTATGGGTCGATTTCCGCTCCATTATCTGTCGCCAGGCCCCCAGCGCCTCCAGCAGTTGTGGGCAATCCCTCTGCAATGAAATAGCGCGATCGATCGGCAGATGCAGCAGTTCACGTGCCGCGCGATTGATATGGCGGATCGTGTCTTTATGGCCAAGCACGATGACACCTGCTTCCATATTCTCGATGATTTCCTGGTTGAGCGCGGAAAGCATCGCGACATCTCGTTCACGTTGCTGAATCAGCTGTTCGCTGCTGCGCGCACGTAGCATCAATTTATGCGTAACGATGGCGGTCGCGATCAGGCTCGCGCCGAGAATGCCGACCTGCGTTGAAGTGCCCGAATAAGAGGGAATATTGGTCACCGAATAAATGTGTTCGGCGAGTAGGCCCAGTGCCGCCAACGACGCGAATAGAATTGCCAGGGTTTGTTGGGTAAGCAGGCCGGTAACCGCGACGGAAATGATCAGTAGCATGCCAAGCCCGCTGGATACACCGCCACAGGCATGCATCAACAGAATGATCAGAATGGTATCGCTGTAGATCTGTAGTGATACCTGGCTTTGAAAGCCACGTCTTTCGATTGCCGATGCCACTATCCAGATTAGCGCCAGTATCAGAAACGCCAGGCTGGTCCACGAATAAAAAGTCAGATCGACGATGTCGACCAGCGGCGAGGGGCTTATAAAACTCTGGCTGAAAAATATTGCCGCCAGTACTAATCGGTAAATACTGAGCAGGCGTACCGGGGTCCAGTTGGTTTTACGCTGTTGGAAGTCTTCAGAGCGAATACTATTTCGCCGCCGGTCGATTTCAGGCCGAATACTATTGCTGGTCAAGGTCGGCATGTTCCTGGCAACAGTAGGGCGCGTCATTTCTTACCAGGATTGCGGATTCGGGTACATGCACCCCGCAATACTTGCATTGGCGCATGTTTTCCGGTTTTGCTGCATCCAGTTGTTCGGGTTCGGGATCGCCGCTGAACAATCGTTTCAGCAGCCATAGCAAGGTTGCTACGACGATCAACAGTAATATCAGACGCACTATAAGCATAAGGTCGAGGTTAGATTTTGTTGCCGGGTGAGTAAGGTCAAAGTCTATGATTAAATCTTTAAAAGAACAAACCGCATTCATCATTGATCGATACGATACCCTAAGGTTAGCAGAAATCTACGGATGTTTTCGTGGTCGTCAGCGCGAATTGACTGGTTGCCTGCATCCGCAGATATAGCAAAATTTATGGTAATGGGAAAAAAAGCGAATGGTGGCTTGCTGAACGTATAAAACGTCCTTATACTGCCCGCCTTTTATTGTGGATGCTCGGCAATGGAGCGCTTATCAATGGCCATAGAATTACCCAAAAATTACCAGCCAAGCCCGAAAGAAGAGTACATGTCACCCAAGCATCTGGAGTATTTTCGCCAGAAATTGCTGACATGGCGTGCGGAACTGTTGCAGGAGTCGGAAAATACGATTTCTCATCTCAAGGAAGAGAACTGGCAAGAGCCGGATATCAACGACCGCGCCACTCTGGAAACCGATGCGGCGCTTGAGTTGCGTACGCGCGACCGTTATCGCAAGCTGGTCAACAAGATCGATTCGGCATTATCGCGGGTTGCCGATGGCAGTTACGGTTTTTGCGACGATACCGGTGAGGAAATCGGACTGTCACGGCTCGAGGCCAGGCCCATCGCCACGCTTACCGTGGAAGCTCAGGAAAAGCATGAGCGACTGGAAAAGCAGCGACGCGACGATTAATCCCTGAGCCTGCTCGACTAACCTGGTCGATTAATAAAGACTGCAACGCAAAGGCCTGATTTTTCAGGCCTTTTTTGTATCATCGTCCTGGTGAGGTACGCGGGCGGTCGGAACCACTTTCGCTGCGCCTTCGCAATGCTGGTGTTGATCGTCGAAAAATATATGCGGCGAGAAGGCCTCCAGGATCTTGTGCTTGGGTACGCCTCCGAGAAAGAATGTCTCATCGATGCGCACATTCCAGGTGCGCAGGGTTCGAATGACGCGTTCGTGCGCGGGACTGTTGCGCGCGGTGACCAGCGCAGTACGGATTGGTGGTGCGGTTTGCCCGGCACGGTTATTTAAATCGAATTGCAGGAAGGACAGCGTTTTCAGTAACTTCGCAAAAGGGCCTTCGGGCAGGGGGCGCTGGGCATTGCGCTTCTCATGGTCAATGAATGCCTCAAGCCCCTGTTGTTGGTAAATCATTTCGGATTCCTTGGAAAACAATACAGCATCGCCGTCGAAGGCGATGCGGATTTGTTCCAGTGGATCGGTCCGGTCACGGCTCGGACCATCGTAAATCAGGCCGGCGGCCACATTTGATTGCACTGCCGCCTCTACATCTTCCTCGGTTGCCGATAGAAACAGGTCAACTTCAAAGGCGTTCAAATACTTGGCAACGGGTTCTCCACCGGTAAACGCGGCGCGCGTAATGTCCAGATTATGCGCATTGATCGAGTTTGAGATACGCAGGCTGGTGTCGGCCGAGTTACGCGAAATAATAACCACCTCGGTGCGTCGCAAGCCGGGATCTATCTTGTTGATGTCCAGCATGGCCTCGATCAGCGCAAAGCCGGTGCCGGGTTTCAGAATGTCGTTCTCGTGTTCGAGTTGATACTGGCAGTAAGCTTCAAGACCCTCGTTTTCGTAAATCTCGTTTTCACGGCTCAGATCAAACAAGGCGCGTGATGACACACCGATAACCAGGTAATTGGTCAGATCGTATGGCATTAAAACTTCTTCACCAATATTTTCGAACCGCGATCAGGGTTGTAACTGCTGCGTCGAGCCAGGGGTAATTCGAAATCACGGTCGTGGTTAAAACCATGTTCGATAAACCAGTGCGAGGTTCGGGTGGTCAGGGTATAGAGCTCCTTTATGCCGAGTTTCATTGCGCGTTCCTCGGCAATCTGCAACAACTGGCTGGCAAGCCCGCCGCGCTGGTAGTCCTGGTGAACCGCAAGGCAAGCGACTTCGGCAACCATGTCGTTGTCATCGGGGATGCAGGCGATACACGCGATAATCATGCCGTCTTTTTCCATCACCTGAAAATGACGAATCTGTAGCTCCATCTGTTCGCGCGAGCGGGTGACCAGAATGCCACTTTGCTCCAGCGGTTCGATCAGGCTGACGATGCCGCCGATATCATCAATATCAGCAACTCTGCTGCCTTCATAGAAAAGATTGGTGATCATGGTTCCGTA
>JAIBDO010000073.1 GCA_024686195.1 Gammaproteobacteria bacterium | reverse complement strand
GGGCGGGTTTGGACATGGGCAGGACAATACAGAAAAACCGGTAAAAATATTGGTGTTGAGGCCTACATGATCCAGATTGCTTTGAAAGAACTTGTAGATGATGTCACTTACTGGATCGAACATTCGACCTACGAGCCGGATGAGATTGCGGCACGCTTTCACCACAGGCTTGTCTTCATCCACCCCTACCCGAACGGCAACGGCCGTCACGCGAGAATGACAGTTGATTTGTTGTTGAAATCAATGGGGCGGGCAGCGTTCACATGGGGGAGCGAAAACCTGACCGATCCTGGTAAAACCCGATCAGAATACATTACCGCCCTTCGTGCAGCTGATAGACACGATTATGGTCCGCTTTTCGCATTTGTCAGAAGCTAATCAGATCGAAGCGTTGGGAGTTCTCATCGCTGCGAGCACTGAGAACAAGCCGAGTTATTGCGAGTGACCGTGAGAGTAGCCTTAGCTATGAGGCTTTTCCGTCCTGTGCGACCCGACCGAAATCCAACGCCGCAATCGGCGTGTGCTCACAACATACGAAAAACCAGATTGCCTGAATGTTTTTGGGCGTCGTGAGTGCATCGAGTGCAAGGCGGATTGTGACGAGTGGCCGTGAGCGTAGCCCATGCTACGCGATCGGTCCGAGGAACAATCCAACGCCGCAATCGATGTGCTCACGACGTCCAAAAATGGTGGCTACGCCCTGATTTGAACAGGGGACCCCATCATTATGAGTGATGTGCTCTAACCAGCTGAGCTACGTAGCCATGTATTTTTGCGCGGCCGGATTGCCCAGCCTTGAAGAGCGCGCGATTTTCCCTTGTATACCGCTGCCTGTCAAGCTCAGACATTGAAACGGAAGTGCACCACGTCACCTTCGTGCATGACGTACTCCTTGCCTTCGAGACGCCACTTGCCGGCATCCTTGGCACCCTGCTCGCCGTTGCCGGCGATGAAATCATCAAAACCGACCACTTCGGCCCGAATGAATCCCTTTTCGAAGTCAGTGTGAATGACACCGGCCGCACGCGGCGCGGTGTCACCGACACGAATTGTCCAGGCACGCACTTCCTGCGGGCCTGCGGTGAAATAGGTTTGCAGATTGAGTAAGCTGTAACCAGCGTGAATCACACGGTCCAGGCCTGGCTCCGTCAAACCCATTTCCTGCAGGAATTCGGCAGCCTCTTCGGCATCGAGTTCGGCGATATCTGCCTCGATGGCGGCGCACACCGGCACAACCTGGGCACCTTCTTTGCCGACATACTCATTCACCGCATCGAGGTGCGGATTATTCTCGAATCCGTCCTCGGATACATTGGCGATATAAAGCACCGGCTTGGCGGTAATCAGGTGCAGCTCTTTCATCCACACACGTTGATTATCCTGCACCTCGAAACTACGCGCCTGCTGACCATCTTCTACGTGGGCCTGCACCGCCTGCATGAATTCAAACTTGGCTTTGGCTTCCTTTTCGTTTGATTTGGCAAGCTTGCCGGCACGCTCGGTCTGACGTGCGAGCGACTCCATGTCGGCGAGCAGTAATTCCGTGTTGATGGTTTCGATGTCACCCAGCGGGTCGATGCGATTACTGACGTGCATGATGTCGTCATCCTCGAAGCAGCGCACCACCTGGGCAAGAGCATCTGTTTCACGGATATGCCCCAGGAACTGGTTACCGAGCCCCTCTCCTTTGGACGCACCGGCGACCAGCCCTGCGATATCGACAAACTCCATCGTCGTCGGCAGAATCTTTTTGGGTTGCACGATGGCTGCAATTTGCTGCAGCCGCGGGTCAGGTACTTCGACAATGCCAACGTTCGGGTCGATGGTACAAAACGGATAGTTTTCCGCTGCGATACCCGCTTTGGTCAGCGAATTGAACAGAGTCGATTTGCCGACATTAGGCAGGCCGACTATGCCACATTTAAATCCCATAACAGTGCTCTTTAATTATCAGGTATGCAGGGCCTGCATTGCTTTGTCAATGCGCCCCTCCAAAAGCTGCGGCATAACCGCCAGCGTATCGCGATTTGCCACCTCGATGACGTTCAGGTCTGCCACGGAGGGCTTGTGCAGCACGTAGTTGACTACCTGCTTGCTATCGCCCGGATGGCCAATACCAACGCGCAGGCGGAAAAAATCACGGCTACCCAGGTGGTTGATGATGTCGCGCAATCCGTTGTGCCCTCCGTGACCACCGGATTGTTTGATGCGGTTGACGCCGGGCGGCAAATCAAGCTCATCATGAATCACCAGGATTTCCTCGACTGCGATCTTGTAGTAGCGCGCAAGCGCCGCAACCGATTGACCACTGCGATTCATGAAGGTTTGCGGTTTCTGCAAAAAAACATCACGCCCATGTGCCTTGAACTTGCACTCATCGGCATTGAAGCGTTTTTCGAAACGAAAGCTTAAACCCAGGTCGGTCGCGATCTCGTCGATCAACCAGAACCCTGCGTTGTGGCGCGTATCAACGTAATCGGCCCCGGGATTACCGAGGCCGACTATTAAACGTAGATTCGCGGTTAACGCCGCCATCGCGACTAGCTGTCGTCGCTGGCGTCGCCTTCAGCCGCTTCGCCATCAGCCGCTTCATCATCTTCACTAGCCGGTGCTTCAGGAGCCTCGTCGTCGATGATTTCTTCAGCACGAGTCTTGACCACTGACAATACGCCAACGTTAAGATCACTATGCTCAATGTCTTCAACTTCTTCATGGTGAGTCAACGATACAATTTCAACGCCTTGCGGCATCTGGATATCGGTCAGGTGCAGAATATCGCCAAGATGCAGTTCCAGCGCATCGATTTCGAGGTATTCCGGCAGGTCTTTCGGCAACGCGATGATTTCGATTTCCGTAACCAGCTGCGTCAGCATGCCGCCGTCCATTTTGACACCGACACATTCTTCGGCATTGTTCACGTGAACCGGTACCAAAACCTTGATCGGCGTGTTTTTATCGATGCGGAAAAAATCAGCGTGCAGGATCTTGTTCTTGTACGGATGGCGCTGAAGGTCACGTAAAATGACTTCCTGTACTTTGCCGCCCATTTTCAGATCAACGACCTGGGTGTAAATGGTTTCCTTCTCGAGCTCATGAATGAATTCATTGTGCGCGATACTGATTTGCACGGGATCGAATTTCCCGCCGTAAACGATTGCTGGCACCAGGCCCTGAAGTCTCAGGCGGCGGCTCGCACCTTTCCCTGAGTCAGAACGAGGCTCAACATTCAATGAAATATTATCTGACATTGTTGTGCTCCAAAAATAAAAAAACCGCCTAACGACGGAAACCTGCCTTGCGACCAGACAGGAACAATAAAGCCGCCGCAGCGGCTACCGTCAGTCCATATACAACGAACTGACTGATTCTTCAGAATGGATGCGGCGAATCGTCTCTGCCAGCAATCCTGCGACAGACACCTGCCGAATTCGGGTACAGGCCGCGGCCTCCGCCGAAAGCGGGATGGTATCGGTTACCACCAATTCATCCATGGTGGAATTTTCTACATTCTCAATCGCCTTGCCCGACAATACCGGATGAGTACAGTAGGCAAACACACCTTTGGCACCGTGATCCTTAAGCGCATCCGCGGCCTTGCACAAAGTGCCCGCAGTATCGACCATGTCATCAACAATAATACAGGTCTTGCCCTCCACTTCACCGATGATGTTCATCACCTGCGCCTGGTTAGCCTGCGGACGACGTTTGTCAATGATCGCCAGATCAGCATCATCCAGTTGCTTGGCGATGGCACGTGCCCGCACGACGCCACCGACGTCAGGTGAGACGACAATCATATCCGGATACTTCTGCTTCCAGATGTCACCCATCAGTATCGGTGAGGCATACACATTGTCCACCAGGCATTCGAAAAATCCCTGGATCTGATCGGCATGCAAATCAATCGTTAATACCCGATCAACGCCGACACTGGTCAGCATGTTGGCCACCACCTTGGCGGTAATCGGCACTCGCTGCGAGCGAACCCGGCGATCCTGGCGCGCATAACCGTAATAAGGGATTACCGCAGTCACCCGCTCCGAGGACGCGCGTTTGATGGCATCGATCATGACCATCAATTCCATCAGATTATCGTTGGTCGGCGCACAGGTCGGCTGGACGATAAAAACATCCTTACCTCGCACGTTCTCACCGATCTCCACTGAAATCTCACCGTCACTGAATTCAGACACTGAGGCAATGCCCAGTGGCATATCCAGGTGCTGGGCCATTTTCTTTGCCAGCTCGGGATTCGCATTCCCGGTGAAGACCATCAGGTCACTCGCAGCTACACTGCCAACCATCGGGTTCTCTCATTACTAAAAAACTGTGCAATCAAGACCGACAAGCTCACTTGTCGACCTCGACTGCTTAATATGGCTGGGCCGGCTGGATTGCGAAATACATCCTGTATTTCGCCCTGCGGGCCGCCCTTCGGGCGTCCAAATTTGCTCCCGGCAAATCTGTCGAACCGGTCGTTCTCATCCAGCTGTGCATTAAATCCGCAAATACTGAGCTGAACTATACTTTGTATGGCTGGGCCGGCTGGATTCGAACCAACGCATGCCAGGATCAAAACCTGGTGCCTTACCGCTTGGCGACGGCCCAATAAATCTATATCAATCCAGCAATCCGAGTTGCTGGTGTAACGGGCTAAAATTCGTTGCCGCAGCAACGTATCCTGCCCAGGGTTCGGGAATCTGCGATTTTACAATTTCTGCCTGCTCAAGGCTATCCATCTCGATAAACACGCAGCCACCGCTTCCCGACATGCGAGCTGCACCGAACTGGGCCAACCAGTCGATCGCTTCGCCGACCTGCGGGTGCCGGTTTCGCACCACCGGTTCGCACACGTTTGTGCCCGCACCTCGCAGAAAGGCGCGTATTGTGATGGGATCGCAGTTGCGTGTCAATTCTTCAGCAGCAAAAATATTCGCCGTCGAAACGTGAATTTGAGGGTCGATAACGAGGTAAATCGGTTCCGGGATATCGATTGACTGCAGCACTTCCCCGACACCGCCAGCCCAGGCCGCACGGCCATGCACAAAAACCGGCACATCCGCACCCAGTTCGAGACCGATATCAGCCAGTTGTGACAGCGACAATTTGAGCTCCCAGAGCCGGTTCAGCGCCAGCAAACAGCAGGCGGCATCAGAGCTGCCGCCACCCAGACCACCACCAATCGGAATGCACTTTTCAATGCCTATGCCCACTCCCTGGCTGACCTCGAAGCGTTTTTGCAACAAGCTGGCCGCGGCGAGCACAATATCGGCGGAGGCGGGGACCGGCGAGTTACCCTCAGTTCGTCGAATGCTGCCATCCGCTATCAGTTCGAACTCGAGCCAGTCGTTCAAATCGATGAACTGAAAGACTGTTTGTAACAGGTGATATCCATCGGCACGCCGCCCGGTAATGTGCAACATCAGGTTGAGTTTGGCAGGCGCCGGCAATCGCAGTGATTGCGCCATCAATCGAAAACCGGAAAGAGATCCGTATCACTGGCAGCGGCGGGCACCTGCTGCCAACGCTCGATCACCAGCTTGAGCCTCAGCTTATCATTGGTGAGGCTGAATCTACGCGGCAACGGCGGCTCATTGACCTCGCTGAAGTAGTCGAGATAAGCGATATCCCAGTTATCCTGACGAATGGATTGGGCTCGCCCTGCGGAATTGAGCCGCAGGCTGTGCACACTGTCAGGATGGGGCAAACCCCGAACCCAGTAATCGAGGCCGTCAATTGGCAGCGACCATCCCGCCACGTCAAGCAACAGGGCCTCAGCGCTGCTATTCTCGAAAAGTTGACCATCAGGCAGCCGCAGAGTGTACTGTCCGGGAGCAGTCGCACTGATGCGCAATACGCCCTGCCCAAAGGGAGCTTCAAGCAACATCATAAATCGCCCATCCGCATGACGCTGCCAGCGAATACCAATATTATAGGCTTCGCCTTTGAGTCTGAGGGCACCGCGCGCGTAGAGATTCCACTGCGTTACCTCGGTCGCAACAGTCCGTTGCTCAGCCCACAGAGCTTCGATCGCTGGATCGTCCGCAAGCTGGCCATATCGACTACAGGCCGACACGGCCAGCAGCACAACGGCAAGAAAAGTGTAACGTTGCAGCAAGCCCGGAATAAGCCTGGAATAAACGTCAGGGGATAAAGCGTTGCATGACTTTCAGCAACGTCGGGTCGTCGGGTGACTTTTCAAGCGCTTTTTGCCAGATACCGCGCGCTTCCTGCTGCTTGCCTTTAACCCACAGCACTTCGCCGAGATGCGCGGCTATTTCGGCATCTTCAAATCGCGACAGCGCGGTGCGCAACAGGCGCTCGGCTTCATCGTAATTACCCATACGGTACTGCACCCAACCGAGGCTATCGATAATCGCAGGATCATCCGGCATGATTTCGATGGCTCGTTTCAGGTAATCATAGGCTTCCTCGAAACGATCTGTTTGATCAGCGAGTGTAAACCCAAGCGCGTTCAGGGCATGCGCATTGTCGGGTTCGGTCTTCAGGATGATCTTCAAATCCGCTTCCAGTTGATCGATACGTCCCAGTCGCTCGGCCACCAGCGCTCGCGCATAGAGCAGGTCGTTGTTAGCTGGAATAATATCGAGTGCGGTATCAAAGACAGTCATCGCTTCTTCGTAGCGACGCGCCATGCGTAACAATTCACCCTTGGCAATATAAATACGCACCAATGATCCATTTGACTGGCTGCCCTTTAGCATTGCGTCCAGGTGCTCGATGGCTTCTTCGGTTTGTCCCGAGAGACCCAGCATGTCCGCAATGCGCAGACGTGCATCGAATTGATAATCACTGACATGCACTTCCTCATACCAGTCGATTGCCCGATCGTACTGCTTGCGATTCTCGTAGATACGCCCAAGGTAGTACTGCGCCTCACCGTCACGCTCATCCATGCGCACCAGCATCATCATGTACTTTTCGGCATCATCAAGACGCTGTGATTCTAACGACAGCAGCCCCAGCGTATACAGTAGCTCAGCATCGTCGGGCGCGGCCTCATGCAACTTTTCGAACTGGGCGCGAGCCTTGTCATACTCCTTGATATCCACCAGCAGGCGCGCATAAGTCAGGCGCAAATTCTGATTGCCGGGGTTACCAGCGACCGCTTTTTCCAAACTGGCGACCGCTTCGACCGAGCGGCCCAGACGCAACAGCACCCTGGCACGCGCCGCGTGCACGCCATCAATTTCTTCAAGCGCAAGCGAGCGATCAAGGTATTCGAGAGATATTTCGGCCTGGCCACTCTGTGCAGCCAGCATGCCGTGCAAATACTGCGCATAGGCCCGATCAGGGTATTTCGCGGCAAGCCGTTCCGACACGCCAAGCACCGTCTCGACATTCTTCTCGCGTGCAAGAATTCCGAGTAGCGGGGGAAACAGCTGCGCATCGTCGAGATCGCTGGTTTCGATCAGACCGTCGATATAACCGAAAGCTGCGTCGGCCTTGCCCTGTCGAATGTAGATCGCGGCTATCACCTGACGCGCCTCTATGCGCTCCGGATCAAGCTCCACCCAGCGCTGTGCCGCTTTGATAGCCGTTTCCAGATCCTGTCCATAAACAGCTATACGCACTGCGCGCTCGGCGATGGCAGGATTATCCTGTGATTCTGCCAGAGCGCTATAGCGTTCTATGGCAAGCTCAGTATCCCCCTGGTTCAGGGCGATTTCGGCAACCATCAGGTCATAGGCAGCATCGGCGACTGGATCGGCCTGCTGCAAAGCCGGATTCACCTGCGGCGATGGTGTTTCGAGCGGCGTGGAACCTGAACTTCCCGGCTGGGTTAAGCCTGCACAGGCCGACAATAATAGTGTGGCCGATAAAAGAACTGGGTTGATAAGTGCTCTGAAAAATTTCAATCTGGTTTCCGAAATTGAGGTAAACGGGAGTGTAGCATCTCGGAATAGGATTGTATTTATTGCGATTTGTTCCACAGATTGTTGTATTTGGCTGTCTTATGCCCGAAAATTGTCTGTTGGCAAGAAACCTTCCTTGAGCATGGCCTTACTTTCACTTGGCATCAACCATTTAACGGCTCCAGTCGACATTCGCGAGAAAGTCGCGTTTGCGCCCGAGCGGATGACGGTTGCCCTGGCTGAATTGCAGGATATACCAGCGATAAACGAGTCGGTCATCGTATCGACCTGCAACAGAACCGAGATTTACTGCGACGCGTCGTCCGATTGCAGCGAGGTAATCGCGCACTGGTTGACGGAGCATCACGGCATTAACGAAAATAGTCTGACACCCTATATCTATCATCACAGTGAGCAAGAAGTGGCGCGCCACCTGTTCCGTGTGGCATCGGGTCTGGATTCAATGGTGCTCGGTGAACCACAGATCCTCGGGCAACTGAAAGATTCCTATGATCGGGCTCGCGGTGACAACACCATCAATTCAATCCTGGACCGTCTGTTCCAGCATTCCTTCAGCGTTGCCAAGCGCGTACGCACCGATACCGAGATCGGTTCCAATCCGGTGTCGGTTGCCTTCGCCGCAGTGAGCCTGTCAAAGCAGATATTTGGTAACCTCAACGAGTTACACGCCTTGCTGATCGGTGCCGGGGAAACGATCGAGCTGGTATCGAGGCACCTCAAGAGCCAGCAGATCGGCTCCATGACCATCGCTAATCGCAGCATCGATCGTGCGCGCCTGTTGGCCGATCAGATTGGCGCGGAAGCGGTTCCGATCAATACCGTAACCGAACAACTGGTGCGCGCCGATATTGTCATCTCGTCGACCGCCAGCCAGCTACCGATTCTTGGCAAAGGGGCGATCGAATCCGCTTTGAAACAGCGCAAGCACCGCCCAATATTCATGGTCGACCTGGCGGTACCGCGCGACATTGAGCCGGAAGCTGGCAAACTACAGGATATCTACCTGTATACCGTGGACGATTTGACCAGCGTGGTTGATGAAAACCTGCGCGGACGCGAACAGGCCGCCGAGGCCGCACAGGAAATCGTCAATCTCGAAGTGACGCTGTTTGATCAGTGGCTCAAAACTCATCAGTCATCCGACCATATCCGCCAGTTGCGTGATAGCGCTGAACTGGTCAAGCAGCAGGCCATCGAGAAAGCCCTGCTGCAACTGGCCCAAAACGCAGACCCGCAGCAAGCCATGCAACGGCTTGCCAACGAGATCACCAACAAGTTACTGCACCGACCAACCATCGAAATGCGCAAAGCCCTGCAGCAAGGGGACGAAGAGCGCATCCAATTGCTCAAGTCATTGATCGCACCCGACCCGAATTAATCCTTATGAAAGAATCGCTACTCACCAAGTTGGAGACACTTTGCGCCAGACATGAAGAGATTGCCGGATTGCTGTCCGATATCGAGGTCATCAATGACCAGGACCGTTTCCGCAACCTGTCAATGGAGTACGCACAGCTGGAAAGCCTGGTAAAGAGTTTCACCGCTTATCAACAAGCGCAGCAAGCACTCGCTGCGGCGCGCGAAATGTTGTCTGAAGAAGATGCTGAAATGCGCGAACTCGCCGAAGAAGAGATTGCTGATAACAGTGACAAAATTGAAGCGCTGGAAGTCGAGCTGCAGAAACTGCTGCTGCCAAAAGACCCCAATGACAGCGCTAACGTGT
Organism: Gammaproteobacteria bacterium; assembly: GCA_024686195.1. GTDB lineage: Bacteria > Pseudomonadota > Gammaproteobacteria. Next base: position 2,345 of record JAIBDO010000073.1, on the reverse strand, counting down.
TTCTCGAGATCCGCGCCGGTACCGGCGGCGACGAGGCGGCGCTCTTCGCCGGTGACCTGTTTCGAATGTACAGCCGCTACGCTGAATCACAGCGTTGGCAACTCGAAATCCTCAATAGCAATGAGGGTGAGCACGGCGGTTACAAGGAAATAATCGCGCGCATTATCGGCAACGGTGCCTATTCGTTGCTCAAGTTTGAATCCGGTGCGCACCGGGTGCAACGAGTCCCCGAGACCGAATCACAGGGCCGCGTCCATACCTCCGCCGCAACGGTCGCCATCATCCCCGAAGGCGATGAGGTACAGATGATTGAAATAAATCCGGGTGATCTGCGTGTCGACACGTTTCGCGCTTCGGGTGCCGGCGGTCAGCACGTCAACAAGACCGACTCGGCCATTCGCCTTACTCATCTGCCGACCGGCACCGTGGTGGAATGCCAGGACGAGCGATCGCAGCACAAGAACAGGGCCCGCGCGATGTCGCTGCTGCAGGCGCGTATCTACGATGCCGAAAAGCAGAAGCAGGATGCAGAACAGGCGGCCGAACGTAAATCACTGGTCGGCGGAGGCGATCGTTCGGAGCGCATTCGTACCTACAATTTCCCACAGGGCAGAATGACCGATCACCGCATTAACCTCACCTTGTATAAACTCGATGAAATCATGCAGGGTGGCCTCGGTCAGGTTGTCGACCCCCTAATGCATGAGTACCAGGCTGAACAACTGGCACACCTGAGCGATGACAGCGGTCTCAACTAAACCATCATAATCCGGCAGAGAACATGACTGAAACGCGCAAAGCCCGTGCCATAGGCATCAATCACGTCGCACTCGAAGTTGACGACATAGACGCGGCGCTCGAGTTTTACGGCAATCTGTTCGCCTTCGAGTTACGCGGTCGCAGTGACAGCATGGCGTTTATCGACCTGGGCGATCAATTTCTGAATTTTTCCGCGGGTCGACAACAGGCTGGCGATGATGGACGTCACTTCGGGCTGGTCGTAGACGATCGCCAACTCGTGCTCGACAAACTCGAGGAACTCGGCATCCCGCTGTTACCGGGACCCTTCATGGATTTTCTCGACCCCTGGGGTAATCGCATTGAGCTCATCGACTACGCCACCATCCAGTTCAGCAAAACACCGCAGGTATTGCGAGCCATGGGTCTTGAGGGGCTGACCAAAACCAAGGAAGCCATTGGCGAACTTCGCGACAAGGGCATGGCCCCCGACTAGTTCAAATACAAGCTCGCCTGATATGCTTTGGTTCCCCTGCCCTCAGGCGAAGCCTGGTGGATTCCATTGATCCATCATCTTCTGGCGAGCCGCATCGAGTCGTTTGGACATCAACGCAGTGAATCGCTTGAACAACTCGTAACCGAACTTCGGATCCCGTTCACAATTCGCGAGGATGGCAACACCGTCAAATTCGATCACTTCGGTATCTTCAACAGCACGCGCCATGAAATTCCAGCGATAGGGTGGTATCAACCACGACCAGCCTAGCATCTGGTTTTCGCCAAGTATCTGAAGTTCCAGCACAGGGCCAACCAGTGCCGGCACCTGCACCGACACCTTGCCTTCACGCACCAGATAAAACTTGTCGGCCGGCTTGCCTTGTTGAAACAGGACATCCCCTTTCGCAATATGTTTCTGTGTCGCAAACTCGGAAAGTAGTTCGATGTAATCTTCGCTTAGCCCTGAGAAAAAAGCATGGGTAGATAAATAATTGTCGGTTAACGGCATGTCTGTTCTCCTCCTTTTTATGAGCCTGCATTGTCAGCCCTGCTGTGTTGCGCTTTATTGATCTTCGGCAAGTGGATAACAGGTTTTGATTGCGGCATCCGCAGCCTGCGTTTACATTTTGAGGGATTCCCGCAGACCGGGGTTCTATTTAAATTAATTTCGCCATCCTTTGCTCAGCAACTCCCGAACTTCAGCAAAGCAGTCAGAAAACAATCTGATCGCCCGAGTAACACTCAACGAATGAGGATATTTATGCGGTATTTTAAACACCGCAATCGCATCCACAAACCAGAGATAGGCAGGGCCTTTTAGTCAATCAACTGCGATAATCGTTCTGACACATCCTGGGTCGTGAGTGCAAGGCAAAGTTTTGCCCGATAGCGCGAGCATACACAACGTATGTGAGCGTTTCGGGCAAAACTTTAACGCCGCAATCGCAACGGCAGGCTAGAAACGGGCAGGACTCTTTAGTCAGTCAATTACCACCATTGTTCTGACGTCTTCTGTGCCGTGAGTGCAAGGCAAAGTTTTGCCCGATAGCGCGAGCATACACAACGTATGTGAGCGTTTCGGGCAAAACTTTAACGCCGCAATCGCAACG
>JAIBDO010000002.1 GCA_024686195.1 Gammaproteobacteria bacterium | reverse complement strand
CGCTCTACTTCGGTGCGCCCGGTGGGCACGCTGATGGTGGTCTCCCACAGGGTCTTGCCGCTGGTACGATTGTAGGCAATCAATTTACCGTCATCAAAACCGGAAATCACCATATCTCCGGCGATCACAGGATTACTGTTACCGGTAAGCGATAGTGCGGGAACGCGACTGCTAATCTGCCATTGCAGGCTGCCATCGGCGGCGGAAAGACTGCGCAAACGCCCGTCAACACTGCGCACGAATACCTGGGCACCGTCGGTAACCGGCGTCGCCCTTATCTCGCTACCAATGCGAATTTTCCATCGGGGTTCGAGCTTTTTGTTATCGACCTCGCGAAAGGCAGCAACCTCGCCGTCACGCGACGTCAAAATCAGCATCTGGGCATTCCCGGCAGGACCGATAATTGGTATAAAACCACTCTCGTAGCGCCACAGCCTGCGCCCTTTCTCGAGTTCAATAGCTCTCACCAACCCACTGTTATCGATACTGTACAGTCGATCACCGGAAATCATGGGCCGCAAACGATGGGCCGCACGGTTGTCTGAAGCCCGGGTATCGACCTTCCAGTTAATAGCGAGGGGAATAGCATTTTCAATACTGGTCAATAATGCAGGTGGCTCACTGTTGTCCTTGTTGCCACCACAGGCTGCCAGAAAACCCAGCAGAACTAGTATCGATAACTTACGCACTGTCGTTAGCTACGACTGCCAAGGTCATTCAGTTTCTGGCGCAGGAATTCAAGATTTGCCGGTTGTGGCTCGGCATTCTGCGCCTTGCGATAGGCAGCAACCGCCTCGGCTGTCTTGCCTTGCGACGCCAGCGCATCACCGCGCAACTCATCCACCAGAGCAGAAAACTGCTCCGGAAAATCGACCGCCAGAGTGGTGATTGCCTGATCATACTGCTCTGTTTGTATCTGAACGGCTGCCAATCGAGTGCGCGCGACATAGGCCAGAGGTTCCTGTGCGGCGCTACCGATGACCTGCTGCAGGGCGGCCTCAGCCTCATTGAAATCGCCATTATCGACATGCATGCGCGCCAGTGCCAAATGAGCCAGCAAGGCATATTCAGTCGAGCCGTAATCTGCCAGCAGAATATTCGCCTGCTGCTGCAGGTCATCGTCAGCACCTGCATTCAGTGCTTCCAGCATTTGCGTGTAATGACCCGAAGCCTCGGCAGCGGTGGTTTCCTGCACGTGCATCCAGTAGTTGTAACCACCGATGCCACCGACACCAATGACAATACCCAGCACAATCGACAGTCCGTTTTCCTTCAACCAGGCTTTTAGTCTTTCGACCTGTTCTTCTTCGGTTTCCATTTAAACTCTCTCGTTAATCAATTCAGTAGCGACATCAGCCGCGACACTATATCGGCCTGCGCAATTTCCACCTGATCGCGTTGCTCGCGCAGGTATTTTACCGCCACGGTACCGGCGGCTAATTCCGACTCACCCAGGATGATCGCAATTCTGGCCCCGGATTTGTCCGCTTTGCGCATCTGGCTTTTGAAACTCCCGGCACCGGCATGCACCACCAGGTTCAGGCGCGGCATTGCATCACGCATAGACTCCGCAAGTTGCTGCGCGCGCGCAACGCTATTCTCACCACGCATCAACAGGTAAACATCGCAGTCCGCTGGCGGCGGTGCAAGTTGCTGGTCGATCAACATCGATACCAGGCGTTCACAGCCCATCGAGAAACCAGCCGCGAAGTTGGCTTTGCCCCCGAGTTGCTCGACGAGACCATCGTAACGTCCACCGCCACACACGGTACCCTGGGCACCAAGTGACTCGGTGACCCACTCAAAGACCGTATGACAGTAGTAATCCAGGCCTCTCACCAGCCGTTGGTTGACCACGTATCTGACACCCGTCTGGTCGAGAATATCCGTCAATTCATTGAAATGTTCCGAGGAATGTTCATCGAGACTGTCACGTAGCGCAGGCGCGGCCTCGATCAGTCCCTGCAAATCGGGGTTCTTGCTGTCCAGGATTCGCAGTGGATTCGATTCCAGGCGACGTTGGCTGTCTTCGTCGAGCGCTGCGTAGTGGTCACGGAAATATTCAACCAGCACCTGACGAAAGCGCTGTCGACATTCGCTACTCCCAAGGCTATTAACCTGCAGTTCGATATGCTGCAGACCGAGGCGTTTCCAAAAACGTGCCGCCAGCAGGATCAACTCGGCTTCAATGTCGGCACCCGACATGCCGAAAGTCTCGGCACCAAATTGATGAAACTGCCGATAGCGCCCTTTTTGCGGGCGTTCATGGCGAAACATCGGGCCGTAATACCACAGCCGCTGTTGTTGATCGTGCAACAAACCGGCCTGCAAACCGGCACGCACAACACTGGCGGTGTTTTCCGGACGCAGGCTCAGACTGTCGCCGTTACGATCGTCGAAACTGTACATTTCCTTTTCAACGATATCGGTAACTTCACCGATAGAGCGAGCGAACAGAGCCGATTTCTCAATAATCGGCGTGCGAATCTGACGATAGCCGTAAGACTCTACCAGCGCACGGTACTCATCTTCCAGATGGTTCCACACGGGCATGTCAGCCGGCAGAATGTCGTGCATCCCGCGAATAACCTGAAGTTGATCTCCCACCGACTACTCCGCTCTAGCCACCGACATTGAGACGCGCTGTATTGTCGTCACGAATCCGCGTTGCAAATCCCACTTCCTCGCCATTGAGCATGATTTCGACACCGTGTCCATTACCAAGAAAAACGGTAAACGGCGCTTGCCCGGACAATTCCAGCGAACTGTCCGCACGCAGCAAATCATAAACCAGCTGATAGCTGTTCGAATCCTTTACGTCTGCCCAGGTATCGGCGTGAATAATAATCTGTAACTTGTCGGTACCTGATGGTGCGGACTGCTCGGGTTGCTCGCGCGTACCTGCGACCGGCTCCGCTTCAACGACGGCAGAGGGATCCGACTCTAACGAGGCGGTGTCTTCATCCGCAGCTGGTTCAGCTGATTCAACTGCTTCAGGCATAGCGACCTGCTCAGTCTCGACCTGCTCAGTCTCGAGCTGCTCAGTCTCGAGCTGCTCAGTCTCGAGCTGCTCAGTCTCGATCAATTCGGCTGATTCAGTATCGGTAACAACTGGATCAGCTTCGCTGCTATCGACAACACCAACTACCACGGCTTCATCCGTTGCTATCGCCGAATCCGCTTCGCTAACTTCGCTGCCTGTATCAGCGGGGACCTGAGTCTCTGAAACGGCCTCAATACCACTGTCAACAACGGGGTCAGTGGCAGCGCTATCATCGATGCTGGATGATTGCCCATCCAGCGAAACCGGAGCGTCCTGATTTTGTTGCTTGTTCCACCACCAGGCAGCCAACAGCACCGCGAGCAATAAAATGACAACATAGGTTGTCCACTTGATGCGAGTATCGGCAGGCGACAGTTCGGGCGCCATGTTACTGGTCGAGCTAATCGGAGGATCTTCCTCCGAATAGAAATCGACATACTGCTCGATCATCTCATCTTCACTCAACGACACGATGCGGGCATAGGCACGCAGGTAGCCCTTGACAAAAATGGGTGCGGTGATTTCGTCGAAATTATTGTCTTCAAGTGCCTCGAGAATACTCGGGCTTAAATGCATGCGGCTAGCCACATCTTCAAGTGACAGGCCATTCTTAATGCGTGCCGCCTGCAACCGCTCGCCCGGACCGATTCCACCCGTCCGCGCCGGCGCATCATTCATCTTGTCTTCAGTATCGGTCATGTTACTCAAACGCTTTCCAGAGTTGGTACTCCTCGGAATCCGGGTAATCGGTTCCAAGACGTTGTACTAATTCACTCACATCGGTGTCGGAATCAACTTCCAAAGCGGTGCGAATTGAGTACGACAGGCTTCTCGGACTGGGCCTGGCGACCAGATGATAACGATCCAGATAAATTTTTGCATTCTCATAATCCGTCTCATCAATCAACAGCCCCGCCATTGACAGCAAGGCAGGTCCAAAATCGCTTCTCTCGGTTAGCGCCTTGTCCAGATATTTTCGCGCCTGGTCTTTCTGCGCCACTTTCAGCAAACAGATAGCAGCATTCGTATAGGCGAACTCAGGGGTACTGTAGAGGGGGTTATCGAGCGCTTGTAGAAAGTACTTTTCAGACTCGACTTCGCGACCAGTGCGGCACAGGAAAGCACCGTAATTGTTGGCCGCCTGCGAATTTTTGGGATCGAGTCTGGTGGCTTCCTTGTAGTGGACTTCGGCGAGATCCATTTGCTTCAGCCGTTCCTGCAAAATCGCGTAGGCGTTATGTACCGGAGCCGACTTTGGATCCTGGCGCAGCGCCTTGGTCAGTTTCTCACTGGCGAGATCAAGCTTGTTTTGTTGCATATAACCGATCCCCAGCTGCACGTTGACGGCGCTCGCCTTTTCATCCTGGGTTTGCCCTTCCTGAACAGCGACACAGGCCTGCAGAAACCCGGCAAACAACAGCACGCCCAAAAGCTTATCAATGCGCAACGGTCAATCCTCCCACGTCTTTCAGGCTGAGCTGATATTTCTGGCTGCGCCGACTGCGATCTTTAAAGGCGCCGACCAATTGCCCACAGGCGGCATCGATGTCCTCACCACGCGCGCGCCGCGTCACCGTGATAATGCCCTTGCTCGCGGTATGATCGCGGAAGCGGTCAATGGCTTCCTGCGACGAACATTGGTAAAGCGCATGTGGATAGGGGTTGAACGGAATAAGATTCAGTTTGCAAGGCAGATCCACGATCAGGGTAGCCAGTTGCCGGGCATGTTCAAGGCTATCATTGACCCCTGCCAGCATCACGTACTCAAAAGTGATTTTGCGGCTTCGATGACCGTCGACATAACCGCGACAGGCGCGCAACAATTCACTGATCGGGTACTTGCGGTTTATCGGCACTAACTGGTCACGCAGCGCATCGTTTGGCGCATGCAGGGAAACCGCAAGGGCAACATCGGTAACCTGTTGAAGTTTTTCCATCACCGGCACCACACCCGCGGTGCTGATGGTCACACGGCGTTTACTCAGCGCATAACCGAAATCGTCACACATCATATCGACCGCGGCTATCACCGGATCGAAATTCATCAGCGGTTCGCCCATCCCCATGAACACCACGTTGGTCACGCCCTGGGGGAAACCTTCGGCTATCAGGCTGTGATGCGCGAAATGCAACTGGGCGATAATCTCGGCAGTCGTCAAGTTGCGATTGAAACCCTGCTTTGCCGTTGAACAGAAGCTGCAATTGAGCGTGCAACCCAGCTGCGATGACACGCAAAGGGTCATACGCGATTTTTCTGGAATCAGCACGCATTCGATGGCATTGTCATTGTCATCCACACCCAGCAACCACTTGCGAGTGCCATCGGCGGCGTGTTGACGATCGAGAATCCGTGGTCTTTCGATACAGCAATTGGCACTCAAAAACTCGCGCAAACTTTTTGACAGGTCCGTCATCTGGGCAAAATCGATGACACCGCGCTGGTGCACCCACTGCATCAATTGGCGGGCATGAAACGGCTTTTCGTCGTTGGCGACGAAAAATGCCTCAAGCGCAGCACGATTGAAGTCGAGTAGATTGATTTTGGTAGCTTCGGACATCGGGTTATCTGGGCACTCTTTATCTGCGAACGCTGACTGGATACACTGGACTGGAATTATAGCCCGACTATGCAGGCTTACCTGGTCGGGATTATCCACCACAACAAAGGCTGAATTTTACGCATAAACAAGGTCGAGTAGAAGTAATATACGCGCCAAATCAATGTTTTGAGGGCATTTGCTCGGAAATCACCGTAAAACCGCTTGTTAGGCCGGGGCATGCAGATATAATTCGTCCTCGATAGTCCTTGATGCAGCCGCTATTTCAGATGATTTTCACCGAAACCAGGGGTAACGATAATACCCGTCCGGCACAGGTTCGCTTTTCGCAGGCCCTGCTCTCACCGATAGCATCCTTTGGTGGCATCTACAGCCCTGAAAAAATGCCCGCGATTGATGAGGATTTTCTGCGGCAGCACCTCGACAGCTCCTACAAAGAACTTGCGCTGGCATTGCTCGAACACTTCGACATCGATATTGACTCCACGATTCTGCAACAGGCACTCGACCGCTACGATCACTTCGACAACGCGTCCGATCCGGTGCCCGTTATCAAGCTGGACAATCGGCTGTTTGTCTCCGAGCTTTATCATGGACCGACCCGTGCCTTCAAGGATATGGCGTTACAGCCGTTCGGCGTGATTTTATCGACCCTGGCACAACAACAACAGCAACAGTATCTTATCCTCACGGCGACCAGCGGAGACACCGGACCAGCGGCGCTCGACACCTTCCGCAATCGCGCGAATATTCGCGTCGCCTGCCTCTATCCGCAAGGTGGCACCTCGGATGTACAGCGCCTGCAAATGGTGACAGAAGACGCCAGCAACCTGAAAGTGATCGGCATTCACGGGAATTTCGACGATGCCCAGGCGGCGCTCAAATCGTTGCTCTCATCGCCCAGTTTCAACCAGCGCCTGAACGAGTTGAATATATCCCTGTCCGCGGCCAATTCGGTAAACTTCGGACGAATCATCTTTCAGATGCTGTATCAGTTCCATTGTTATCTGGCATTGGTGCGCCAGGGTGAGATAACGCTCGGTGACAAAATCGTGATTCACATCCCAAGCGGCAATTTCGGCAATGCGCTTGGCGCGTTTTATGCCCGACGCATGGGTTTGCCGATCGCAAAGATTGCCATCGCATCCAATGCCAACAACGTGCTTACCGAGTGGATCAAAACCGGTAGTTACGATCTCAGTAAACGCGATTTGATCGCTACCACATCACCCGCGATGGATATCCTGAAATCGTCTAACGTTGAACGTGTGTTGTTTGAGCTATTCGGAGCTGTGCGAACCCGCGAACTGATGCGGCAGCTGGACGCAGACGGACGCTATCAGCTCGATGCCGGGGAACAGGCGCAAATCAGTGAAATTTTTACCGCCGCCGATTGTTCTGATGAAGAAGGCAGCGAATTCATTCGACAGGCTTTCAACAAAAATTACCTGCTGGATCCGCACACCGCCACCTGTTTTAAAACCTGCCAGGCGCCAGAATTCGCCGACCGGGTCAATCTTATTCATTCAACGGCAGAATGGACCAAGTTCGCATCAATCATGGATAATGCCATCAACGCCAATCAGCCCGAATCCGACCAGGTCGCCCTGGCCTCCGTTGCCAGCAGCGCCGGGGTGGAAATCCCGCAGGTCATTGCGAACCTGTTCAAGCAGCCGATCGCCCACCCGCTGGTGGTGGACAAACAGGACATCGAAAGCGAAATACTGAAATTTCTCGAGGCCTCTAACCAGCCTGTCGGAGTTTCGCCTCAGTCCAGCTCATCGTAATGACACCTGCCAGTCCCAATACGGCAAATCCAGCCACCAGCGGTATGACCGTCTGGTCATAGGCATTGGCGACCACAACGCCAAACACCACCGACATCAATGTCGATATTGAACCGATCAGGGCCGATCCGAGACCGGCGATGTGTCCCAGTGGCTCCATTGCCAGCGCATTCAAATTGCCGAACAAAATCCCGAAACAAAAAAACAACGGCAGTAAATAAGCCATCAGCAGATAAAGCGGTGGATGACCGGACTGCAGCGCTGCAACTATCCAGAAGGGAAAAGATAGCAGACAGACACCGCTCATCGCGTAGCTCGACAGCCGGCGCATGCCGAAACGCATCACCAGGCTCGCATTCAACAACGAGGCACAGCCGATGGCACAGGCAAGGATACCGAAGTAGATCGGGAACTGCTCATGTAACCGGTACTGGACCTGAAAAATTTGCTGCGAACTGCTCAGGTAACCGATAAATCCGCCAAACACAAACCCCATCGTCAGGGTGTAGCCCAGCGAGGCACGAATCCGCGCGATGGCACGAATATCCAGCACCAGCTGTACCAGGGAAAAGCGCACTCGCCGCTCGGGCACAAGGGTCTCAGGCTGACGCATCCAGAACCAGGCGACCAGGATCACCACCAGCAACAGAAACATGACATAAATAAAACGCCAGTCCGCAAGGAAAAGCACCAGCTGACCAATAGCCGGGGCAAATACCGGAACCAGTATGAACACGGTCATCACAAACGACATTACCCTGGCCATCTCGCGACCCTTGAATCGGTCTCTCACCAGAGCGACGGAGACGATGCGCGGGCCCGCAGCGCCGATACCCTGCAACAGGCGCCCCAACAACATTTGTTCAAAATTGACGGCAAAGATAGAAATCAGGCACCCGAGTGCAAACAGGGCAAAACCGGAGATGATCGCGGGTCGTCGTCCGATCGCATCCGACAGGGGACCGAAAAACATCTGGCCCACGGCCATGCCGATAAAAAACACCGAAATCACGTACTGGCTGTCATTGATCCGTGTAACGCCAAGATCGGTTGCGATCAGTGGCAAGGCCGGCAACATGGTATCGATCGACAGGGCTACCAGCGAAATAATCAACGCGATGAGGATGATGAATTCAAGCGACGACGGTTCGCTCTTGCTGCTGTTTGCTGATTTCATGTTTTTCGCCGGCTACTCATCAATCGCACCGCAGTTGCAGACACATGCAACTGGCACTATCCGGGCACAGCGAGGAAAATTGACGAGTACGGGTAAGCGCAGGCGGAACATCAGATCGGGGTATTAACGAGAAACCCAGGGCAGCGAAGTATGCCTCGGCCGTTTCCGTCAGCAGGTAAATCGCCAGCCGTCCCTCTTCCCGCGCCTGCTGCAGAAGGTGAGCGGTGATATTGCGCGCCAATCCCATTCCACGGCAGTCTTCCCGCACCACAACAGAGCGCAACAACCCGAACTGCCCGGCCGCCTCAATTGCGCCCGCGGCAATCAGCTGATCATCCCTGTAAATGGCACAGAATCGATGCGCCTGTTCGGCACAATCGTCTACGGGTAGCTGATTCGCACGCAACAAGGCTTCGAGCCGCGCCAGATCTGCACGGCGCAGCTGGGCTATTTCAGCACAGGACACCCAGTGAGCGCCCCTTTATCAATCGCCATCCAGGGTCTCGACGCGAATGCGATGCACCGCGCCGTGAACCGCCGGGAGCTCGGTTATGGCTTCAATTGCGTCGACCATTTGCTGCTCGCGTATCTTTTGCGTGAGCATGATGATGGTAGCCTGCGTCACGCCCGCTTCGGGCTCCTTCTGCAAGATCGCCTCGATCGAAATCTCCTTGTCGCCCATGATGCGTGTGATTTCAGCCATAACACCGGGGCGATCCTCGACCCGCATGCGCAAGTAGTAAGCGGTATGAATTTCGGTAATCGGCAAAATCGGAATGTCGACAATCTGATCGGGTTGAAACGCCAGATGCGGCACACGATTCTGCGCATCGGTGGTAATAGTGCGCGCCACATCGATAATGTCGGCGATCACCGCTGACGCGGTCGGGTCAGCTCCGGCACCGGCCCCGTAATACAATGAAGGCCCTAATTTATCAGCCTGCACCAGGACCGCATTCATCACTCCGTCGACATTCGCTATCAATTGTTTATGCGGAATCAGGGTCGGGTGCACACGCATTTCGATACCCTTATCGGTACGACGCGCAATACCAAGATGCTTGATGCTATATCCGAGCTGACCGGCATAAACCACGTCCTCGGTCGATATCGCACTGATGCCTTCGGTATACACCGCCTCAAATTGCAGTGGTATGCCAAATGCGATCGAGGACAGAATACAAAGCTTGTGCGCCGCATCGATACCTTCGACATCGAAGGTCGGGTCAGCCTCTGCGTAACCCAGTTCCTGCGCTTCGCGCAGCACATCGTCGAAATCACGCCCTTTGTCACGCATCTCGGTCAGGATGAAATTACCCGTGCCGTTAATAATCCCTGCAACCGATTCGATCAAATTGGCGCTCAAACCCTCGCGAATCGACTTGATGATCGGAATACCACCGGCTACCGCGGCTTCGAACACCACGTTTACGCCCATGCGCTGGGCTTCGGCGAAAATCTGATTACCGTGCAGTGCAATCAGTGCCTTGTTAGCGGTGACCACATGCTTACCATTCGCAATCGCCTGCAATACCAGGTCGAGCGCAGGCTGATAGCCACCGATGAGTTCGATGACAATATCGACCTCGGCATTGTTAACCACTTCAAAAGGGTCGGCCACCAGCTCGATGTTGTCGCAACCTTCAGGCATTCCACTGCCAATCGCACGGCGCGAAGCCTGAATGATCTCAATACTGCGTCCTGCCCGACGCGCAATTTCGGCGGCATTGTTTTTCAATACCATCGCGGTACTGGCACCCACAGTGCCAACACCCAACAAACCCAGCTTTACCGGTTTCAATCCTGTTCTCCAGAAGGTTTCAGTGCGTTTTTGCGAACGCGCAACATTAAGAAAAGAGTCCTCGCCTGTCAACACGCCACTGCATTAACGTCGAGATAAATGAGGGTCGGATTAAACGCAGGCATGATTGATCGGGTTGCCGTTTTACATTATTCTGCGCGGCATGCCACTCGCCGAAGACATCGTTACCAGTCGCCACCGTATTTCCTCCTACAGTAGCAATACGGTTTCCGTCAACGAACGTGTGTATCAACAGAGCTTGATCCTGACCGCAGAATCATTGCACAGCCCCTGGCCCGTTACCGCGCTGGATCAATTGACTCCGGAAACGCTGGCGCCAATCTTCGCATCGAAACCCGCCGTGGTTTTGCTCGGTACCGGACCGCGGCAACAGTTTCCCGCGCCCGCTATATTCGGTTTGTTCGGTGAGCAGGGTATTGGTCTCGAAGTCATGGACAACGGCGCGCTGTGCCGCACCTTCAACATTCTGGTCGCTGAAGATCGCGCAGTGACCGCCGCCATCATTCTACCTGCCTGAAATTACTCCGGAAATCACCCAGGAAACCTGGGCATCAATGGCAAGCTGCGGCTTATCCTGAGCACTATTCTTCAATAATATTTTCGCGGGAATAGCCACTGTGTTCGAGGATCCGACGCAGCTTACGCAGCGCGTCCATCTGAATCTGACGCACGCGCTCACGTGTCACTCCAAGCTCAAGCCCCACTTCTTCAAGCGTACCGCGCGGATGATTGCGCAAGCCGAAACGCCGAACAACAACATCGCGCTGTTTTTCGTCAAGTTCGTCAAGCCAGCTGTCCAGATGCTTCAACACCGATTCATCCTGCAGAATGCTGGCTGGATCGGTATTATTTTCGTCAGGGATTACATCGAGTAGCGGGCGCTCGCCTTCACCGCCCATCGGGATATCGAAAGATGAGACACGATCCGCCAGCTTGAACATTTTCTCGACATCCTTGACCGGCTTCTTCAACAACTTCGCCACGTCTTCGGAGGTCGCTTCACGATTCAGTTCCTGGGTCAGCTTGCGTGCTGCCCGCAGATAGGTATTCAATTCTTTGATCACGTGGATGGGCAGACGGATGGTACGGGTCTGGTTCATCAACCCGCGTTCGATGGTTTGTCGAATCCACCAGGTTGCATAAGTCGAAAAGCGAAATCCGCGTTCCGGATCAAACTTCTCTACTGCACGGATCAAGCCGAGGTTACCTTCTTCGATCAGATCAAGCAGCGCCAGCCCGCGATTCATATAGCGACGCGCGATCTTGACCACCAGGCGCAGGTTACACTCGATCATCTTGTCGCGCGCAGTGATATCGCCTGCCAGTGCCAGGCGTGAATAGTGCTTTTCCTCATCTGCCGTCAGTAACGGCGAAACCTCGATCTCCTTCAGATAAAGCCGAGTCGGATCAGCATCGGTTGCACGCCGTGTGCTCGCCTTACGTCGATCCTCGTCCGGCTTGCGCCGGTCGACAAACTTCTTACCGCCGGCATCTTCTTCCGAATCATCATCGTCATCGTCGGCGGTCGCGACAGTTTTGTCGTCATCGCCGTCGCTTGCGTCCTCGTCATCGGCCAGGCCTTCAACCAGCTCTTCCGGCGCTATTTCGGTATCTTCGATAAGTGACTTATCGGTCGATTTGGTCATTCAACTCTTCCTTATTGCCTGGGCAAATACTTTAATGGATCTACCGGCTTACCGTTTCGTCTAATTTCAAAATGTAGCTTCGCGATATTATCTTTCGATCCCATCGTGGCCACCTTCTTGCCGGCTTTCACCGACATCCCCTCTTCCACGAGCCGTTGCTCACAATAAGCGTAGGCACTCAAGTAGGTTTGGCTGTGCTTGATAATGATGAGATTACCATAACCCGCCAAACCATTACCACTATATACCACCTTGCCATCGGCAACCGCGAGCACAGCTTGACCCTGCTTTCCAGCGATGTCGATACCGCGCCGGTCCAGTCGCGAAGCAAGGAAGGTATTCAACGGTTTGCCAACGGTTGGCCAGATCCATTTTCCCGGGTCCGGTCGCGCGGCTTGCTGGCTACTATTGCCTTGTGTAGATTTGCTCGAACTGACGGAACTCGATGCAGGCTTGCTGCTCTTCTTTTTAACAACAGCCCCGGTACTGCTGGCCGGCGTCGACTGGTTATGCGGTTTTACCAGGCGCAGGCGCTGCCCAGGGTATATCGGTTCATTGAGATCAATCTGGTTCCAGTTCGCCAGCTGTTGCGACTCCAGGCCGTAACGCCAGGCGATCGAGTAGAGCGTATCGCTGAGCTTTACCGTGTACCAGCCTGGGCCACGCGACCTATTTTGCCCCTGCTGATGCGTAGCACAGGCAGTGAGCAATAATACAGCGATCAGGTAGACAAAAACTGGTCTCATCAATGGACTGCGTGCGTTTAAAAATAGTAGATAGCGATTGCCAACGACAGCAGACCGACAACCGCCCATCCGATGTACTCGATGTAGCGTAGCAATTTCGATTCGATTGTCGGGCCATAGGTAGCAAGACACCAGGCCACCAGGAAAAACCGCGCGCCTCGACCGATGATTGACGCCAGCACAAACGGCAGCAGGGCCAGGTTCAATACGCCCGCGGAAATGGTGAATATTTTGTAAGGGACAGGGGAAAATCCCGCGACCAGCACCGCCCAGAATCCCCAATGATCGAACCACAAGGTGACCTTCTCGAAGCGCTCCTGGTAGCCCCATGCAATGATATAGGGTTCGACAACATCAAACAGGAAGGCGCCAATCAGATAACCCACCAGGCCACCCAGCACCGAAAAGAACAGGGTCAAGGTGGCATAGCGCATCGCGCGTGAGGGATTCGCCAGCGCCATCGGCGCCAGCATAACATCTGGCGGAGGAAACGGTAGAATGAAAGACTCCAGAAAACTGAGCAGCGACAGGTACCAGGGCGCCTCGCGGCGGCGCGAGAATTTAATGACCCCGTTATAGATCGATTCAAACAATGCGATTACTCCAGTCCTGGCAACAGCGGCACGAAGACAACTTTTTCCAGAGACTCGCTGACCAGTCCTTCCGGGCTTCGGGTAATTTTCATCATGGTCTGATCGTGGCCATCATCGAATGGCAACACCATGACGCCACCCGGCTTCAATTGCGCGGCCAGCGCTTCGGGTATTTCGGTACAGGCGGCGGTCATAATGATGCGATCAAAGTGATAACTCAGATTGGGCCAGCCTGCAGTGCCATCCGTGTGGCGCAATTGCACATTGTAGAACTCAAGCTCAGCCAGCCTCTGGCGAGCCTGAAGATACAGGGCTTCGATGCGCTCGACACTGTAAACCTGAGGAAAAATACTGGCTAGAATAGCCGTCTGGTAACCGCAACCGGTTCCTATTTCAAGCACCGAGGACGGAACCCCGCTCTCCAGTAACAACTGGGTCATCTGCGCGACAATATAAGGTTGCGAAATAGTCTGGCCATATCCGATGGGTAGTGCGGTATCTTCATAGGCGCGATGCGCAAGCGCTTCATCGACGAAGATATGACGCGGCACATGACTCATCACCTCAAGTACCTGCTCGTTGTCGATACCCTGTTGCCGCAATCGGTCGATCAAGCGATCACGAGTTCGCTGCGAGGTCATGCCGATACCCTGGTGGTTACGCCCGATCTGGCTCACAGGGCTACCAGCCAGTTCTGTAATGACCGCTTCAGGGTCAGCAAATTACTGGCGCCGCTCTTATCACGCTCCGGCGCTATCGCTGAGACATTCGCGACATGCGACGACTCCTGTGTCAGGATCTCTATGCCCCTGGCTGAGTAGCCGTCGTCGTTGGTTATGAGTATATGCATCGGGGAGGGATTCTATATTATTTGAATACAGGTCTGAGAGAATTTTCGGATATTATTGAGTAAATTTGGCTTTTACCTGCGGATATTTCAATGAGTGCTGACGATGATTCTGAACTGGCCCGCTTGCTACCGGGCGTAAAGCGCCTGCGCAACGACCGTATTAATGTTTACCAGCAGCGCAAAACCACCCCGATTACGAGAAAAGCGGCTGCGCGCCAGGTTGAGGCACCCGCCGCTTACGCCGACGTTTCGGCAGGTGCACGCGAAAGTCACTTCAACAGCGGTTTGCAGGTCAAGCTGCAACGCAAGATTCGCCAGGGTGCGATTCGTCCCGAGGCGTCACTGGATTTGCACGGTTACCGGCAATCTGAAGCGTTGGCTGAACTGGAGGAATTCATGTCAGAGGTATTGCATCGCGGCTACCGCATGATTCTGATCATTCATGGGCAGGGGTATCGATCGCAAAGCGAGGCGGTTTTAAAACCGATGGTGCAACGCTGGTTGTCCGAACAATCACTGGTTCTCGCCTGGTGTCCAGCCAACCCGCGCGATGGTGCCGGGGGGGCCAGCTACGTTTACCTGCGCAGTAGCTGAGCCGGAGCCGCAAGCGCGGGTTTAGCGGTCGCCGTCCAGCGGCCAGTGAATCTCGGCCGCGGTGAATGACCCCACTAGCACTTCGCCAAGTTTCTCCGGCATCCTCGATTGCTGCGGTGACAGCGGGATCCGCCCACCCATTATTTCTGCCTTTCTCTGCGGATAGAGCGGGGTACGAAACGGCTCGGCATAGCCCCTGGGATGTGCCGGCATATTCCCGACCCCATACTTGTCAGTCGCTCCCAGGGTATGCATTAACTCGTGAACAATGACGACTTGATTTGAACCTCGGTAGGATTTATCGGCAAAGGCATTGATGATACCAATCAGCCCACCCTCGAGGCCGACCGAATGACGCAATGAAGTCGAGGTCGCGGTATCAAAGTAATTGACGAAGAGTTCGACGTCGCTATGTTCTTTGTCGCTGGTCCATCCGCGATACCAGGCCCAGGCCCTGAAACGCAGACTCCACCAGATATTTTCCAGCACACTCTGCCCCGATGGCGGTTGCGGTGGGTGCGACGACAGGCGGCCGTGATACTCGACTTTTATCGCGTCCATGGTCATCCCGTAGCGCCGCGCCTCACGATTCATGAAGGTTTCCATCGGCTTGAAGTGTGCGCTGGTCAGTGCGTCAACATAGGCCTCCGAGGCGGTTCGGGAATCACCGCTGAGCGCGTAAATATGCACAATCAACGGACGCTCCCAGCTGGTAGAGCGCATTTCGATGATCGCTTCATTCACCGCCACGAACAGCAAAATGAACAGCAGAATCGCATAACGCAGATTTTTCTTCATGCAGAACGAGTACTCCCTGATTGAGTACTAGTTTAGCAGTCGTTCCGCCTGCTGCAGGATTTCGATCCCGGCGTTCTTGCGGTGGGCATTCTCACTGAGAAATCGACGCCAGCGGCGTCCGTTGGGTTCACCGTGAAACAGCCCTAGCAGGTGTCGCACGACTCGCGTCAAGGGCAAGCCTTGCCCGAGTTGCGCTTCGATATAGGGATACATCCGATGCAACAGCTCGATGCGAGCAGGGACGTCGACTTGCGACTCGTGGAAAATAACCGGGTCGACATCGCTCAAAACGAATGGGTTTCGATATGGCTCACGACCCAGCATGACACCGTCGACCTGCTGCAAATGCTCGAGGCATTGATCGAGGCTGTTAATGCCTCCGTTGATAATGATTTCGCAGTCCGGAAAATCACGTTTTAGCCGATAAACCCAGGCGTATTTTAGCGGTGGAATTTCGCGATTCTGCTTTGGGCTCAATCCCTGCAACCAGGCGTTGCGCGCATGTACGATTAACGCCTCGGAACCGGCTCCGAGCTGTGCCGCGGCAAAACCCGCAAAACGGTCATAATCCTCCTGCTGATCGACACCGGTACGATGCTTCACTGTGACCGGCAGATTGCTTGCCGACTTCAAGGCCGCCACACATTCAGCCACCAGCGCTGGATCCTGCATCAGGCAGGCACCGAACATGCCCGATTGAACGCGATCACTCGGACAACCACAATTCAAATTGATTTCATCATATCCAAAATCGGCGCAAATGCGGGCAGCACGGTAAAGCTGCTGCGGGTCGGAACCACCCAGTTGCACAGCGAGTGGATGCTCCTCCTCGTTGTACCCAAGCAGACGATCAGGGTCGCCATGCACAATCGCGGCGGCAGTTACCATCTCGGTATAGAGCAGAATGCGACTGGAAAAGAGACGCAGAAAAAAACGCGCGTGCCGGTCCGAGTAGTCCATCATCGGCGCGATACAGAAGCGCCGCTCTATGCTGGCGGTTGCCGGAGTCACCGGCGTAGATTGGCTTTTCACCTGCTCATTCACGATTTTGCGGCCATCATCCTCAGGCGATGCGCCTGACTTCCTGCACGTTGGGCACTTGCGACAGCTTATCGATGATCGCCACCAGTTCATCGACACTGTGGATCTCGATGGTCATGCGGGTATGAACGATCTGCTCATCACGATTGGTATTCGAGTTTATGTTCAGCAGGTTCACCTTCAAATTCGCCAGGATAGTACTGATATCCTGCATCAAGCCGGTTCGCTGATAGGCCGTCACACTCACCTCAACCGGATAAACTGTTCCTGCCTGCTGACCCCAGTCGACCTCGATCAGGCGCTGCTGCTTGTCTTCAGGTAACGACAGAATATTGGAGCAGCTTCGCTTGTGAATCGAGATGCCACTGTTAATGGTAATGAAGCCGACAATCGCGTCGCCCGGTACCGGCTTGCAACACTGCGCAAACTGGGTGAGTAAGTTTCCAACCCCGTGGATGCTGACCTCATCTTTAGGGGCGGGACCTTTCGCCTCTTTCTTGATTTTGCGGAACGGGTCGCGCTCGGGTTCGGTTTGCAGGAACCCGAGCATCTGCGCCGAGGTAATTAAACCGCGGCCGATATCTGCAAAAAACTGCTCCGTGTCCTTACGCTTGAAATGCATCACCAGCTGTTTCACATCAACATTATGCAGCGAAAATTTACTTAGCATGCGATCATAAACGGACTTGCCATCCAGCAGGTTTTGTTCGAAATCCTGGTGATTGAACCAGTTACGCACCTTGGAACGAGTTCCAGCCGACTTGATAAAACCGAGATTCTTGTTCATCCAGTCGCGACTAGGGCGGCTCTCTTTGGTGGTTAAAATTTCGACTTCGTCGCCGGTTTCCAGCACCGTCGTCAGGTTGACAATGCGGCCATTGACCTTGGCTCCGCGACATCGATGACCCACTTCCGAATGAATACTGTAAGCAAAATCGAGCGGTGTGCCGCCCATTGGAATATCAACAATCTGTCCGGTCGGTGTGAACACGTAGGCGCGATCGTTGGATAATTCCGTCGAAATTTCAGAAATGGCATCGGACACTTCTTCCTCGGAGCCCTGCAGCAGGTCACGCATTTGCGCGATACTCGACTCCATGCGCCGATCGAGCCGCGCACCTTCCTTATAGCGCCAGTGCGAGGCCACACCCAGTTCCGAGTTTTCATGCATTTCGTGGGTGCGAATCTGCACCTCGACAATCTTGCCATCTTCGGTCGCTACCGCCGTGTGCAGCGACTGGTAACCGTTCTCTTTCGGGTTGGCGATATAGTCGTCAAATTCCTGCGGTATGTGCTGCCATGTGGTGTGCACGATACCTAGTACGGCGTAGCAATCGGCAACACTGTCGACCAGGATCCGCGCCGCGCGCACGTCGAAGAGTTCGTGAAACTCGAGATTCTTGCGCTGCATCTTGCGCCAGATACTGACAATGTGTTTTACCCTGCCCTGCACGCTGGCCTTGATTTGCTGGTCATCCAGCAGCGACCTGAGCTGATCGCCAAAGCCCCTGATAAAAACCTCGCGCTCGCTGCGCTTTTCTTCCAGCAATTTGGCGATGCGTTTATAGGCCTGCGGTTCGAGCGCACGAAACGCCAGATCCTCAAGCTCCCACTTGAGCAGGCCCATGCCGAGACGGTTCGCCAGAGGTGCGAAGATATCCAGTGTTTCCTGGGCTATTCCACGGCGCTGCTCATAATCATCGTGCTTCAGCAGCGGCAGTCGCTCGACTCGATAGCATAGCTTTATCAGCATAACGCGAGCATCGCTGATAATCGCCATTAACAGGCGCCGCAGCATTTCCGCCTGCTCCGGGCTGTCGAGCCGCGTCTGTTTTCCGTTCTTGAGGGTGTTCAACTGATTAACACCCCGGGTCAGGCCCGCAACGGTAGCACCAAACTCGGTTTCAATTTTCTCGATCGGAAGTAGATCGCGCAATCCGGGATCACTCAACAGCGTAGCGAGCACCGCTTCGCGATCCATGTCCAGTTGCAGAACACGGTTCGCCACAGTGATGCTGCGCGGGCGCCGCTTATCACTATGGCCTGTGCTGATCGCATAATCGAAGGCACGCGTGAACTGCTCGTCCCAGCCGAACTTGCTGGTCGCCGCCTCTATAAATTCTTGCTCTTGCGCAGAATCCACGGTACCTCGCTCAGGAACGCAATACTTTCATCGGAGACACATTATAAACCCTGCGGCTAACCATGGTACCCGCGAGACTTAAAATCACCGTGCCCGATGCCAGGCTGTATATCCACACTCTGGCAGATAGCTGGAATTCGATATCGAAGAAAAATTCACTGATTGCCCAGCCGGCGATACTGGCGAAGGCAGCAGAGAAAAAGCCGATCAGCGCACCCATCAGCGTATATTCCAGTATATGAACCCGGTACAACTGCCCCGTATTAGCGCTGAGAGCTCGCAATAACGAAGACTCCACTTCGCGTTCATGCCGACCAGTTTGAATAGCCGCGAGCAACACGATGACGGCGGAAACCAACGCAAAAACAAAGAAGAACTGCAACGCGACCGAGGCTTTCTCGACGATGCCGCGCACGCGCGCCATCATCTCGCTGATATCAAGCAAGGTTACCGACGGGTAGCGTTGCAACAACTGTTTTAAATCTGCCCTGTTACTATCGGTGACCAGTGCGCTCAACAACCAGGTTTGCGGAAAGGATTCAATCAGTTCGGTATTGGTGATCAGGAAGAAATTAGGCTTGAAATTCTCCCAGGCTACCGAGCGTATGCTGCTGACCCGGGATTCAAACCGCTGACTACCTACCATCATGGTGAGCGTATCACCAATTTCCAGTTGCAGGCGCTCGGCCAGGCCCTGCTCTACCGATACCTGTGCGGGATCATTGCTATTGCTCAGCCACTCACCTGCCACTATCAGGTTCTGGTCGGGCACTTCATCAGCATAGGTAACATTGAAAGTATGCGTCACCGAGTGTGATGCGCGCGGATCCGTGAAATTGATTTTATCGACGTCGACGTCGTTGATCTTCGCCATACGCGCGCGCACCAGCGCATAAGGCGTCGATGCCTCAATACCACGCTGGCGCAGGAATGCTTCGATCCCACCGACGTCTTCAGTGCGAATGTTAATCAGAAAATAATTGGGAATGTTGTCGGGCAATTGAGCCTCCCATTCACCGATCAATTCATCCTTCACCACAGCGATCAGTAAAATGGAAATCAGCACCAGGCTGAATCCCGACATGACATAAATGGCGCCGCGTGAGGTTGCGCGCAATCGACTCAATAGATACTGGCGCAACCAGAAGCGGCGCGATGATGAATACAGCAGGGCGCGCACCATCCAACCCAGCAACAGTGGCAGAACCAGCGCACAGGCCAGCACCAGTGCCAGTGTCACAACCGCCAGTATCGAGCTTTGCATCAACAACATCAGCACCGCAAACACGGCAACGATGGCACTGCCTGAAATCAACAGGCCACGCCACCAGGAGCGCTGGTTCACCACCGTACGCAGCACCTGCATCGGCGGTGTCGCGGTCACGTTGACCAGGTAGGGCAAAGAGAAACCGGCCAGAGCGAGCAAGCCTACCAGTGCGGCGGTCAGGTAGGGGCGCAGACTGTAAACCTGCGGCAAGGCTTTACCAAACCAGCCATCGAGCGCCCACTGCAGCGGGAACTGTGAGCCCCAGCCAAGCACGATGCCGGCCAGGGTGGCCATTATCCATAACGTGCCGAGTTGTCGCAGGTAATACTTCAGCAGGTTGGCCTGCGATATACCGAAAGCCCGCAACATAGCCACCTTGGGTGCTTCCTGATTCGCTGTATAACGCGCGGTAATGGCAAGCGCAGCCATCGCGATAACCAGCGTAAGCACGATTGCCAGGGCAAAGAACTGGCGCGTACGCTCCAGCGCCCGGCGCATTTCCGGGCGCGCGTTTTCGAGATCCTGAATTTCCTCACCCGGTTTGGCGTTGGTGCTCAGCCAGATTTTGAAACGCACGAGATCATCCGTCGCCCCGGCAAACATCAGGCGATATTCTGCCCGGCTACCCGCCACAATCAGACCCGTGTCGGACAGATCCTCGACATTCATCAATACCCGCGGCGCGAGATTGAAGATCGCCCCACCACGGTCGGGTTCGTAAGTTAACAGCCGTTGTGCGCTGAGGAATTTTTCACCCAGCTGAATCTGACTGCCCACCAGTCCCGCGAGCTTGCTATCGATCCACACTTCGCCCGCAGAGGGAACCTCGGTAGTGACCTGTCGCGTGCCGGTGATTTCAAGCGCCGTTTCCAGTTTTCCACGCAGCGGGTAATTGGCATCGATCGCTTTCAACTCGATCAGGCGCGGCGTGTCATCGACGAAGATGGCGCTGCGCAAGCTGATACTGTGGCTGACCTGCAAGCCTTCACGCAACGCCTGTTCACGATACTCATGACTGAAGTCGTTGCTCGACTCTATGACCAGGTCAGCCGCCAGCAACTCGCTGGCCTGGCGATCCAGTAGCAGACTGATACGATCGCTGATCAGCTGGCTCGACGTGACAATGCCAACGGTTATAACGCTGGCTATGAACATCAGCCAGTAAGCATGAATGGTCGCGCGTTTGACTTTCATCGTCTGTCAGCTCGTGACCAGTTTGCCGGATTCGATCAGGATTTGACGATCACCGCGCTCGAGAAGCTCCGCTTCATGAGTCACCAGCACCAATGTAGTCCCCGACTGATCACGTAACTCAAACATCAAATCGGCGATCTGCCGCCCGGTAGAGGCATCGAGATTCCCGGTTGGTTCGTCGGCAAACAGGACACTCGGTTCGGTAGCGTAGGCACGCGCGATGGCAACGCGCTGTTGCTCACCGCCCGAGAGATGCTCCACCAGGGTGTCGGCTCTCGAGGCCAGTCCTACCTGCTGCAGGCTTGTCTGTGCGAGTTGCCCGGCATTTTCGATACCGCTCAATTCCAGTGGCAACATCACGTTTTGCAGCGCAGTGGCACCCTGTACCAGATGGAAAGACTGGAACACAAAACCCACCTGACCGGCTCGAATCGCCGCACGTTGCTCTTCGCTCTTGTGCATCAGATCGTGGCCCAGTAATTTGATGTCGCCCGAGCTTGCCTGATCCAGGCCCGCCATCAGGCCAAGCAGCGTGGTTTTGCCCGACCCGGATGCGCCCTTGATGACAACCGCTTCCTGATACTCGACTTCCAGTGATATATTATCGAGTATATCGAGCTTCCCTTCCGGAGTATCCACGGTCTTACCGACCTGTTTTAATGCAATGCAAAGATTATTTTCAGTCATGGTCCTGTTCATATTGCTCGGCGTTCACAACGCGGGTGATGCGAAACACGAGAAAATCAAAATCCTGATCCTGGGTGACAGTTTGAGCGCCGCCCACAACATGCCGGTAGACCAGGGCTGGGCGCAGTTATTCAGCTCCAATATAGGGGCAAGTTTTCCACACACAAGCGTCATCAATGCCAGCATCAGCGGTGAAACAACATTTGGCGGCCTGCAGCGCCTGCCCGCACTGCTGACACAGCATCAGCCCAGTCATTTAATTATTGAACTGGGCGGTAACGATGGATTGCGTGGCCTCGGATTCGAGCAGAGCACCGACAACCTGCGGCAGATGGTGCGACTCGCCCAGCAGCAGAAAATCACGGTTTTGCTGATCGGAGTACGTATGCCGCCCAACTTTGGTGCAACTTACAATGCCCGTTTCCAGCAAATCTTCGACCGCGTGACTGCGGAATTTGACATTCACTACCTGGCAAGGTTCCTCGAAGGTGTGGCAGCCAGCGATCCCGCACTGATGCAAGCGGATGGCATTCACCCAACCGCCATGGCGCAGCCGATCCTCGCCGGTAAAGTCACTTCAGCAATGATCGCCATTCTCAGTCACTAATTCTCAGTCACTAATTCTCAGCTACTAATTCTCAGCTACTAATTCTCAGCTACTAACGCTCAGTTACTAACGCTCAGTCATCAGGATCACGACCTTCGAGCAATGCCTCAAGTTGGTGCAGGTCGCTCACCTCGTGCTGTGGCTGCGGCAGGTCGTCCGGCCAGGATATGCGCTCACGATTAATCCACACCGCATGGAACCCGGCATCGACCGCACCGACCACATCGTAGTGCGGATGATCACCCACATAAACAATCTCCTCGGGTAGTGCATCAAAGCGCTCAGCAAGATGCTGATAAATCAATGGGTCAGGTTTGGCAACCATCACATCTGAGGCGCCTACGGGATGTTCGATCAAGTCAGCCAGCCCGACGTGCTCGACGCTGGCGTTGCCATTGGTGATACTGCCGAGTCGGTACTTGCGCTTGAGCCGCTGCAGGCAGGGCAACACATCATCATAAAATTCGACTTGCTGACGTGCCGCGAAGAAAATTTCGAATCCCTGGCTTGCGACCTGTTTCCCGTCGTAATCGTGAATCTCTCCCAGATGATGCAGGAAATCTCGCCGCATACCGGTCATGTCGATCGCATAGTGAGCCTCGCGCGCACTGAATTCACGGCGATACGCAACCATTTTCCTGGCATCATATCCCTCTGTAATACGCGGATAAAAGCGCGCCAGCCACTGGTATAGAATATCCTCGGCGCGATTAATGGTCGGCATACACGGCCACAGGGTATCGTCGAGATCAAAGGCAATTATACGGACCTGGCTAAACACGTTTCTTCCCATCAAAAACAGGCCCGAATTCTAAAGGTTTTGGCGCGCTTGTGAAACAACCATGAAACAGCGCAACTGGCCGAAGAATGAGCTTTCGTAATACCTTCATCCGAGTACCGGCA
The DNA here is from genome assembly GCA_024686195.1 of Gammaproteobacteria bacterium. Taxonomy (GTDB): domain Bacteria; phylum Pseudomonadota; class Gammaproteobacteria. Next base: position 35,494 of record JAIBDO010000002.1, on the reverse strand, counting down.
TTAATGGCACTTACTTAAGCACAACCCCATGACATTCATTCCGGTTGAGAGAAGGTGGATGATTGGGGAACTATTTGCGAAGTAAACCGCAGGCGGCGAAGCCGCCGAGGCATTCGCGAATAGTTCCCCAAAACATCCGACCGCAGTCGGACTCTGGATGCACCAGTGTTCAGGCTTAAGTAAGTGCCATTAAGTACCGGCATAGCACTTTCACAAATGAACAATGTTCTTTACTATAAGCGCCCTGATTTCTCGCCTGGAATTCCATGAATACAGCCAGTCAAAGGCACAGTGTCGATGTCGCCGGTATCCTCCTTGGAGGTGGCGCACCGGTGGTAGTGCAGTCGATGACCAATACCGATACCGCGGATATCGCGGCTACCGTAGCCCAGGTAAAGTTATTGCATGACACGGGGTCAGAGCTGGTGCGCGTCACCGTAAACAACGATGCCGCGGCGCGCGCGCTCCCTCATATCGTCGAACAACTGGCACAGCAGGACTGCCACGTGCCGCTGGTCGGTGATTTCCACTTCAACGGCCACAAGTTGCTCACCCGACACGATGCTGCCGCGCGCGCCCTGGCCAAGTATCGCATCAATCCCGGGAACGTCGGGCATGGCAAGAAACGAGATCGTCAATTCAGCGACATGATCGAGATCGCCTGCCGTTATGATAAGCCTGTGCGCATCGGTGTGAACTGGGGCAGCCTGGATCAACAACTGCTGGCCGGCCTGTTGACGCGAAACGCTAACCTGGCCGACCCGCTATCACTGCAGGCTATCACCCGTCAGGCAGTTATCGAATCAGCACTGACCAGCGCGGCTTTTGCCGAGGACATCGGCCTCGGTGCCGAGCGCATCGTCATCAGTTGCAAGATGAGCCGTGTACCGGATTTGATCGAGGTCTATCAGGAGCTGGCAAAACGCTGTCGCTACGCACTGCATCTGGGTCTTACCGAGGCGGGCATGGGTGATCCTGGGGTCATCGCCTCCAGTGTAGCGCTCGCCATTCTGCTCAATCAGGGCATTGGTGACACGATTCGTGTCTCACTGACACCTGAACCCGGCGCAACGCGCGAACGTGAAGTCAAAGTCGCACAACAGATCCTGCAATCTCTGGATCTTCGCTCTTTCAATCCGAGCGTGACGGCATGCCCGGGTTGTGGACGTACCACCAGTGAATACTTCCAGGTGCTGGCGCAGCAGATTCAACAGGAACTGGACGCATCCATGCCGAGCTGGAAACACCAGTATCCCGGCGTCGAATCCTTGAAGGTCGCGGTAATGGGCTGCGTGGTGAATGGCCCGGGTGAAAGCAAGCATGCCAACATTGGCATCAGTCTGCCGGGTAACGGTGAGCAACCGGTGGCGCCGGTTTATCAGGATGGAGAAAAGACGGTGACGCTGAAGGGTGACAATATCGCACAGGAATTCATCGGACTGGTCAAAGACTACGTGAAGAACCGCTATACGCCCGGTTAATCGAATTTGCTGCGGATCGAGCAGGCAACCTCGTAGAACACAGCATTACTAACGACCCGCTCGACCTTCACCGTCGCATGCATGGGTGACGTATTTGGCGCGCTGAGCACCACGGTGAGCAGTATATCGGGCTCGACCTTCTGGCTGCAGGAAAACAAAATTCCGGTACCGCTCAAATTGATCACCTTGCCCCGATGCTCACGGATGTCACCGACCACGGAGAACTTGAGATCACAATCGATCGGCATACGCTGGAAGTCCCGCTTTTCAACGCGTTTAATCATCAGTTCGCCTCGCTAAAATTTAAACAGTTTACCAAAATTAGCGACATCGAGAATTCTGCGGACTTCCGGAGAAGCCTGGGTAATTTCGATATTCGATGCTACTCCACCCGCGTGTTCACGCAGCAGTAACAGCATTCCGAGCGCCGAGCTGTCGAGATATTCGGTGTCGGCTAAATCTACCAGATAGGCAACTCCAACGCCTGCCGTGCCTGCATAGGATGCACGGAAGTCGTCGTAGAGCTCAAACACAAATCTGCCGGTCACAGCAATGGTGACCTGGTCACCATTTGCGGAAACCGTCATATTTATTGCCATTCATATCTCCGTTGTTACGAATGCGGATGACAGCGACTTAATCATTCCCGGACCGGCATGGTCCAGCAGGTGTTAGCAAAAATTCGATAGCGGTATGTCTGGTTCGGTGGTTAAACGTCTAGTTACCGGTTTACCGCGTTTGTGAACATCTCCAGGATCGCCATTTACAGCAGTCGCCAAAAGCCTCAAGCATCACAAGCACCGAACGCAAGCATTTAAACCCTGTTCTGGAAAATACCAGCCCCATGTAAGTGCATCGTCGGTTAGAACATAGCTTATTCTGGCGATTCTACCTGCGATTTTCGTCAACGCCCTGACTTCCTCGATGGACGCTTTGGAGTTTGTCAGTCCGACCTGCCTTTGACTAGTGGAGCGAAAATTTGCCGGTTTTATGGATCGGTCGGTTTCAGTTTCTGCATCAAATGCAGAATCAACTGCAGAGACAAATCACGATTGCCGGGATATCCGATAGTTAACCGGATGACTTCAAGGCAGGTTAGTCGGCGCGCTCGATATCGTACTTGCGCATCTTTTCGACCAAGGTAGTACGGCGCATATTCAGCATGCTTGCGGCTCGCGCGACTACATTATTGGTTTTCAACAACGCCCGTTGGATCAGGGATATCTCGATATCGTTCAGGTATTGCTTCATATCGATACCATCGCCGGACAGCTGCTCGAAATCGACCGAGTTTGCCAGGGCGGTTGCGGCGGCAGACAGGCCTGCTGAATCGCTTGCTTCAGCCGACTGATATTTTGTCGGCAGATCCCTGGAATCAACCACGCCATGCGGAAACTGTATCGCCAGCCGCTCGATCAGATTTCCGAGTTCGCGCACGTTCCCGGGCCAACTATGTTGTTGCAACATGGACGTCGCTTTCTTGCTGAGACGCACCGAGCCACGATTATCCTGTTCGATGCGGGTAATCATTTCCTGGATCAGCAGTGGAATATCTGATTTGCGTTTGTGCAGTGGCGGCACTTCGATCGGGAATACATTGAGCCGGTAATATAAATCTTCGCGGAATTGGCCTTCTGCGATCAATCGTTCCAGCGGGTGATGGGAAGCGGCAATGATACGCACGTTGGTGGGAATGGCACTACTGCCCCCAACTTTCTGATAACAGCGCTCCTGCAATACGCGCAGTAGTTTAACCTGCACCGCAAGCGGCATATCGCCAATCTCGTCGAGAAACAGCACACCACCCTCGGCCAGCTCGAAACGTCCCTGGCGCGGACCTGTGGCTCCGGCAAGGCTATCCGTTTCATGCCCGAAAAGCTCACTTTCCAGCAACTCTGCGGAACTCGCACCGCAGTTGATCGGTACAAATGGCCTGGCACTGCGCACAGATTGCGCGTGAATATTTCTTGCAACCACTTCCTTGCCCGTGCCGGGTCCACCGAGGATCAGTACCGAAGCGTTGGTGTCGGCGACCTGATCAATCATTAAATTAATACGCTCGATAGCATTGCTGCTACCGATCAGCGGCTGGCATTCACGCGTTTGCATGCGCCGTTCGCGCTTGTTATGCATGCGTGCCTGATCGAGAACCTGCGCTAACGCATAGTAATCCGACTGGAAACACAGGCCGGAGATAAAAGGCGGCTGTAGAACAATTTCCAGTAAATTAAAGTCAGACTTGTCGGCCAGCAAAACCACGGGGTACTTACACTTGTCCTGCCGATTTCGCTCGAGGAAAAACTGCATGATGTCATCGCCGCCAATGCTGAAGATGGCGAGATAGTTGTAGAGTTCGCGACGCGCTATTCCAGCCAGTTGCTCCGGAGACACCAACTGGGCATCCACCTTGATGAAATTGAGAACTGCGAGAAAAGAATGGCCACGTGTGTAGTTGGAATCAACGACCAGCACTTCATTACTATCCAGGCTGGAAACCTGCTCGATCATTGAGCGCTGCCACCGTTTATATGAGCAGGTGGCCGATATCGGCTGATAAGCGTCGATCCATCACAACTGCACGCCCCGAGGCCGGGGCGATGGTTCGAATCGAATGTGGTAGCTGATCGCATAGTCTTGCGGTTTATCACAGAACACCGTTAAGCATCAACCCTTGTCAGGAAAATCAGGTATCTTAAGGGAAGCCCTGGCAACTGACGATGATCAGCAGCACAGCAGCGCGTGTTAGATAGGCTCCAGCGGTGGGTCGAGCAGATTCAGCAAACGCTCCATGTGCTCTATCGCCTGACGTCCAGACTCCGTGAGCTGGCCGCCACCAGACTCGGTAATCAGACCTTTTGCGAACATGCGCCCGGCCGCTGCGGTAACCGCGGGGTCAGGGTTATCCTGCAAATTCATGGCAACCGGTCCACCCATGCTGAAACGTCGCAACAGGGCCAACTCGTCAATCAATTCAGGATCAAGATGCATATTGTTCTCCCTGGCCTAAGGACGCGCCAGCTCGTCGTCGCCTTCCTTTTCAGGTAACAGCAAATCGCTGCGACTGATACCAAGAACCAGCGCCGAGGTCGTCGCAACATAAATCGAGGAATAGGTACCCACCAACACACCAATAATCAGAGCCAGTGCAAAAGCGTGAATCGCCTCACCGCCCAGAAAGAAGAGTGACAGTAAAACCAGCAGGGTCGTGAATGAAGTCATCAAGGTCCGTGAAATGGTCTGGTTGATAGACATGTTGACCACTTCGAGCGACGTCTTTTTACGGATCTTGCGGAAGTTTTCACGCACACGATCGAAAACAACGATCGTGTCGTTGAGCGAATAACCGATGACCGCCAGGATGGCAGCCAGCACACTCAGATCGAAATCCAGCTGCAGTACCGAGAAAAATCCGAGCGTTATCATCACGTCGTGTATCAGAGCGGCAACCGCTCCGAGTGAAAAGCGATACTCGAAACGAAACGCAACGTAGATGAGGATAGCGATCAACGCGTAAAGCACCGCAAGTCCCCCGTCTTCGGTCAGTTCCTTACCCACCTGAGGTCCGACGAAGTCCACGCGGCGCACATCGATCGGGCTGTCACTGATTTTCTGCAACAGGCCGATAATCTGCGTACTCAGTTCAGCCTTATCTTTATCAACATCGGGCACCAGACGAATCAGCACCTCGCTGGCACTGCCGAAATGCTGCACGATCGCATCCCCGAAACCTTCGGAGTTAAGCGCCTGGCGTATCGGCTCGAGTTCGACTGCCTGCTGATAGCCGACCTCGATAATGCTACCACCAGTAAAATCGATACCCACGTTCAGCTTCAGCGTGAGCAGGCTGAAGATCGATACCAGTATCAATGCACATGAAAGCAGCATCGCTGGTTTGCGCCATGCCATGAAATCAAAATTATTGAGTAGAGTCCGAGCCATGATCAAATCGCCAGTCGGCTAACCTGTTTACTGCCGTAAATCAGGTTGATTAAGGCACGCGTGCCGAATATTGCGGTAAACATCGAAGACGCAATGCCAATCATCAGCGTCACAGCGAAGCCCTGAATCGGCCCGGTGCCAAAACCGAACAACACGATAGCCGCGATAAAAGTGGTTATATTTGCGTCCGCGATAGTCCCGAAAGCCTTGCTATAGCCTGAGTAAATAGATGCCTGCGGGGTATTTCCCAATCGCAGTTCTTCGCGTATGCGCTCAAAAATCAACACATTCGCGTCGACCGCCATACCCACCGTCAGTACAATCCCGGCGATGCCAGGCAAGGTCAGGGTCGCTTGAAAAATGGACAGTATCGCCACCATCAACACCAGGTTCAGCGCCAGCGCGAGATTTGCAACCAGGCCGAACACCTTGTAGTAGAACGCCATGAACAGCAGCACCGCGATAAAACCGACGATTACCGACAGAAATCCGCGGTCGATGTTTTCCTGACCGAGACTCGGGCCTACGGTACGTTCCTCGACGATGACCATCGGCGCACGCAAGGCACCCGCGCGCAATAGCAACGCCAGATCACGTGCCTCACGCGTACTATCGAGTCCGGTAATATGAAAGCGCTTACTCAGTTGATCCTGAATGGTCGCCACGTTGATGACCTGTGACTCGGTGCTGCGTATACGCTTACGCTCACCATCGACCTCACGGAATTCGAACTTGTCTTCGATGAACACCACCGCCATCGGCTTGCCGATGTTATCGCGCGTAACCCGCGCCATGCGATCGGCACCGCTGGAATTCATGGTAATAGTGACATCCGGCGTACCACTTTGCTGGTCGAGGCCGGAGGCAGCCCCGACAATTTGATCACCGGTGACGATCACATTGCGTTTCAGTAGAACCGGTGAGCCATCGCTTCGGGCATAGAGTCGGCTGCCGATCGGGGCCTTGCCGCTGCTGCCGGCTGCGCTCCAGTCTGCAAAACTGCCATGTACCAGTCGAAATTCCAGGGTAGCTGTCGCACCCAGAATCTCCTTGGCGCGCACCGTATCCTGTACACCCGGCAATTGCACGACCACACGTTCTTCACCCTGTCGCTGGATCACCGGTTCGGCAACACCCAGCTCATTAACACGATTCTTCAAGGTAGAGATATTCTGTTCGATGGCTGCGCGCCGCTCTTCGGCGAGCGAGATCGGGTTGAAGCTGATATTGACAAACCAGCCGCGATCATCGTTGCTGTCGGCAAACTCGAAATCACGAAATTCCTCTTCCAGCAACAGGCGCCCGTTATCACGAGTTTCCGCACTGGCAAAACGAATACTGATTTTATCACTGGCGGCCTGCACTGCTTTATAGCGAATTTTTTCTTCTCGCATGAAGGTACGCATCTCGCTACTGAATCGTTCCAGAGACTTCTCGATGGCCGACTCCATGTCGACTTCCATCAGGAAGTGCACACCACCGCGCAAATCAAGGCCGAGGTACATCGGCAATGCGCTCAGGCTGGTTAGCCAGTCGGGCGTGGCCGGTGCCAGATTCAGTGCGATGCTATAACGCCGGTCGTTGGCAAAAAGCGCTTCGCGAACCTGATCGGCGCCGCGCAACTGCTTCTCCTCTGAGTCGAAGCGCACCAGAATATTATTGCCGTCGAGTTCGACAGAACGGTAGTCCACGCCTTCATTTTTGAGCAGACTGCTGATGTTGCCGAGTTCTGCATCATCGATCAGATTGACCCGATGAGAAATCTGCAGCGCGGGGTCCTCACCATAGAGATTCGGCGCCGCATAGACGGCACCGATCACAATAATCAGGAGCAGGAGAATATATCTCCAGGGAGCATAACGATTGACCATCAGTAGTTACAGATTTTTGATAGTGCCCTTGGGCAATACCGAGGTGACTGCAAATCGCTGGATCTTGACTTCAACGTTAGACGATATCTGACAGGTCAGGAAATTATCGTCGACATCGGTAATTTTGGCGAGCAGGCCGCCGTTGGTGATTATTTCGTCACCTTTATTCAGCGACTCGACCATGCCTTTATGTTCCTTGGCCTTCTTCTGCTGCGGACGAATCAGCAGAAAATAGAAGATGGCGAACATCAACAACAGTGGCAAAATCAGTTCCAGTGTACCGGCCTGGCCCGACGCATCTTGCGCGTATGCATCACTAATAAAAAAGCTCATTTTCGATCAACCTTTGGTTTACGGTTTCGTAAGGGCCTTGGCCCTGCTCTCAAGCGGCGCGTATTATGGCACCCGGATAGACATACGACAAGGCAGAAACGACAGTTTCACGCCTTATTGTCCGACCGGGATCGCGCATAAAAGTTCTCGCGAAACTCTTCAAAGCGATCAGCTTCGATGGCCTCGCGAATCCAGCGCATCAATTCCTGGAAATAGTAAAGATTGTGGATCGTGTTTAGCCGGGAACCGAGGATCTCACCACATTTATCGAGATGACGCAGATAGGCGCGCGAATAATTCTGGCAGCAATAACAGCCGCAGTTTTCATCCACCGGGCGGATATCGTCGGTATAGCGGCTATTGCGAATGCGAACAATGCCATCGTGCGTATACAGAAATCCGGTGCGCGCATTGCGCGTCGGGATAACACAGTCAAACATATCAATGCCGCGGCGCACGCCTTCGACGAGGTCCTCCGGTTTACCGACTCCCATCAGATAGCGTGGTTTATCGACCGGTAACAACGGCAACACGCCATCCAGTGTCCGGTTGCGAATATCGGCTTCTTCACCCACCGACAATCCGCCAATCGCATATCCGTCAAAACCAATCTCGATCAGGCCACGCGCCGACTCGGCCCGCAAGGCATCGTCGACGCCGCCCTGAACGATGCCGAACAGGGCATTCGGATTGTCACCAAAAGCAACTTTGCTGCGCTCGGCCCAACGCAGTGACAACTCCATCGAAAGACGAACTACATGCTCTTCCGCCGGATACGGGGTGCATTCATCAAAGCACATAACAATATCCGAACCGAGATCACGCTGTACCTGCATCGACACCTCTGGATTCAGAAATACCCGGGAACCGTCAACGGGTGAAGCAAACGTAACGCCCTCCTCGGTGATTTTGCGCATCTTCGCCAGGCTGAAAACCTGAAAGCCACCCGAATCGGTCAGGATCGGACCATGCCAGTGTGTAAAATCATGCAGGTCGCCATGCTTCTTTATGATTTCGGTACCCGGGCGCAGCATCAGGTGAAAAGTATTACCGAGAATTATCTGCGCGCCACTGTCGACCAACTCCTCGGGCGTCATTGCCTTTACCGTGCCGTAGGTGCCGACCGGCATGAAGGCAGGCGTTTCAACACTGCCACGATTGAATTCCAGGCGTGCCCGGCGTGCCTGACCATCGCATTTATCGAGCGTGAATTTCATTGATTTTCCTGTTGTGCACGAGCGCAAATGAACATCGCGTCGCCATAGCTAAAGAAACGGTAGCGCGCGGCGATGGCCTGCAGGTAAGCCCTGTGCATCAACTCTGTGCCGGCAAAAGCGCTTACCAGCATCAATAAGGTAGACCTTGGCAAATGAAAGTTGGTCAGCATGGCGTCCACCACGCGGAAGCGATAACCCGGTTTGATGAATAATCTGGATTCGCCTGCAAAAGCGGATAGCTGACCTGTTGCTGCAGCGGTTTCCAGGCTACGCACCACGGTCGTACCGATCGCGACAATGCGCCCACCGCGACGCTGCGCCGACTCTATTGCCGTTACCGTCGATTGGGGCACCTCGACGCGCTCAGCGTGCATAATATGAGCGTCGATGTCATCACCACGCACCGGCTGAAAAGTGCCCGCGCCCACGTGCAATGTCAGGCGCGCAGACTCGATACCCCGGTCCTGCAAAGACTGCAGCATCGCTTCATCGAAATGCAATCCGGCGGTGGGTGCAGCAACGGCCCCGGGATTGCGCGCGTAAACCGTCTGATAACGCTCCCGATCAGCGTCTGCATCGACGCGCTGAATGTAGGGCGGTAACGGCACATGACCGAAACATTCGAGCAACTCGAGCCACGAACCCTGAGTCTGCCGCAACACAAAAAGATCCTGCTGGCGCTCCACCACGCGACACTGGATATTATCTTCAAGAAACAGATCAGAGCCCGGCTTCGGCGCCTTGCTGGAACGCACATGTGCCAGCAGCGTTTCGCCATCGAGCACTCGCTCCACCATCACTTCCACCTTGCCACCGGTTGCCTTGCGGCCAAATAGGCGCGCCGGGATAACCCGTGTATCGTTGAACACCAGCAAATCATCGGCCTGCAGATAATCACCGAGATCGGCAAAATGCCGCTCGCTTAAACTGACCGTCGCGGGATCCACCACCAGCAAGCGGGACGCGTTGCGCTCAGGCAACGGCGCCTGCGCAATCAGCTCGGCGGGCAGGTCGAAGTCAAAGTCATTTATGTGCATGGGAGATTTGCATGAAACAGGTTGCCTGAAGGAGCGTTGAAGACCGGAGTCGCCTGAAAAACCGCGTATCATACCTTCTGCACTACCACTTGGATATATTTTGAATTAGAATGCGCGCTCCGTGCGGGGTAGCGGCGTTGCTAGATGTGGCGCACAGAAAAATCGCCTGACCCTCACTCCACCCTCGGTGGCGCACGGGCCTAAAGGCATGATCGGTTTGTAAAGATTTGGCGGGATGGTGGAATTGGTAGACACGCTGGATTCAAAATCCAGTTCTGGCAACAGAGTGGGGGTTCAAGTCCCCCTCCCGCTACCATTATTAGCCAGGGCTGTGCTCTCCTGGTTACATTGTGGAAACCTTTTCAACGGCTACCCTGTGCATATCAAAAAGTCATTCCACATACGCACTCCACAAGAGATGGCCTGAACTGGTTCACCTGCTCAGATGCACCTCTAAATGCGGCGTCAAACAGTCCACTCTCGAGAGCACGCAGCAGCTTGTCAGCGCTCAAAGAAGATGCTCAATTCGCAGCGCCAGGAGACAATCTTCGACCAGTTTTTACCGCCAACTAGTCGAGCTTGAGCGTCGAATTTTTCAACCGCCGTGGAATGAGGTTGCAGATATATCCAAACCGGCTTAATGCTTACCGTTGTGCGTTTGTGTCTTCATCAGAAACTTGACCCTTTCCCTTATCTCGTACCATAAGCGCAAGGCATCCAGCTGATTTCGCGACTCAAGCTCCAAAACTCGCAGCTCGACCTCCTGTAGAGCATTGTCCCCGTACCTTTCGATCATGTTCTCCGCTGCACTTAGTATTTCCTGGTCGTTGTCGGTCATCAGCTAAATCACATTTTAAATGCGCGCAATTTCATTTAATCATCATGTTGACAGGCCTGGTCCACGACTCTCCTTGATCTATGTCATATTGACAGTCAATTAGCCGCATCGTCGGACAGTTTGACGGCGGTTTTGTCGCCTTTGATGGCCGCAAGCGCCACCCTGGCCTTGAAGTTCGATGAATGATTACGACGAGGTCATTTTGCCATGACTAGTTCCTATCGATTGTGTATCAGGATGCATTAACTTAGACTATGGGGCCATTAAAGGCGGCGTTCAGATTTTCGAGGCCATTTCTGATTCTCGGGTGAAACTTCTTAAGGATCAATGAGAAGTATGAAAAAGGATAGTTTCAATATGCCAGGTAAAAAATCAACAGATAGCTGTATGGAGTGCACCTCCCTGCCTGACACCGAATGGCAGTGCCTGGGAGAAAGCCAACTGGCATCCCTGGACAAATGTAAAAGCGTGATTAACTGCGAGCCAGGGGAAACACTTTTTTCCCAGGGCGAAAAGGGCAATGGGGTTTACTGCATTAAGTCGGGGCTTATCGGCTTGCGGCGCGTAGACGTCAACGGGAACTCGGTACTGGTTCGACTTTCTACGCCGGGGACTACGGTCGGCTATAGAACTTTTTTGACCAAGAGCCCCCATGTGAATTCGGCAGAGGCTCTAACTTCCAGCGTTCTCTGCTATATCTCGCGCCCCAATGTCGATAAGTTTTTGAAAGCAAACCCTTTACTGGGGGAGCGTTTTCTGCAGCACTTCTACGACGACGCTACCGAAACGGAAAACGACTATGTCAGAAGTCTGACCATGGGTATGAAATCCCGATTCCTGCATCTCATATTAGTTTTTTACGAGCGCTTCGGGTATCAGAACGAAAACGGAAATGCCGTAGTGGACATCCCGGTAAAAAAAGGTGAGATCGCTGAACTGGTCGGCGTTCGTCCCGAATCCATTTCCCGCTTGATCGATCAACTGCAAACCGACGAGGTAATGCAGTTCAAAGATCGGCGAGTCGAGTTCACCGATATTGAAGCAATCCTTCAGCAAGCCGGTGCAACTGTTTAACATTTTAGTTGGAGTTCGAACCTGGCTTATTTCGTAGTCGCCTGTAAGGGCTTGCAGAAGCCACAGAGTCTTTGCAGGCTGGTTGTAGCTTTTACGCAGCGTTATTGTTGTAGAACTCTCTAAATGTGCTCTTTCTAAATTGCTTTTTCTATTCGTCAGGTAACACAGGCCGGTAAGATTTGCCGGTGGCCAATCTTGTAATAGCGAATAATTGACCCGCATGAAATTGCTAACGTAATAGAAAGCGCCTTATGCTTTTATACTATGAACCCACTTGAAAGTTTTCTCTTGAACGCTCCTGTACTGGGAGTCCTGGCCTTCGTATTTGCTGCCGTCATTTCAGCTCTGATCTGCTATGGAATTACGCGCGCGCTTATGAGATCGCATATTACTGAAGATTCAGAACAACTTTCGGGGAGAGTAATCACTCGTCTGGGCGCGCTCCATGCCCTGATCCTGGCATTGATGTTCGCTCAAGAAATAGCTGATTACAGGGATGTTTCCAGAGTCGTTTCGAAGGAGGCCAGTGCTATCAGTGATGTCTTTCATGGCCTGCGGGAGTACGATACGGAAGACCAGCAATCAACTGCTGCCATTAGTGATTTGGTCGTGAACTACGTAACAACGGCCATAGACGCCGATCGTGCTGCATTAGCCGAATCCCACATTAGTAGTCAAACATGGATTAATTATCATCGCATCAACAGGCAGCTCAGGAATCTGCAACCCAACAATAATGATCAGGAGGATCTACGCGCCAAAATGTTGACCGACTGGGACACTGTCTCGGAATTCCATACTCGACTCAGGACCATAGCGGAATACGAAGCACCAGGCTTCTTCTGGGTTGTGATTCTCAGCGGGTTCCTCCTCGTCGTGGTCCCCTTCTATGTATACTCCCCGAGTATCGCTAACCTGGCCATGCTTAGCACATACTCCGCCTTTAATGGACTTGTCATGTATGTCATCTTTTCGATGGCGAATCCTTTTACTGGTGCGTTGGCGATTGACTCCAACATATTGGAAAGCCTGCTAGCGACCATGAGCAGTGCAGCAGGTAATTAACAGGTAAATAGAGCGTTAATTCATATTGACGAGATTGTTCAGCGTCTCTTGCGGCAAGCTCTGGCCAATTACAGACCCTCGTTTTGCTGATAACTACTCTTAAAATAATTTAATTTTTAACGCAAATTTTTTCGTTTGCACAATTTGCCTTTATGCCAATAATAATGGCTATCGCAAGTTTTCCTTCCGAATAAAAGTTTAAGTAAGGATAAGAAAAACTACTGAATGCCATGCACTGGAGAAACTGGCAATGACGGATATACCAAAACAGGATGGCGCACAGCATTCAACGGTCAGGGCCAAAAAGAAGCAATGGCACTATCATCCCGAGTTACCGATTCAGGTATCGCCACTGTTTCGTCGCCCACTAGACTTACAGGCTGTGTTTAACTGGTTCCTGCGCTCGTGGTTGCCGTTAAGCGAACGACTGCTGATACTGTTTCTGGCGCTGATATCCTGGTTCTTTTTTCATCCAGCCCTGATCCGCTGCCAGACCTTTCACTTTGACTGGATCGCAGAAATTTTTATTAGAAACCTGATATTGATTTTTGTGGTTGCGGGCGGCTTGCACCTGTATTTTTACCGCTATAAAAAACAGGGCGACAAGCGCCATTTTGATGCCAGACCATTCGCCGAAAACAACCGTGTCTTTACCTTCAATAATCAGGTGCTCGACAATATGTTCTGGACTTGCGCCAGTGGCGTGACCATATGGAGCGCCTATGAAGTATTGATGATGTGGTCACTGGCGAACGGCTATGCACCGATGATTTCGGGACCCATGGCCTGGTTATGGATAATTGGGCTGATCTTCCTGATCCCGATCTGGGAAACCTGTTACTTTTTCCTGATCCATCGCCTGCTGCACTGGCCACCGTTGTATCGGAAGATCCATTATCTGCATCACCGCAATACCAATGTCGGACCCTGGTCGGGGCTGTCGATGCACCCGATCGAGCACATTATTTATCTCGGAACGGTATTGATACACTGGGTAATACCCGCCAACCCCTTCATCATCATCTATCACCTGCAGTACTTCACGCTATCAGCGGCTACCACCCATACCGGCTTTGAAGGGGTAGAGATCGGGGCTAAAAACCGTCTCAAGCTGGGGACATTTCACCATCAGATGCATCATCGCTTTTTTGAATGTAATTATGGCGGGCTCGAAATTCCGTGGGATAAATGGATTGGCGCGTTTCATGATGGAACAGCAGAATCACATCAGCAATTTCTCGACAAACGCAAACTGAAGGTGCAGCAGGCAAAGGGCTAGCCCGCATATCTCAACAGTCTGCGTCGCGAGTCTGATCGCGAAATCTCACTTTTAGTTCGCCCTGCCCCGGAGGAAACACGCCTCGGCAGAAGAAGCACTATGCAAAGCCATGCAGCCGATGTAGGCGCGTATTCTATTTGTGACTCATATCTCGATATCAAAAAGCTTTTTCGCAGAAGATTACCACTTCAGCAATCAAGACAATCCTCTGTGAAAAACACAACCGCACTTCTCTCCAAACTCTCCATGATCGTGATGCTGCCACTGGTAATAGTGCTTGCAATATTATCGGACTTTTTCGGTATCAGTTTCCTGGAAGAATGAATGCAGCGGGTTTATGGAGCCGCTCTCGTCAACGGTTGATGGGAACGAATCACCTTCCCACTCGCCACCTTCAATCCTGGGCAATTCATGCAAATCCTATCGCCCCAATCAGCTGACGGCACATGCGCCTTATGCGCCTGTTCTAGTGAACGATATTAAGGTAATGGGCGGCAGATGATGATTGGTTAGCGCGAAAACCGGAGCCGATGAGTCGGCCCCGGTCGAGGTCACATCATGCGACCTTAGTTAGGCGACTTTTCGCGCCTCTTGCTGATGCTCGAGGGTAGCGCCACCAGGAGTGATCGCGATCGTCCGTGGCTTCATCGCCTCCGGAATCTCCTTCAGCAAATTGACGGTCAGCAGGCCATTTTTCAGATCGGCTCCCTGAACCTCGACATGATCGGCTAGATTAAACTTGCGTTCGAAGCTGCGGTTGGCAATACCGCGATAGAGGTAAGATTTCTCTTCCGTCTCTTCCACTTTTCTGCCGCTCACGCAGAGCACGCCGTTTTCCACCTGGATCTCCAGTTCACTTTCTTCGAACCCGGCTACGGCAAGTGTGATCGCGTAGCGATCTTCACCGGTGGTTTCGATATCGTAGGGAGGGAAGCCGACACCGGCTTTCTGGCTGCGCAGTGCGTTGTCCAGCAGCGAGGCCATGCGGTCGAATCCAACGCTGTTACGGTACAAAGGGGTCAAGTCGATAGTATTCATAATAAATTCTCCAAATGAAGCAATTAATGTAAGCGCCAACATTCTCAAAGAGACATGGTGGTCGCACTCAACTATTTGGGAATTAACAGGGGGATTTCAAGCGCCGGGTACAAATTGTTTCTGATTTTTCAAATCGTTCAACCATTTCAGCAACTGTGGAAAAGGTAACGGCCTGGAAACGAAATATCCCTGCACCTGATCGCAATCCAGGCTCGCAACCAGATCCCAGTCCTGTTGATCTTCGACACCCTCGGCGACTACTGTCATTTTGAGTTTCTTGGCCAACAGGACACTGGATTCGAGGATCGCAAGTGCGGACGCGTCGCTTGCCGCACCGTGCACGAAGGCACGGTCGATCTTGAACTCGGAAAACGGTATACGCTGCAACTGTTCCATCGAAGAGTAACCGGTGCCAAAGTCATCGATCGACAGGTTGAAGCGTTTCAGCGACAGGCGGCTAAGTATATCAAGAGCGATTGATGCGTCTTCCATCAACCGACTTTCTGTTATTTCAAAAGAAATACTACTCGCTTCAAGTTCGAAACCGCGCAGCACCTCGGTTATTTTTTCCGGCCAGTCCAGATCTTTCAGCGAGTCGACCGACAGGTTGATAGCGATATTGAGTTCATAATCCATCGCCTTCAGCCTTGCTGCATACTCCATCGCCTTGCGGCAGATGGACTCGGTTAGAGCACCGATCAAACCGTTGTCTTCTGCCAGCGAGATAAACGAGTATGGCTTAATCAACCCCTTGACAGGGTGATTCCATCGAGCCAGCGCTTCGACACCAACAACACGCCCTGAAGCGATATCGATCTTGGGCTGAAAATAAGTTTCCAGCTCGCCGTTTTGAATGGCGCGCTCCAGTTCCGGCAAGGTGATGGCATCGTAAACCAGCAAGGTGCCTTCCTGCTGAATCTGATCCAGCGAATCGAGCAATTCGCCAAGCTTTGTCGGCGTCACCGGCTTTTCGAGAACACCCAGTACGTGCAGATCGTGCTCGATAGCCAATTTCTCTACTGTTTTCAGTATGCGCAGATCCTCGCCACTGGTGACGATCAGGGATCCCGAATAATCACTTCCGGCGAGATGCCGAATGAACTCGACACCATCCATATCGGGCATGTTCAGATCACAGATAATTACATCGATGGTATCGCTCTGGGTTTTCAGGATAGCGAGCGCATCCGGTCCCGACATCGAATTTATAACTCTCGAAACACCCAGATCGTTCAGCATCACCGAGGTTACGCGATGCATGATGTAGTCATCATCCAGCAGCAACACTTTTATACTGAACTGCGTGACGTCCGCCTCTTCGTCAAGCGGTAACTCGAGACCGCGCTCATCCTCACCGATTAACATTTTCAGCGGTTCATGCCGCTGCTGTATAAAGCTCTGGATCGAGCTCAGTGCATTACCGCTACTTCGATGCAGAAGCGGTATCAGTTGTTCCAGTTCAGACCAATCTTGTTGTTTTGCCGCTAACTCAAGCCGCTCACAGGCTAGAGCCACATCGGTGACACCAAGGCTACGCGAGGACGATTTCAGCTTGTGACTATATGTGGCGATCTGCTCACTGTTTTTCCATGCAAAAGCCTGCTGGATCTTGTCGAGCTCCTGTTCCAGGGCATCCGCGTAAGAGCGCAACAAACTCCTGTGCAAATCGGGTTTATCACCGGTAGAATGCGCCAGCACGTCGTGGTCAATGACTTCATCAGGCAGCGCGTTCGCCGGCAGATCTTCGGGTGTTGCGATATCCACTGATGTAGACGAATTCTGTTTCGACCTTGCCAGTATCTCGGCGGGCAGCCATTTTTCCAGCGTCTTGCGCAAGTCTTCGAGTTCTACAGGCTTGGCAATGACATCGTCTACCCCAGCTTTAAAGCATTTGTCGACATCCGCAGCAAGCGCATTGGCTGTAATCGCGATTATCGGTGTGCGGCTTCCATCGCCAGGTTCAAGCCGGCGTATTTCTTTTACCAGTTCATACCCATTCATTTCCGGCATACGAATATCGGTCAGCAGCAAGTGGTAGCTCCGCTGCTGCCAATGCGCCAGAGCCTGGATGCCGTTCTCAGTATAATCCGCCTGGTAACCCAGCAGCCTCAATTGAGCCGTCATCAATTCCTGATTGATTAAATTGTCTTCAGCCACCAGGATCCGCAGAGTTTCGTCGTCCTCTCTCATACCGGAAACAAGGTGGGGGTCCAGGGAAGCGCCCCCGACTGGAGAAGCCTGCACCGTGTCCAGTTGAAGGCTTACCCAGAAAGTACTGCCCGTCCCCACTTCACTTTCGATTTCGAGCGCGCCCTTCATCAGGTCGATCAACTGTCGCGAAATCACCAGTCCTATCCCTGAGCCCTCAATACCACTGAATTCGGCACCCAGTCGATTGAAGGGCTGAAACAGCTCCTTCAGCTTTTCGGGGGAGATACCGGCACCGGAGTCTCGAATTCCAATCCGCAGTTGATCGTCTACTGCATTAGAAATAACCTCAACAAGCCCGCCATCGCGATTGTACTTAACCGCATTACTGAGTAGATTAAGAAATACCTGCTTAAGCCGAATCGAATCAGCACGCACATTGATTGCAGCAAACTGAGACGGGTCACATTCGATATTTATTCCGTGCTCCTGTGCCAGTGGCCTCACCCAGGCGACACAGTCGGTGAACACGCGTTCAAGCGATACAGGTTCAAGTGACATATCAGCTTCGCCGGACTCGATTCGCGACAAATCGAGAATCTGATCGATCAACGACAATAAATGCTTGCCAGCACGATTTATCTCGTTGGCGTTAGCGAGATGTTGCTCACTAAGACCGCGATCGTAGGTAAACAGTTGTGCAAAGCCAAGAATGGCATTCAAAGGAGTGCGCAGCTCGTGACTCATACTCGACAGGAAGTCGGACTTGGCCTGATTGGCACACTCCGCCCGTCGTATCGCATCAACAAGTTCGGACTCGGCTTTTTTGCGATTGGAAATATCTTCATGGATAGTAATCACTCGCGCCCATGTATCCTCGTCACCACTGGCCAAAGTAACGAGGGTACGGGTTTCGAACAAGGTGCCGTCAATCTTTGAATCAACCTGTTCTGACTCGCATATTCTTTTATCACTGGCAAGAGCGGCAATTTCAGCCGCGTAGTACTCGACCCACTGAGAGTCCCACCAATCATCCATATCGGCTTCGCTGGCGAGGAATGCTTCGCGACTATCGGCATCATACATGCGCAGCAGGGTTTCGTTGACATTGATGATGCTGGTTTGCTCCAACATGTCTCGCAGAATTCGAGGATTACTGAGCAGGTATGCCTCAATATCCTCGACGCCCTGGCAGTGCAGCTTGTTAACAACCTTTTTGACCGCGCGGTAGTCCTCTTCGCGCACGCCTAGAGGTAATTGTTCAAACAGCGAATGATAGCGCCTCTCGCTTTCCTGCAGCGCTTCAACCGCGAGCCGGGCCTCAGTGATGTCCTGCAAGATTCCAAAACTCGATACCAGTTGCCCGGCACCATCGAACACGCCCTTCTGATACTCTCGGATGTAACGGATATTCCTCTGGTCTGGCAGAATGCGATAGTCAAAGACGCACGACGACTCCGGTGTCAGCAGCTGGCGTCCGTTCAGGTTCTCTTCGTAAAGCGCCAGGTCATCGGGATGAATAATGCTTTTAAAATCGTCTGGATCATCATAATACCTCTCCAGTTGGGCATTACTCAGCCCTAATACATCGGCCACGTCCGGCGAATAGGAAGTCGGCAGATGCTCCTGCTCGTCCCATTCCCAGAAACCAACCTTGAGCAATCTCGATAATTCACCACGGCGATGCTTCTGGAATTCAATGAGGTCCTGTGCTTTGGCCAATTGCGCCCGCAGCGTAGCGTTCTCATCACGTAACGACTGTTCGATAGAGGGAGTTTTCTGCTGATTGTCAGGTTTTGCCGCCAAGAAATTACACTATCTTATTTCGGGCCTGTAAGTATAGGTGTGAACGGCGCTAATTTCTTTCACAAAAAGCCTGCCCGTTTTAGTTTACGATCAGGTCGACCAGCTTAACCGCTCACCTCGATTCGGGTTATAATCCCGACCGATTCCATTAGAGCAATCGCCACCATGGTACAAACCCCTTCAACGATGCTGGAGCTCGGCACCGAGGCACCTGACTTCACCCTGCCTGCCCCCCTGACGGGCAAGCAGGTCAGTCTTTACGATTACGTCGGCAAACCATTGACCGTAGTATTTTCCTGCAATCACTGCCCCTATGTTCTGCACATCATTGACTCCTTTGTGGATTTTGCCAACGCCGAGCTCCAGCGCGGCCTCGGCGTCGTCATGATCAGCTCCAATGACGTGGCAGGCTACCCGCAGGACAGCCCGCTAAAAATGGCAGAATTTGCGCGTACTCACGCCTTTGATTTCCCCTACCTTTACGACGAATCGCAACAGGTCGCAGTTGCCTATCAGGCTGCCTGCACGCCTGATTTCTACCTGTTCGATGACGCGCACCGGCTGGTATATCGCGGCCAGTACGACGGCTCAAGGCCCGGCAACAATGAACCAGTCAATGGTGCAGACTTGCAGGCTGCGGTTGATGCACTACTCACCGGTAAGGCTATCAGCAATACGCAAATTCCAAGCGTGGGGTGCAACATCAAATGGCGAACTGACGACGAAGCCGCTCACGACTGAAGCGATTACCAGCAATACATCTTCAGCAAACGCGGTGAACCTCACTGCCTCTCGTTCCGATACAAACTGCCGACGGCTATAGACAACCGGCCCGGGGGTTACTATATAGAGTGTTAAGGCGAGTTTGCGTGACAGATCGAAACGGAACTTTTCCACGACGATCAAGCCAGAAATATATAGGCCCCATCATTCAAGCCGATACAGGTGATCAATAAATGCCCGTTGTTCCGGAAAATCCGGTCATCAATCCCAGAATCTATAACTTCTGCGTCCGTGCTTTCCGCAGCACACGCAAACTGTTGAAACTCAACATCAAATTGCACCAGGACGATGGTGTTGACGATGATACCGTACAGCAGGGTGATATCTTCCTGTTCAATCATTTCGCCCGCTTTGAAACCTTTATTCCTCAATATCTGATCCACGAAGCCTGCGGTGCCCATTGCCGTTCGGTGGCCTCGCCCGAGTTTTTTGAGGGTGACGAACGTTTCAGTCAATTCCTCTTTTCCATCGGCGTGGTTCCAAACAACATGCCGAATCTGTTTCCATTTCTGGCGCGGGAGTTATTGCACGGACGCAAGCTGGTGATCTTCCCGGAAGGCGGCATGGTCAAGGATAAACGCGTGGTGGACCATAAAGGCGAATACAGTATCTTTTCGCGTACCGCCAATGAACGCCGCAAACATCACCGTGGTCCAGCCGTCATTGCGCTCGCGCTGGATGCGTTCAAGACCGCTTTACTGCACGATTACGCGGCGGGCAAATACGAACGCATAGAACGTTGGGCCGAGCAACTGGACTTTGATGACGTCGAAAAACTGATGGTGAGAGCCGTCAAACCGACCATCATAGTGCCCAGTCACATTACCTTTTATCCGATACGTGTCAGCGACAATATCCTGCACCAGGCGGCGCGCCTGTTTAACCGCAGCATTAATAAACGTTTCGCCGAAGAACTGATCGTCGAAGGTAATCTGTTGTTCAAAGAAACCGACATGGACATCCGTTTTTCGCGTCCCATCGTCGCCGGAAATTACTGGCGCTGGTGGGAGAAACGCTTGCTGCCAAACGCGGTGCATCGTTTCGAGTCGCTGAACAATCTATTTGAGCTGAAGCCAGGCAAACATAACCTCAGCGGCCGTATTCACGCCTTTGGCATGAAAGCCAAGTCGAACAGGGTTCGCGACGATTACATGCGCTCGATGTACGAAGCCGTTACCATCAACCTCAGCCATATCGCCTCGCTGATCATCATGCGCCTGTGTGAACAACAGCAGACCCGCATCGAATGTCAGCGCCTGCACAAAATGCTATATCACGGCATCAAGCTATTGCAGCAGACCGAACATCGCCTGCATCGCAGCCTGTGTAATCCAGAAGAGTACGACGCCATCATCAACAAGGGCAGTATTCGCCTGGACCAGTTCCTCAATAGCGCGAAAAACCTGCAGCTTATCCATGTCGAGGATGGTCACTACGTACTCGATCGCAAACTGGTCGAAGAATTCGAGATCGACGAGGTGCGCACCGAAAATCTGATCAACGTTTATGCCAACGAAGTTCGTCCGTTGTCGCGAGTGACGCGCATTATCGATAAGGCGATGAACGGAGTTGACAAACTCTCTGCACAGGCCATTGCCGATTATCGCTTTAATGATCAGGTATTGGGGTATCAGTGGGACCGTGGGCAATATCAACGGGAACGCTATGAAGAGATCAATGCACAACAGACACAAACGGCGGATGCTAACTGGTTTTTCCTCAAGTCCAGACAGAAACCCGCACCCGCGGTGTTGTTGATTCATGGTTTCCTGTCCAGTCCGGCAGAGATGAGAAGCCTGGGTGAACGTCTGCACGCAGCCGGCTGTCACGTGATCGGAATAAGGCTCAAGGGCCACGGCACCTCACCCTGGGACCTGCGTGAGCGCAACTGGCATGATTGGGCGGAATCGGTTGTGCGCGGTTACGACATTGCCAAGGCATTCAGTCAGTCGGTGCACATCGTCGGATTTTCCACCGGCGGACTGCTCGCACTTAATCACGCTGCAAACAATCAACATCCACGCATCAAGTCAGTCACTTCGGTCTGCGCACCGGTGCACTTCAATAACAAGAACATGGTATTCGTGCCGCTGGTTCACCACGCCAACAAACTGGTGAGCTGGGTCAATTCGGAGGGCATTATGCCGTTTACGCCAAATCAGCCCGAAAATCCGCAAATAAACTATCAGCACATTCCAGTTCGCGCGCTTTACCAGGTACAGCGATTTATCGACCACTTACGCGAAGGAGAACTCACGATCAACGCTAATGTGTACCTCTATCAGGGAGACAACGATCCCGTCGTCGATCCGGCCAGCATCGAGACACTCGACAAATTGATCGTTGCCAAACAGAAAGCTGTCATTACACTCGATAGCGACATACATGGCGTGATATACAAGAATGTCGACAATGCCCAACAAAAAATTTGCGCTTCGATCCTGGAATCAGTTTAATGACATTTACCAAATCAAACTATGTTTCGCCGACCCCAGGGGTTAATCTGCGCTAGATGCATCATCCAACTCGCTTGTTAACCATTGGCTTCGGCATTGTCATCCTGTTGATGATTGCGCTCGCCTACACCGGGTTCCAGTCCATTAATAGCGGCGGTTCGCAGTTCAATCTGCAGGTTGCCGGGCAGTTACAGAAAATCAACCTGATCAACGAACTGTCGACCATCATTCAGAATCGAACTCGCTTCATGCAATCAATGTTGCTGAGCGAAAACGATTTCATTGAGAATGAATCATGGCCAACCTTCAGCCGCATGAGCGGCGCCTACTCGGCCACCCGTGAACGCCTGGAGTCACTGCTGGCACCGCGCGAGTATGACCTCATGAAAGCAATAGATAATCTCGACAAAGAGATCAGCGATCTCAACCGGCAGGTGTCGGTGCTGTTCCTGAATGGCAGTCGCGATGAGGCAAGCCTGGTGCTTCTGCAGGAAGTGCTACCCAAAACGGTGCCACTGCTGGCGCATCTGTCGGAGCTTACCCAGATGCAACGCCTGGATGTCGAAGAGGCGATGTTGTTGGCAAGCCAGGATGCGCAAAGCAGTCGCACGCGGATCACCCTGTTTTCGATTGTTGCCGTGCTCATCAGCCTGACCGTTACCTTTATCGCGATCTGGTATGGCCGCAAACTGTCGAGTCAGTTACAGGATATGAACACTTACCTGGAAGAAAAAATATACGAACGCACCGAATCACTACTCGACACGCAAAAGGAATTACTCGAAGACAAAAATGAACTGACGCGCATGGCATTGACCGACAATCTCACCGGTTTATCCAATCGCACCCACATGAACCAGATTCTGCACAAGGAATTTTCGCGCTTCGAACGCCACAATCAGCGTTTCGGCATCATCATGCTCGACATCGACCGCTTCAAGTTGATCAATGACAAGTTTGGGCACGATGCGGGGGATGAGGTGCTGAAGACGCTGGCTGCGACATTTGACAAGGCCATTCGCAGCAGTGATTTCGTCGCCCGCTGGGGTGGTGAAGAATTTCTGATTTGTTGCACCACTATTGAGGAAGAGGATTTGCTGCCTATCGCCGAAACGATTCGCCAGCTCGTCGCTACCACGAATTTTAACCATAAGGGCCAGATAACGGCGAGTCTTGGTTGCGCTGCCATCGTCAAAGGCGAATCCATCGGCGATCTGATCAAGCGCGCTGACGTGGCTCTTTACGAAGCCAAGAACAATGGTCGCAATCGTTCCATGGTGTCAGAATTTACCGACATTTCGTTATGGTAGTGAGCGTCACCCGCAGCGCCCTCCCCCGGCTCCACGTAGCGGTTCAATCAGCAGCGCAGCAGCTCAATCAATTGAATGTACCTCGACACTGCGGTCGGGCCCACGACTGAACCAGGCATGATGCACCTTGTCGGTGCCATGCTCGAAGTACAACTCCAGGCTATGGGTAATTACCGGAAACGCCAGTTGATCCCAGGGAATTTGCGCGCGTGTAAATAATCCGACCTCAAGGCTTTCGGGGCCCGGGGATATATCGCTGACCAACTCGCCGTGAAACATCATGTAGACCTGCGAGATATAGGGCATGCTGAAAATACCAAACAAGGTCAACTCGTCAGCCCTGGCATTGGCCTCTTCCATGGTTTCGCGCGCCGCGCCCTCGGCCACCGTTTCATTATTTTCCATAAAACCCGCCGGCAGGGTCCAAAGACCATAGCGAGGTTCGATGGCGCGCTTGCACAACAAGACACGTTCTCCCTGCGTCAGTATGGCGCCACAGACGTTATTCGGGTTCTGATAATGTATGGTGTCACAATGATCGCAGACGAAACGCTCACGATTATCATCCACCGGGATTTTCAGGATAACCGGCCGTCCGCACTGGCTGCAGTAATTCATGCTTCGATCGACCGCGCGGCAGCCAGCAGCAGCGGGTTAAGCTGCTGTATGCCCTGCTCAAGATTCGCCATTATCTCCTCCATACTGATTTCACTGTCGTCGATTCCCGCCGCCCAGTTGACAACAAGCGCCAGACAGGCGTATTCGATTTCCAGCTCTCGCGCCAGGCCTGCTTCCGGCATCCCGGTCATGCCGACAATGCTACAACCATCTCGGCGCATACGTTCGATTTCAGCCGCCGTCTCGAAACGAGGCCCGTTGGTACAACCATAGGTTCCTGACGTCACCAGCACCAGGCCGAGCTGCACTGCCGCCTGTTGCAGACAGTTGCGCAGGCTCGCGCTGTAGGGCTGACTGAAATCGACATGCTGCACAACACCATCGTCACCGTCAAAAAAACTGTGCTCACGGCCCGAACTGTAATCAATCAATTGATGCGGTAAGGCCAGGGTGCGCGGAGCCATATCGGTGCCGATGCCGCCCACCGCATTAACCGCAATAATCCGGCTGACACCGGCCTGCTTCAGCGCCCAGAGGTTGGCACGGTAGTTGACCGCATGCGGGGGTACGCGATGTCCAGCGCCGTGGCGGGGCAGGAAGGCGATCCCCAGTTCATGCCAACGACCCAGCAACACATCCGCCGACGTTTCTCCATAAGGCGTTTTACGCGACTTCTGATCGAGCAGATGGAAGTCCTGGCCCAGCGAGTAAAGCCCGCTACCTCCGATTATCGCCAGCATCAAATCACCTTTTCAGGCAGCGCATAAATACTGGAAAGATTGCGGAAATGTCCATTCAGGTCCATGCCGACGCCATACACATAGCAATCACCGCACTCCAGTCCGACAAACTCGGGGCTGACATCGGCCACCTTGCGTGGGTGAGATTTGCGGACCAGGAATACGCTGATGCAACTGCGCGCACCGTGCTTGTTGCAATACGACTTTACCTCTTCGAGCGTGTAACCCTGATCGAAAATATCATCGATGATGATCACGTTGCGATCCCTGATTTCATTTTGCGGATAGGCCTTCCACAGAACATCCTTGCCCAGCGTCGCAAGGCGATAGCGAGTGGCATGCACGTAGTCGAGCGTCAGCGGGAAGTCCCAGTGGCGCAACAATTGGCCGGTCAGGTAAAGGCCTCCGTTCATCACGCATAACACTAGCGGGAAGTCACCGGCGCAGTCGGCTTCCACCTTGCGCGCGAGCTCGCCGATGGCCAGGTCGACACTCGCCTCGTCGAACAACATTTCGGCACTACGATGAACTTGCTGGGCTCGGTCTGCATTCATATCAGGAATTTTCTATCACGATGGAATCCGCCAGGTGAATCGTCGATGTCGGGAAGGCGACTTCGGCGTGATTCGCTTTAATAATGTCCGCAATTTGCAGCATCACATCCTGTTTCACCTCGTGGAATTCTACCCATCGCGTGGTGTGGGTAAAGCAATAGATGAAAAAATCCAGCGACGAAGCGCCGAACTTATTGAAATTGACCATCATCGTCTTGTCGGCATCGATGGCCTCGTGCTGGCGCAACATCGCCTCTACCTCGCTGACCACCTTATCCATATTGGTCAGGTCAGAATAGCGCAGACCGATCGTTTCAAAGATCCGACGGTTCTGCATGCGTGACGGGTTTTCGACAATGACCGTGGTAAACACCGAGTTCGGCACATACATAGGTTGTGATTGAAAATTGCGGATCACGGTGACGCGCCAACCGATCTTTTCTACGGTGCCCTCGATTTCCCGGTCCGGCGAGCGAATCCAGTCACCCACGGCGAAAGGTCGGTCAAGATGAACAATCAGCCCGCCGAAAAAGTTGGCCAACAAATCTTTGGCCGCGAAGCCGACGGCGATACCGCCCACGCCGCCCATCGCCAAAACGCCGGAAATGCTGTAGCCCAGCGTCTGCAGAATGACCAGCCCCGCGGTAATAATAACCGCCAGACGCAACAGCTTGCCAAGCGCCTGCGCAGTCGTTTTATCCATCTGCTCGGCGGTCCTGATATAAATGTCTTCACTACCGCGGATAATGCCAAGCACAAACCAGGTAATACACACCAGCACCCCGATGTCGCGCACCGAATCCGCATAGGAAAATATGGCACTCTCGGTTTTAACCAGAATGACATCCGCCGCGATGGCGAGCCCCTGCAGCCAGATGATCCAGCCCGTCGGACGTAACAACGCGGCAAACACGACATCATCCAGACGGTTCGCGCTCAGATGGACTCTGTCACCCAGCTTGCGCAGTAAGCGCCGGACCACCAGGCTGACCAGGGCGGTCGCCAGCACCACCGCAAACACCTGCACTATCCAGGCATTATCCGGTGTGAGGCCGGGAACCCACTTGTCCAGTTCAAAAATCATTCGAACAGATCCCCACCTTCCGCCAGGCCCAGGCGCTGATTAAACTGCGCGAGCTTATCGCAGGCACTTAGCCACTCGTTGCTACCGAAAAGTTGCGCATGCGAATTCTGACCGTGCAGCCGTACCATGCGTAACTGGGTGGCCGGACTGGAGTAATCACGCAGACTTTCCAACACTTCGTCGGCACCGTCCGGATTGTTACACACCAGCAGAATATCGCAGCCCGCCGCCAACGACTGTTGGGCGCGTTCAGAATAACCGCCAACTGACTCGGCTCCGCTCATGCTCAGGTCATCGCTAAACACAACACCATCAAACTCGAGCTGCCCACGCAGCACCGTTTCAATCCAGTAACGTGAATACCCTGCAGCCAGCGCATCAACCTGGTCGTAGATGACATGCGCCATCATTACACCGGCGAGATGAGTGTTGATAACGCGTCGAAACGGTACCAGATCGAGCGCTTCGATCGCATCAAAAGGTCGCCGATCGAAGGGCATAACATGATGCGAATCGCCCTCTACCGAGCCATGACCCGGGAAGTGTTTGCCGACCGCTTCCATGCCCGCTTTACGCATCCCGCGCACCCAGGCATTAGCTAGATGAGCGATTGCCTGCGGATCGCGATGAAACGCGCGATCGCCGATCACGCTGCTGACCGGATCGCCGATATCGAGCACCGGAGCAAAGCTCAAATCGATCCCGTAATGGAGCAGTTCAGCCGACATCATCCAGGCGAAGACCTCGGCAAGTTGCAGCGCCTGCGCCGGGTCACTGTCATACAGTTCGCCCAGGCTTCCCATTGCCGGTATCGCCTGGAAGCCCTCACGAAACCGCTGCACCCGGCCTCCTTCGTGGTCGACACTAACGATCAGTCGCGGTTCGCGTAGCCCGTGAATCTGCTGGCACAACTGTGCCAGTTGCTGTGGATCGCGATAATTACGACTGAAAAGAATGACACCGCCGGTCTGCGGATGACACAGTCGTCGTCGATCTTCCTCGTCGAGTTCATAACCCGCCACATCCAGCATTACCGGTCCCAGTGTCATGTTAACTCCCGCTCCAGCAAAACAACCGCCGCCACCGCGATACCCTGTTCGCGACCGACGAAGCCCAGCCCCTCGGTAGTCGTTGCTTTTATATTGATTTGTAGAGGCTCACAGGCAAGATCCTGTGACAGGCATTGACGCATTGCGCCGACGTGCGGAGCCATCTTCGGTGACTGCGCCATGATAGTGACATCGGCATTGCCCAGGCGATATCCATCCTTAGCAACTCGCTGTACGACTTCCCGCAGAAATTCGCGGCTGTCCCGGTTTTCGTTTTGTGGATCATTGTCAGGGTAAAGCTGTCCAATATCTCCCTGTCCCAGGGCACCCAATAACGCATCGCACAAAGCGTGAATCAAAACGTCTCCATCTGAATGTGCGAGCAGCGCCCTTCCGGCAGCGATGTAAACGCCACCCAGCACAAAACCCTGCCCATCGGTGAAGGCATGCACATCGAAACCATGTCCAATTCTGATCGCGTTCATGACCCGTGAAGACCGATTTTAATCACTCAAAAACCCTCTATTGCCGGCTGAGCGCATGTGTATTTAATAACAATGCGCTGAATAACAGCAAGGCTCCCACCTGGTGCAGCGCACCGAGAAGCACTGGGACCTGCATCAATAACGTGGCGATTCCGAGCGCCACCTGAAGGATAACCATCATGCCTACCAGCTTGAAACTGCGCTGCAGACGAGGTTCGTCGAAGCAGGATCGACCGCGTACATACCAGACAAGCAATAATACCGAGGTCAGCATCGCCAACCAGCGGTGATCAAATTGCACGGTAACCATATTCTCCAGCGGATTCAGATACCAGGGCGACAGAGCCCCGATACCTTCGGGAATCAAACTACCGCCCATTAACGGAAAGGTGTTGAATATCAGTCCCGCATTCAGACCCGCAACAAAGCCGCCGGAAACCATCGTCAGCAACAAAAGACTGAGCAGCCCGAGCGACAGCTTGCGCCAGCCAGATACGACCGATTCGGCCAGGCGCCGATACGGTTCAGCAACCGCCAGGTTGAGGATAGTCCACAGAATAAAAGCATAAATAATAGTGGCCGTCAGCAAATGTGCCGTGAGTCGATACTGGCTGACCTGTGGGTTGTTTACCAGTCCACTTTTGACCATATACCAACCCAGTAATCCCTGCAGGCCGCCCAGCAGGAACATCACCACAAGTCGTGGTGTCAAACCGGGCTTGATCATCTTGCGCAACCAGAAATAACAAAATGGCAGCAGGAAAACCAGTCCGATGAGCCGGCCCAGCATACGATGCGAATACTCAAACCAGTAGATCGACTTGAACGCATCGAGCGACATCCCACGGTTCAGTATCTGATACTCGGGGAATTGACGGTAAAGATTAAATTCGGTCATCCACTGCTCAGCGCCGAAGGGTGGCAATACCCCTGTCGGATGCCAGGTCACCATTGACAGCCCGGAATCGGTGAGCCGCGTTACCGCACCCAGAATCATCATCGCCAAGACCAGAAACAGACACACCATTAACCAGCGCATTAGCGCGCGATCGTTATCACTTATTTGTTGCATGCCCTGCGATACTCCAGAAAAATCTGCTTTAAACTGCCGTTAAGGCACTGCCACGACCTTACGAAACCGACCCGCATTGTCCACCCCCGGGGCGTAGGAATCCAGCTTGTCATCCATTTTTCTGGCCAGCGTGTCGAGACGTACGGCCGTAGGTGGATGGCTATCCATCATTTCGGACAACTCGGTAGAATCGTGGTCAATACTGCCGCATGAACGCACAGTCGCTGCATTATACCAACAGAAAGCCAAAAAAAGAGTCCACATTTGGTTCAGGGCCAGGCTGCCAGCAGCGCCATGAAATGAAGCCGATGAAGGTCACCAGGCCGCATTAGAATCTGCAGTAGATATAGATATTGTTACGCAGGTAACAGGGTTTTAGATTCTACTTGGCGAAGATTGCAATGCAGCGATGAATCGCTGTTTCAACTGGCGAGGTATGCCGGGTGGGGAAAGTCTATCAGCGGAATTCAGTGGACAAAAAAAAGGCGCCCATGGGCGCCCTCCTCGTCCTCGCTACCTTATTATTGTATTTTGGTAGCTATCTCCTCCAGTTTTTTTGTCGAGCCATGTTGTTGTTTTCAGAGAATAATTGTCTCTTCCCTGAGGCTGACCACTGATTTTATTTGGCGGTAGTAAACCACAGCTACCTCGAAGTTGCTACCGAATTTTGCATTTCAGGGCCACCCCACCCTGGTCCCGGCCATCCCTGACGACTAAAAACAGACGCTCATTCCAGTCCTGCAACTGCCGTTGCCGCACAGGACTACAGCTCCGCTAACCCGCCCGATCCTGGCAGCGCATTCATGACTCAGACCTGCTCAAACGGAAAACTGTCCAGCGCCTGATACCCGCTTTCGGTAATCACCACCTGGGTTTCGAGTTTGATCGATTCACTGCCCTCCTCGGCGATCAGGCTTTCCACACAAAGCACCATATTCTGTTCCAGGCGGCAATCATAAGCCGACGCAAAGTCCGGGTGCAGGGGAATTATCGGCCATTCATCTACCATGCCCACACCATGCGCCGCAACGGAGTAGCGATAGGGCTGGTATTGCGGTGGAATCTGCCAGGATTTTTCATTGAACTCGCTCAGTTCGAGGCCCGGTCGCAGCAACGCCAGGTTGTGATGAATCTGCTCAACCGCGGCCCGGTAGAGTTCAGACTGCTTTGCCGTCATCGGTGTATAGCCGCAGGTCCAGGACCGGGAAAGATCAGCGCAGTAGCCATATGGCCCGACCATATCGGTATCGAAGGAAATCATTTCACCCTGCTGACAGATAGTGTCTGAACATTCCTGATACCAGGGATTGGTGCGCGCTCCACAGGTCAACAGACGGGTTTCCAGCCACTCGCCGCCGGAGCGAGCATTTTCATAGTGTAACTCCGCCCACAATTCCTGTTCACTGCGCCCGGGTATCGAGTTGACGTAAATGCGCGCCATGGCGGCTTCACAAACCCGTATCGTCCAGCGCATCAGGGTTAGCTCGTCCTCGCTTTTGATCGCGCGCGCCAAAGCGCTCATATGTTGGCCCTCAACAAACTCCAGGCCTTGCGACTGCAAAGCCGCGAGCCCAAGTGGCTCAACCTTGTCAACGGCAATTCGTTTGTTGCCAGCACCGTGAGTTCGTATCAGGTCGGCAATTTCAGCGGCCCAGCTCTGCGCCCTGCTCTCCATCAGGTCACCCGCACACATGAAGTTCCAGGTGATGGAATTGCGCACCTCATCAATACCTTCGAGCCCGTCACACAGATGATGGCAGCCCTTGAACTCGAACATGATGGCCGGCCCATCGGCAAAAATCAGTGCGTATCGTGTGGCTTCGCGCGATGTCCAGATTTGCATATTGCTGACATCGAGCGCATAGCGAATATTGACCGGGTCATAGAGCAGGATGGCGGCACAGTCGAACGCCTGCAGCTGTGCGCGCATCCGTGCCAGACGATACTGGCGCGCGCGCAGCAGGACCTCGTGCGCGACTGGACTTCGCAATGGACGATCCGCTCCTTCGCTGTTGAGATAAGAAATCTTTCGCTGGTCGAGAAATATCCCGCTATCAGTCGCCATTCGCATTACCCCTGCATCACATCATTTTCGCCCCATCGATCCTACTTACTGCCAGGCCCGACATGAGTTAGATCATTCAGGTGATCACCCGTTAGTTCGTAAGCCTGGCCGAAACCGCGCACAAAACGCCCAGCCTTAAGTTGCAGTCGGAATAAATGGAAATCAGGCAAGGGTTCGATCATATCCATGACCTTGCCAAAACAATGGCGGAACTCAGCCAGCACACGCGCAAATAACGGGTCTTCACGCTCGACGATAACCACCGTAGCTTCAAAAGTGATGCGCCGACGTGCAAAGGCATTGGCTACCCGGTCTTCATCTTCCATCAGCAAAAGACTGAGACTGGGGCAGCGCTTCAGATTACGGGTATGGCTCGCCAGGTCACTGAGATAAACATAACAGCTATCATCGACCCAGACCAAAGGCGCGTAACTCGCACAGGGCATTTGCTCATGCGCCAGCGTTGCCAGCAGGGCCGCTTTACTGCTATCGCGCAAAGCTCGATACTCACGTCGAGCACTGTCCAATTCATCTACCGTCATAACCGTCCATCAAGACCAGAACAATCAACACCTCAATATTCTGACATGCAACCGACTGCGGTGCATTGCAAATCCCAAATTGCCGATTCAAAAGATTTATTGTGTCGTTATACTAAGCCCATCTGATCGCACCCGGCATGCACCAACCTGGCCCGTATGAATAAAGATTTATCGCTACTACAACGCTATCCATTCGAAAAGTTGACCGAATTGAAACGGGACCTGCATCCACCGACCGTGCTCGAACACATCGCCCTGTCGATCGGCGAACCACGACACCCGGCCCCGCAGGTAGTGCTCGACAGCCTGATTAACCACTTACAGCTGCTATCAACTTACCCGAGCACGCGTGGCAGCCCGGAGCTGCGCGAGGCCATCGCAGCCTGGCTGTCGAAACGTTTTGGCATCCCGGCCGGGCAACTCGCTGCGGAGCGCAACGTCCTGCCCGTCAGCGGAACCCGCGAAGCACTGTTTGCGATCGCACAGTGCCTCATCGATCGCAGTGCGGTGAATCCGCTGCTGCTCATGCCCAATCCCTTCTACCAGATCTATGAAGGTGCGGCCCTGTTGTCCGGCGCGACACCGCGTTATCTCGACTGCCTGCCGGCCACTGCTTTCCTACCGGATCTTGACGCGGTGTCGGATCGCGAATGGAAGGATTGTCAGATGATCTACATCTGCAACCCGGGTAACCCTACCGGTGCAGTGATGTCGAGCGCTTATCTGCAGCAACTGATCGAACTGGCGCATCGTCACGACTTCATCATCGCCAGTGACGAATGCTATTCAGAGATTTACTTCGATGAACAGCAACCTCCGGCAGGCCTGCTTGGCGTTGCGGCGGAAATGGGGCTGGACGATTTCAGCCACTGTCTCGCGTTTAACAGCCTTTCCAAGCGTTCGAGCCTGCCCGGCTTGCGTTCCGGTTTCGTCGCCGGCGACGCCCGTCTACTGGAGCAGTTTCTGCTGTACCGCACCTATCACGGCTGCGCATTGCCACCGGCGACGCAGACCGCAAGCACTGTCGCCTGGCAGGACGAGGCTCATGTCATCGAGAACCGTAGCCTCTATCGCGTGAAATTCGAGCAGGTTTTGGCCCTGCTTTCTGATACACTCGCGCCGCAGAAACCGCAGGCCGGTTTCTTCCTGTGGGCGCAAACACCACTGTCCGACGAGGAGTTTACGCGCCGGCTATACGCCGAGCAGAACGTGACCGTGTTACCCGGTCGCTACCTCGCACGCGATTCTCAGGCGGGCAATCCCGGCGAGAACCGGGTGCGCATGGCGCTGGTTGCTCCACTCGATGAATGCCTCGAGGCAGCCAAACGCATCAATTCGTTATTAGCAGTACTTTAGGAGAAAGAACATGTCAGAACTTCAGCAAATTATCGAACAGGCGTTCGAGAATCGCGCTGAAATCAATCCAGCCAACGTCGATGCCGACGTTCGACACGCGGTGCAGTCCGCCATCGAAATGCTGGATTCGGGTGAACAGCGAGTGGCGCAACCGGTGGACGGTGGCTGGCAGGTTAACGAATGGCTCAAGAAAGCCGTGTTACTGTCATTTCGCATTCGCGAGAATCAGATCATGCCCGGGGGGTTTACCCAGTATTTCGATAAGGTCGATTCCAAATTCGACGGCCTTAGTCACCAGCAGCACGCCGACAGTGGTGTGCGCGTGGTTCCACCCGCGGTCGCACGCAAGGGCTCCTACGTGGCGCCGGGCGTGGTGATGATGCCGAGTTTTGTCAATATCGGTGCCTACGTCGACAGCGGCACCATGGTCGACACCTGGGCCACCGTCGGCTCCTGTGCCCAGATCGGTAAGAACGTCCACCTCTCGGGTGGCGTCGGCATTGGTGGCGTGCTCGAGCCGTTACAGGCATCACCCACCATTATCGAAGATAACTGTTTTATCGGCGCCCGCTCCGAAGTGGTCGAAGGCGTAATCGTCGAAAAGAACTCGGTTATCTCGATGGGTGTCTATATCGGTCAAAGCACCAAGATATACAACCGCGAAACTGGCGAAGTCAGTTACGGCCGTATTCCTGCGGGATCTGTGGTGGTCTCTGGTAACCTGCCTTCCGACGATGGACTTTACAGCCTTTACTGTGCCGTCATCGTCAAGCAGGTCGACGAAAAAACACGCGCCAAGGTCGGCATTAACGACCTGTTGCGTAACATCTAGAGCAAACTTATGACTGACGCGGTTACGCTGTACGGCATACCCAACTGCGATACCATCAAGAAGGCACGCAGCTGGTTGCAGGATCAGGCTATCGACTATCGCTTCCACGACTACCGCAAACAGGGAGTCGACCGGCAGCAACTGCAGGCGATGGCAGCGCAACTGGGTTGGGAAATCATGCTGAACCGCCGTGGCACCACCTGGCGCGCTTTGCCTGATGGCGTCAAGGCACAAATCGACGAAGCCAGTGCGCTGCAATTGATGCTGGACAACCCTGCCATCATCAAACGCCCCATACTGGAACAGAATGGTCGCCTGCACATCGGCTTCAAGCCTCAACAATACCAGGAGATATTCGCATCGCAATGAACAGCGCAACTCTGCAACTGGCCTGTGATCTGATCGCCAGGCCATCGATAACTCCGGACGACGCCGGCTGCCAGGACATGTTGATCGAACGACTGCAGGCCATCGGCTTCGAATGCGAAACCATGGTGTTCGACGATGTCACCAACTTGTGGGCGCGCCGCGGCAGTGCGGCCCCGCTGCTGGCCTTTGCCGGTCATACGGACGTGGTACCGACCGGACCGCTTGAGCAGTGGCACAGTAATCCCTTCGAGCCCGAAATTCGCGACGGCATGCTTTATGGCCGGGGTGCAGCGGATATGAAATCCAGTATCGCGGCGATGGTCACCGCCTGCGAACGGTTTATCGAACAACACGCGGATCATCGGGGTTCGATTGCCCTGTTAATTACCAGTGACGAAGAAGCTATCGCCATTAATGGCACCGTCAGGGTGATCGAAACCCTCGAAGCGCGGGGTGAAAAGATCGACTGGGCGCTAATCGGGGAGCCCTCGAGTCAGTCGCAGGTTGGCGACGTCGTCAAAAACGGCCGGCGAGGTTCGATTGGCGCGAAGCTGGTGATTAACGGCATACAGGGACACGTTGCCTATCCGCACAAGGTCGACAACCCGATCCACCGCGCCATGCCGGCACTGCATGAACTGGCGCGGCATGAGTGGGATCAGGGCAACAGCTTCTTTCCGCCCACCAGTTTTCAGATTTCCAACATCAATGCCGGAACCGGAGTCCACAATGTGGTGCCCGGACATGCGGAAGTATTGTTCAATCTGCGTTACTCGACCGAAATCGACGCCCACAAGATCATGGAAACCACGCGCGCGATTCTCGACAAGCATGAACTTGATTACCAAATCGACTGGTCGATATCGGGTTACCCGTTTCTCACTCCCGAGGGTGAACTGGTGAATGCGGCGCAACAGGCAATCATGCAACACGCCGGCATTACACCCTCACTGGAAACCACCGGCGGTACCTCCGATGGTCGTTTCATCGCGCCAACCGGCGCGCAGGTGCTCGAACTCGGTCCGGTCAACGAATCGATTCACAAACTCAATG
>JAIBDO010000070.1 GCA_024686195.1 Gammaproteobacteria bacterium | reverse complement strand
CCGACATTGCTGCCGCGACCGCCGATAACGTGATAGTCCGCCTTGCAGCCATGACGTTTGAGGTAACCGGTAACCTCTTCAACACCCGCCTCGCGTTCTTTCGAAACCAGCACGCTTACCTTCTTTACCTGCGTCAGCCAGGGCAACGTCATGGACAGGGCCCGGCTTGCTTCGACACTGTCATTCCAGCCGATCGCTGCATGGTCGACCTTGTGCGGCTGCCATTCCGGTGCCGGTGGCACAATCAATACAGGACGCCCCGAACGCAACATCAATGCTTCATGCAATGCGCCTACCGTTGATCCACCGATACGGTGTTGCGTCGGTCGTGACATGGCGATCACGTCGACCAGGCGCGACTCACTGCCGAGTACGGTTTCAGCATCACCGTCAAGGATGTGCAACGATGCTGAAAGTTGCGTGCTGACGCCGGGTTTACGCAGTTTCTTCACCCCGGAACGCGCGCAGAAATCGTTGAACTGCTGCTGCACGGTAGCCACCACCGCCTCCACTGCCTTGCCACTCATCTCGGCATATTCCTTGCGGTAAGTAGCCGGCAATCCGCTAAACATAAACGGCTCACTGGCGTGCTCGCGCACGTGCACTGCCTTGATATGAGCCGTAAAGCGATCCGCGATCACCAACGCGGTATCCAGCACTTCTTCACTGCGTTCGGAACCGTCCAGCGGAACCAGGATAGTCTTGATCATGGGCATCAACCTCGCGTTAAAACAGACCCTGAATAAGGCCTGCATCATCGATATGAATCTTGTCGGCAGCCGGCACTCGCGGCAGGCCGGGCATGGTCATGATATCGCCGCAAACGAACACCAGAAAGCCGGCTCCAGCTGAAAGGCGCACTTCACGAACCGATACCACGTGCCCACTGGGCGCTCCTTTGCGCGTCGGATCAGTAGAAAAGCTGTACTGTGTCTTTGCCACACAAATTGGCAACAAACCGAATCCGGAATCCTGCAGTTGCTCGATCTGGTTGAGTACTTTTTGATCAGCGCTGATGTCGTCTGCACCATAAATATTCTGCGCAATAGTGCGCATCTTGTCCCACAGCGGCATTTCATCCGGATACAGCGTAGTGAACTCGCTGGTTTCTTCGTCGATCATCTTGACCACGTGATGCGCCAGTTCTTCGGTCCCGGCGCCACCATTGGCCCAATGGGTACAATCTATGGCGGTTGAACCGAGTTCGGCCGCAATCTCGCGCACCTGTTGAACTTCAGCATCGGTGTCGGCGTCGAAGCGATTGATCGCCACTACGACTGGAACGCCATATGATTTGAGATTACTGATGTGGCGCGCCAGGTTGCTACAACCATCGGCAACAGCCTGCACATTCTCCTTACCCAGATCGTCTTTCTCGACTCCACCATGCATTTTCAGGGCACGAATAGTCGCAACCAGCACTACCGCATCCGGACTAAGGCCCGCACTGCGGCACTTGATGTCGAAGAACTTCTCTGCGCCGAGATCGGCACCGAAACCAGCCTCGGTGACCACGTAGTCCGCGAGCTTGAGCGCAGTAGTCGTCGCAATCACCGAATTACAACCGTGCGCGATGTTGGCAAACGGTCCGCCGTGAATAAAAGCCGGGTTGTTTTCCAGCGTCTGCACGAGGTTCGGTGCAATCGCATCCTTGAGCAACACCGCCATGGCACCGGGCGCATTAACAGCTTCGGCAGTCACCGGCTGCATATCGCGGGTATAACCAATGATGATCTTGCTCAGGCGTTGCTGCAAATCCTCAAGATTCTTTGACAGGCAAAATATCGCCATGACTTCAGAGGCTACGGTAATGTCAAAACCGTCTTCGCGCGGAAAGCCGTTGCCCGGACCACCGAGCGAATTGGCAATGCTACGCAGTGCACGATCGTTCATGTCGACGACACGACGCCAGGCGATGCGACGCGAATCGAGGCCTGCGGCATTGCCCCAGTAAATGTGATTATCAATCAGCGCCGAGAGCAAATTATGCGCCGCACCTATGGCGTGAAAATCGCCGGTAAAGTGCAGATTGATGTCTTCCATCGGAATCACCTGCGCATGTCCACCACCGGCAGCACCACCTTTCATACCAAAGCAGGGGCCGAGGCTTGGTTCACGCAGCGCGACAATCGAGTTCTTGCCAATGCGGCATAAGCCATCGTGCAAGCCGACTGAGGTCGTCGTCTTTCCTTCGCCTGCCGGCGTCGGCGTGATCGCGGTGACTAGAATCAGCTTGCCATCTGGCTTTTCCTGGAGGCTTGCAATGTATTCGGGATCGATCTTGGCCTTGGTTTTGCCATAGGGCATCAAGGCTTCATCGGGAATACCGGCTTTCTTCGCGAT
Organism: Gammaproteobacteria bacterium; assembly: GCA_024686195.1. Lineage (GTDB taxonomy): Bacteria > Pseudomonadota > Gammaproteobacteria. Next base: position 9,864 of record JAIBDO010000070.1, on the reverse strand, counting down.
GTCCCCAATTGACTGGGCCGTGGCGGCCCGTGCTATTTCAATATCACTCATTTCTGTCTCCCCGGACTGGCGCACCAGTCAGCCATTATATTATTTTACTATTCCCGACCTCTACAGCAGGTCGCCTAAGTTCCGAGCGTTGAACCAACACTCAGCCCCACCGCAGCGGCATATTCGGCGGCGGCCAGTTTGCCGGCGTCCGCGCGTACTTTCATGATCAAAACAGCACCATCACCAGTGGCCACTTTAATGCCCGCATCGTCAACTGCCAGTACGCTACCCGCTTCGCCACTGCCATCGATTTTACGGCTGTCAAAAACCTTGACTTCGGCACCGTTAAACGTGGTCCAGGCACCTGGCTGCGGATTAGCGCCACGAATCAGGTTGTAGACCTCGTCGCCGGGCTTACTCCAGTCGATGCACACGTCATCCTTGCGACACCAACCCTCGTAACTGCCGTCGCCGGGATTCTGATCTTCACGTGGTGCACTGCCATCGCGCACCAGCTCAATGGATTCCATCATGGCTTCCACGCCCAGTGGATACAGTTTATTGAAATAAACCGAACCCAGCGTGTCATCGGCTTCGATCTCGACCACTTTCTGCATCAGTATCGGTCCGGTATCGAGGCCGTTATCGGGCCAGAAGATCGACAGTCCGGTTTCCTGCTTGCCCATGATGATCGGCCAGTTGATCGAACTCGGTCCCTTGTGCCAGGGCAATAATGACGGGTGGTACTGAATCGAACCATATTTAGGCACATTGAGCGCTTCTTCAGGCACGAACAGCAGCACGTAGGCCATCACACACAGATCGGCTTCGTGGCTCGCCATCTGCTCCCAGACCGCGGGATTCTTATAGGACTCAGGTTGATAAATCGACAGTCCTTTTTCCTGCGCAAATTCCTTGATTGGATCCAGTGGCCGGCCTTCCTTGTCGGGGGCGCAATAAACCGCGACAACCTCATCTACACCCTTGTCCAGAATGGACTCAAGAACCGATTTTCCGTAAGCCTGCTGTCCGTGTACGATCAATCTCATGTATGTTTCCCCTGGCTATAACTTGCGGCAAACTGCCTATATAGTCGACCTGTACAATCTACCCGTACAAACCGCATTCGCAACTAAACCACACCCGATTCCTTCAGCGACGCGATTTCTTCTGCGCTGTAACCGAGCACTGCAGCGAGTATTTCTTCTGAATGCTCACCAAGCAATGGCGAACGCTCGACCACCACATCGTTATCCGACAGCTTGACCGGACAGCCGACCGATAAATACGGGCCACGTTCCGGATGGTCGACTTCGACGATGGTACCGGTCTCACGCAATGCGGGCTCTTCAGATATTTCCTTCATCGATAGAATCGGTCCGACCGGAATATCGAGCGGATTACAGATTTCCATGACTTCATACTTGGTTTTGGTCATGGTCCAGTCTTCGATGGCACCGAAAATTTCATTCAGGTGCGGCAGACGCAACGGTGGCGTGGCAAACCTGTCATCTTCTTTCCACTCCGGCCTGCCAATCACATCGCAGATTCGCTGCCACACGGCGGCCTGGGTAATAAAATAGGTGTAAGCGTCAGGATCAGTTTCCCAGCCCTTGCACTTGAGAATTCTGCCTGGCTGGCCACCGCCCGAATCATTGCCGGCGCGTGGCGTCGCATCTCCAAAAGGGACGCCCTCGCCAAATTGCGAGTATTCCTTCAACGGCCCGGCTTTCAGGCGTTGTTGATCGCGCAATTTGACTCTACACAGATTCAGCACGCTGTCCTGCATCGGCGCCAGCACTCGCTGACCACGTCCACTTTTATCGCGATGCAATAACGCCGCGAGAATACCGAAGGCAAGATGCAGGCCGGTACCGGAATCACCGATCTGCGCACCAGTTACTAACGGCAGGCCATCACGAAAACCAGTGGTAGACGCCGAACCGCCAGCGCATTGCGCGACATTCTCGTATACCTTGCAATCTTCATAGGGCCCCGGGCCGAAACCCTTAACCGATGCCATGATCATGCGTGGATTCAACTCCTGTATCCGCTCCCAGCTAAAGCCCATCCGATCCAGTGCACCCGGCGCAAAATTCTCCACCAGCACGTCACAGGTTTTAATCAGACGTTCCAGCACTTCCTTGCCACTTTCATCCTTGGTATTCAGCGTCAGCGAGCGCTTGTTATGATTCAGCATGGTGAAGTAGAGGCTATCGGCGCCCTCGACATCAACCAGCTGCTTACGCGTTGCATCACCGACACCCGGACGCTCAACTTTGATCACGTCGGCACCCATCCATGCCAGCAGCTGCGTACAAGTGGGGCCAGACTGGACATGCGTGAAATCCAGAATTTTGATGTGGTCTAGAGCCTTGGACATTAGTTACCTCTGAAAATTAATTTGAATGACTGATTCGTTTACTTGTACATGGTTTGCGCTTTGGTGCCCGGAGCGTATTCGTTCGGGTCTACCCAGACGTTCACCACGGCGCATTTCCCGGTCTTGGCAATCGCTTCACGCGCGCGCTGCATCGCAGGTTGAATTTCGCTCGCCTCATGCACTTCTTCACCATAACCGCCGATCATCTGACCGAACTGTGAAAAAGGCACGTCACCGAGCTTGTTACCTACATCACCGCGCTCCGGACCATACTTGGCGAGTTGACCGTAACGAATCTGGTTCATTGCCGAATTGTTGCCGATGACGGCCAGGTATGGCGCTCCAAAACGTTGCGCTGTTTCCATGTCGAATGAAGTCATACCGAATGCGCCGTCACCGTAGAGGCACACAACCTCTTTATCAGGATGAGCGAGCTTGGCAGCCATCGAAAAGCCGGTGCCGACACCGAGCGAACCGAGCGCACCAGGATCCATCCACTGACCGGGATTACGCGGACGCACGGCCTGGGCTGAAATCGTGACAATGTCACCACCATCACCGATATAAATGGTGTCCTCACCCAGAAACTCGTTGATTTCATAGGCCAGGCGATACGGGTGAATCGGACTTTGGTCGGTAGTAAACATCGGCATCAGTTTTTCCAGCTTGGTCGCTTCGATGGCGCGAAGTTCAGCCATCCATTGCTGACGTTCCTGGCGCGCACCATTGTCGCTTCGACCCGAAGCCGCCTGCTCAACCGCCGCCAGGATAGCACCCGGATCACCGACCATACCGAGGCTGATGTCTCGATTCTTGCCCACCGTTGCGTAGCTTTGATCGATCTGCACCAGGGTCGCATCTTTGGAAATACGCTTGCCGTAGCCCATGCGGAAATCGAAGGGCGTACCCACAATCAGGATAACGTCCGCATTCTTGAAAGCATCGCTGCGCGTACGATCGAAGTGATGTGGGTCGCCCTGTGGCAGCATGCCGCGACTGGCACCGTTCATGTAAGCTGGAATATCGAGCGCGCGCACGAAACTGATGGCATCATCTGTTCCTTGCGATGCCCATACCTGTTGACCCAGCAGCACTGCCGGTCGCTTGGCTTTCACCAGAATATCGGCAAGCTTCTCGATGTCGGCCGGATCGCCGATCGACTTAACCGAAGCACGATAGGAACCGGGCTCTGGAATAACGGCGCTTTCTATCGGAATTTCACGATCGAGTATGTCGCGTGGAATCTCGAGATAAGAAGGACCATAGGCACCATTAAAACATTCGCGCGCCGCCATCGATACCATGTCGGCAACTCTCTCGGTGGAAAAAACCCCGGAGGCAAACTTGGTGATTGGCGTCATCATGTCGACGTGTGGCAGGTCCTGCAGCGAGCCCATTTTGTGCTGGCTTAGCGAGCTTTGCCCACCGATGTGCAGGATCGGACTTTCCGAACGGAAAGCCGTTGCCACTCCGGTAACAGCATTGGTACAACCGGGGCCGGCGGTGGTTACCACGCAACCCAGCTTACCGGTCTGGCGGGCGTAGCCATCAGCCGCATGCGCGGCGGTTTGCTCATGACGCACATCGACGATGCGGATCCCCTCATCCAGACAACCATCATAGATATCGATGATATGGCCACCGCACAAGGTGAATATGGTATCGACGCCTTCGGCTTTGAGCGCCTTGGCAACCAGATGGCCACCGGATATAACGGAACCATCTTTGGTTTTTGCTTTCAGTGTGTCGGTAGCGGTATCTGATACGTTTGACATAAAAATTAACTCCTTACTTTAAGCTGCCGGTTCATTATTGTTTCCGGCCTGAAATGATGACTGCCACCGGCAAAACCGGTTCAGCCTGTTGTTTTACTCCAGGTAATCGACATAACGTTCAATGTGTTTCGCCAGTTCCAGCGCGTGATCTCTGACCAATTGCTCGGCGTGGTACGCATCACGCTCCTCTATCGCCTCGATGATACGACTGTGATCCATCACCGATTGCGCGACCCGGTCCCGATCCTTGATGGTGCTGGCGCGAATGGCGCGCATGTGGAAAAACAACTGGTCTGCCATCTGGGTAATCAGTTCGGAATGACCGAGCCGAATAATCGTCTGATGGAACTCGATATTGGTGTCTGAGTATTCATCAATGTGGGCGCGCGCTTCAGCACCATCATAGGTCGAGAAATTTGCCCGCAACTGCGCAATTTCCGCATCGCTGGCACGGCTGGCGGCAAGCCTCGCTGCCATACTTTCAAGCGCAGCCCAGACATCAACGATGTCGAGAATTTCATCCTTGTTCTTGCGCACCACGAAGGCACCACGGCGCGCGATGTTCTCGACTATCCCTTCCTGCTCAAGGCGTGAAATCGCCTCGCGCACCGGGGTTCGACTAACCCCCAACTGCTCGCCAAGTGCACGCTCATCAAGCCGGATCGGATCCTTACTGGAGTAAATATCCATGTGCCCGATTAATTCGCGCAGGGCCTCGTAGACCTGGATCTTAAGCCCTCTGCTCTGCGCCAGGGGAATGATGCCCGGCAGGCTCACAAGCCTGCTCCAGCAATTACTGCGCAACTGGCGATTTTTATGCAACTGAACATAAGCCGAATGCGCCTATTCCGCGGCCGGCTTCGTAGCCCGCATCCTGTCATATAGCATCTTGAACAGGGGCAGAAACAACAGCAGCAAGGCCGCCACCATAATCGGACCAGCATAGGCGCGATTAAAGAAAATCATGAACGAGCCCTCGCTGATGATCAGCGACTGCCGCATAGCGGGTTCGGCCAGCGGACCGAGCACAATGGCCAGTACCGCCGGGGCGAGCGGGTAGTCGAGCTTGCGCATCAAATAACCAACAATGCCGAAGACGATCATCAACCAGACGTCGTGCATATCCTGGGTTGGCGCATAGCCGCCGATCAGGCAAAGGGTAAAAATAATCGGTGCCAGAATAGTGAACGGCGTCTTCAGCACCTTGATGAATACCGGAATAAAAGCGATATTGATCAACAGCGTAAACAGGTTAGCCGCATACAGCGACGCGATCAGTCCCCAGACGAATTCACTGTGATCGACAAACAGGCGCGGGCCGGGTTCCAGGCCCCAGATGACCATACCACCGAGCAGAATAGCGGTTGTTGGTGAGCCGGGAATACCGAGTGTCAACATCGGCAACATAGAACCGGTGCTGGCGGCATTGTTCGCGGCTTCCGGAGCGCAGACACCTTCGATTGCTCCATCACCGAATTTATCGGGCTCACTCGACATCTGCTTGGCAATACCATAAGCCATCAACGAGCCCGGGGTTGCCCCCGCCGCCGGCAAAATGCCGACGAAATAACCGAGAAATGACCCCATCACGGTCGCTTTCCAGGTCTTGACCAACTCGCGCAGGGCGGCGATGGTGCGCTTCACGGTTACCGTGGCATCCGACAACATACTCTTGCCGCCACCGAGCGCATGCTCTTCTACAGTCCACAGCATTTCACCGATACCATAAACGCCGATAGCCAGCACCAGGAAGTTGATGCCATGCAGAAAACCGGTGATATCCCAGAGCACCAGCCGTGGTTCACCTGAGATTATGTCGAAACCGACCGCGCTCAGCACCAGGCCGATACAGATTGAAAACAGTGTCTTGAAAATGTCGTCGCCGCCGAGGCCGACAAAGGTGGCAAATGCCAGCATCATCAGGGCGAATTCTTCAGGTGCGCCGAAGACCAGCGCAACGTGCGCCAGAGGTGGTGCAAAAAAGGTAAACAGCACAACCGAGATCGAGCCACCGACAAACGACGCCACTGCGGCCCCGATCAGGGCCTTGTCCGCCATCCCCTGTTTAGCCAGGGGACGACCGTCGAAAGTAGTTGCAACAGCGGTCGAAGCGCCCGGTATGCCGAGCATGATCGATGAAATCGCACCACCGTACATAGCGCCGTAATAAATCGCGGCGAGGAAAATGATCGCGCCAGTAGGTGGCACCAGAAAGGTTAGCGGCAACAGGATAGCGACACCGTTCACCGAGCCCAGACCCGGCATCGCGCCGATAAACAAACCGAGCGTGCAACCGGCAATAATCAGCAAAAGGTTCTGCGGTTCGAATACGACCACAAATCCCTGCGCCAGCAATTGAATAGTTTCTAACATGCTACTGCCTCCCCTGCCAGTGCTCGAATGTCAATACGCGTAGATGATCTTTAGAAGAAAATTTTGTACAAAGGTAAGAACAGGGGTTCGGTAATCCCCTTGGGCAGAATAATCTTCAGGGTGATCTCGAAGAAGTAGAAGATAACCACCGGAATCAGAATCGCGAGAGTTCCGGTCAGCTTCCATGAGTGCTTCCCCATGAAACGCAGGTAAAAAATCAGAAACAGCGGCAATGCGCCGTAGATCCCGATGAAGGAAAACAGGGCCACCGTGATGATCAGGGCGATGGCAACTGCCAGCACGTCTCCGAGCACATGCGATTCGATATAAACTTTGGTCGATGTCGCTATGGCGCCCTTTTTGCGGACCCAGTTGAACAGGATACCGCCGCAGGAGATCAGCATGATTGTGGATAACCAGAATGGCCAGAGACCGCCACCGGGCCCCTCTTCTTCTATCCAGCCAATCGGTAACTCAGCACTTTTATACATCAGGTAGATAGAGAAGAGCCCCATCATCAATGCCATTAACAATTCTGCAGTTCTGACTGTCATGATGAGACCCCCCTCTATCTACCGTTAGTTTTGTATACCAGTACTACTTGATGGCGCCCATCTTTTTCAGCATGACTTCATGAATGTCACGCTCTTTCATCCAGTAGGCCATCAGTGCGTCACCGGCCAGCAAATCACCCTGCAGACTCTTCTTGCTGATGTATTGCTGCCACTTGGGTGAGTTGTATACCCGGGTGAATAGCTCCTGGTAGTAAGCAGAGGCTTCCTTGCTCATGCCAGGTGCACCAACAACGGTACGCTGCATGTAGTAAACCATGTCTGAACCGAGTTCCTTGAAGGTCGGTGTATTCGGGAACATCGGCAGGCGTTGGCCGGTGAATGCAGCCAGTGCCTTGGTGGTACCAGCTTCATAGAAACCAAGCTGCTCGGAAGGATTGTTAACCGTGGAATCCGCGTTATTACCGGCGAGTTCCTTGGCAACCTTGCCGCCACCCTTGTAGGGCACGTACTTCATCTTGAGGTCGTAGGCGGTATTGAGGAAGTCGGTCAACAGGTTGTCTTCAGAATTCTTGCCGGTGCCGGCCATAATCCAGCCACTACCTTTGGCCTTTGCTGCCTTCACGAAATCAGCGACATTGTTGATGTCCTTACGATCAGAATTAACCCACAGCAGAAAGGTATCTTCAGCCATGCGCGCAATCGGGGTAAACGTGGCGATATCGATGCCAAGGCCCGGCTGACGTAACGGGGTCGTGTAAAAGCTGTTCAAGGTGAACATAATGGTGTGGTTATCACCTTTCTTGCCATTAACGTGGACCAGAGCTTCAGCTCCCGAACCACCCGGCTTGTTCACAGGGGTAAAGGGCACCGGCGCCATATTATCCGAGGCAATGATGCTTTGCAGCAGTCTTACCGCTTTGTCAGCGCCGCCGCCCTTACCGGCCATAACGACGAATTCGACCGGCTTCTGCGGTTCCCAGGCATGGCCGACAATCGGCATAGCCGCGAGAATGGTGCTGACGCCGAGCGCGCAGGCCATTTTCTTAAGCGTGTGTTTTGATTTATACATATTATTTGTGCTCCTCAGTTATTAAGGCCTCTAGCGGGCCGGATAAAATGCCCCGGATACAAAGATCAGAGACACACATTGCCGAATGACTGGTTGATGAAACCGCGGCGCCCCGATTCCGAAACTCGGCTTCGGGACAATTCGTATATCATTTATCTACTCCGATATCGAATGTTTTTCCGATTATCCAGTCCTTTTATTTACCGGACCTTAATCTTCTTTTTATTTGGTATACAATATACCGAAATCAACCATATAACATCACCAGATCCGATGTAAAGCTTTTTCTGGCCCCTGTTGCGGGCCTGTTCGCTACTTCTGCATCGCTTCCAGCATCAGTTTTCCCATGTCGGAAGGGTTACGCGTAACGCTCACGCCAGCGGCTTCCAGCGCACCGATCTTTTCGTCCGCGGTTCCCTTGCCGCCGGAGATAATAGCGCCCGCGTGGCCCATGCGTTTGCCTGGTGGCGCCGTCACACCGGCGATAAATCCAACCACCGGCTTGCTCATGTTATCGGCGATCCATTCAGCGCAGACCTCTTCATCCGTACCGCCGATTTCACCGCACATCACAACACCATCGGTGTCCGGGTCATCGTTGAACATTTTCAGCACGTCGAGGTGCTTGAGCCCGTTCACCGGATCGCCACCGATGCCAACGCAGGTCGACTGCCCGAGCCCGAGCTTGGTCAACTGATCGACGACTTCATAGGTCAGCGTACCCGAGCGCGACACCACACCGATACGTCCCTTGCGGTGAATGTAACCGGGCATGATGCCGATCTTGATTTCTTCAGGGGTGATCACGCCGGGACAGTTCGGTCCGATCAGGATAGTGCTCGAACCGCGCATACGATCACGCGTTAAGATCATGTCCTTGACCGGGATACCCTCGGTGATACAGATAACCACTTCGATACCCGCATCCACCGCTTCATCGATGGCGGCAGCGGCAAAGGGTGGCGGTACGTAAATCACCGAAACATTGCAGTTGGTTGCCGCACGCGCTTCGGCGACCGAATCGTAAACCGGAACCCCTTCGACAACCTGTCCGCCTTTTTTCGGCGTCACGCCCGCCACGTAGCAGGCCTTGCCGTTGGCATAGGCAATCGAATGGTGGGTATGAAACATACCCGTCTTGCCGGTGATCCCCTGAGTAACCACGCGTGAGTCTTTATTGATAAGTATCGACATGTCTAGGCTCCTGCCGCGGCCGTAGCCACTTTTTCGGCCGCGTCGGCCATGGTGGTTGCATTGATAACCGAAATGCCGGAATCGGCAAGGATCTTGCGCCCCTGCTCGACATTAGTGCCTTCCAGACGCACTACCAGCGGAACCTTCAGATCGACTTCACGCGCCGCGTTTACCAGTCCTTCGGCAACCACGTCACAGCGCATGATACCGCCGAATATATTGACCAGAATGGCCTCCAGATTCGAGTTCTTGAGCATGATTTTAAAGGCCTCGGTCACCTGCTCGGTCGTCGCACCACCGCCGACATCCAGGAAGTTGGCCGGAGAGGCGCCATACAGTTTGATGATATCCATGGTCGCCATCGCAAGCCCGGCGCCATTGACGAGGCAACCAATCGAGCCATCCAGCGAGATATAGTTGAGGCCGAATTTGGCCGCCTCGAGTTCGTCGACATCTTCTTCATCGAGATCACGCAGACCTTCCAGCTCCGGATGTCGATACATCGCACTTTCATCAAAGTCGATCTTGGCATCGAGCGCGATCACGCGTCCGTCACTGGTGGTG
>JAIBDO010000217.1 GCA_024686195.1 Gammaproteobacteria bacterium | reverse complement strand
GTGGTCGCCTGGGTGGAAGGTATTCTGGGCAGACCGACGCCATTGTCGGTCTATTTCGTCGCACCGCTGGTGGGGATGATGATCTGGCCCTGGGTATTCGTGATTCTGCGTGATATTCGTCGTAAGGCCCTGTTAAGCTAGCCTCCATGAGCAATGATTATCTTTATATCGACAACGACGAGGCGCTGGCACAATTTTGTGCGACGCTAGGCGAGGCCAGCTACTGCGCGATCGATACCGAATTTATTCGGGAAAGCACTTACTACGCGGAACTTGCCCTGATCCAGATCGGCAGTGGCGATAATCTGGCCTGCATCGATCCCTTGGCGATCACTGACTTTACACCCTTTGCCGAGTTGCTGGCGAAACCGGATCTGCTCAAGCTGTTCCACTCCTGTTCGCAGGATCTCGAGATTCTGTATCAGAAATTCGGTGCGGTGCCGGCGCCGATATTTGACACCCAGCTTGCCGCTGCCGTGCTCGGCTACAATCACCAGATATCCTACGCAGATCTGGTGCAGCAGATCTGCGGTGTTGCACTGGAGAAAAAACATACGCGTGCCAACTGGATGCGCCGCCCCCTGAGCCAGGATGAACTCGATTACGCGATGGACGACGTGCGCTATCTGCTAACGGTTTATGAGCGGCTGAACGAGCAGTTGCAGACCAGTCGTCGTGACGGCTGGATGGAGAAAGACCTGCGTGCGCTGACCGATCCTGCCAAGTACGAGGTGGATTTATCGCAGGTCTGGAAACGATTGAAAGGCGTACTAAAACTGAAAGGCGAGAAACTGCAGATCGCCAGTGATCTGTGCCGTTGGCGCGAGGAGTTGGCGCAGAAGCAGAATCGACCGCGGCGCTGGATCGTCAAGGACGACACGCTGATCGAACTAGCGCGCCAGAAACCGGTTTGTGAGGCAGATCTGTCGAGTATTCCGGAGTTGCAGGAAAAGACCATTCGACGCCACGGTGCCGAGCTGCTCGCCATTGTTGCACACGCCGCACAAGTTGATCCTGCCGACTGGCCGCAGCACGATAAGGTCAACAGTCTCGATAAACAGCAATTAGCCCTGGGTGACTGTCTCATGGCGTTGTGCCGGGTAATTGCCGAGGAAAACGATATTGCCCTGGCAACCCTGGTGGTGCGCAAAGACATAGACAACCTGATTCTGAACAGCAAGAGCAGTCGCCTGACCCAGGGGTGGCGCTTTACCATGGCCGGCGAAAAACTGCTCGAATTCATCCACGGACAGACCGCCATCAGCGTCGCCAACGACGCACTGCAACTCGAAACCCGCTAACCCGGTTTCACCCCGTCTCCGCACGCAGACGGTGATCGTTACAGATTGTCGGTTATTTATCCCGATCACCGCCCGTGAGCGAACCCGTCCTGCGGGCTTCGATGGGGAATCTCTGGCCCGGTCCCGCGGCTATCCTGCCGCTAGTCACTCGCAGAACAGGCTCGCCCCCGGACTCAAACAATATCTAACTGCAGTGCAAATCGGGAACAGAGCAGAATGCCTCTTACTTAAGCCTGAAAACTGACTATTACGTCATTCCCGCGAAAGCGGGAATCTTGAGCAGAAATCAGGGACAGACCGCAATATCACTCACTCCTTCTGGTCGGGAGAAGGAGGATGATTGGGGGTTGTTTTGCGAAGTAAACCGCAGGCGGCGAAGCCGCCGAGGCATTCGCGAAACAACCCCCAATCATCTGACCCTTATCAGACCCAGGATGCTTCAGTGTTTTGACTTAAGTAAGTGCCATCAAAGCTCATAAAACCAGCTTTTGCATGGAAATTCCCGGTGCCTCTTGTAATATAGTCGGCCAGCTTTTCTTACGGTTCGATAGATTCTATGACCCCGCAACAGATTCAACAGTTAATCGCTACACAAATGCCCGAAGCAGAGGTCGAAGTCAGTGGTGGCGAAGGCAAGTTTGTCGCCAACGTCACCAGTGATGTGTTCGATGGCCTGACTCCGATCAAACGCCACAAGCTGGTTTACGCCTGCGTCAACGCTGAAATTGCTTCCGGCGAGTTGCACGCGCTTACGATTGTCGCCAAAACACCTGCTGAACTCGCTTAGGCGGCAAGTCAACGTCTGCCGGAGACCGGGATCAGCCAGCTAAAGCAATCCTCTGCGTTCATCTGCGATTTAGCGCAGCTCGAAGATCCGGGTAGTTACGGGTTTTCAGTCATGCTTGGTGATGAGCAACTGGAAGGTTTTGTGGTGCGTAGCGACGGTCAGTGTTTTGCCTACCGCAACCGTTGTCCGCATACCGGATCGCCACTGGATTGGGTGGAGCACCAGTTTCTCGATATTGAGGGCAGTTTGATCCAGTGCGCGGTGCACGATGCGCGTTTCCTCATCGATAGCGGGGAATGTGTATTCGGCCCTTGCCCCGGTGAAAGCCTCGAGGCGCTATCGATCAAGGTGCAGGATAATCGTATCTACCTGCTCGGGGTAGCGTAAAGATCGTATTCGTCGGCGTCGTCGATGCGCACCTGGCAAAAATCACCGAGTACCAGTTCGTCGTCAGTAGTAATGTGGACCAGGCCATCGATTTCGGGTGCATCGGCATAGCTGCGAGCGATATAGCCCCCGTCGTCACGAGTCTCCACCAGCACGTTCATTTGCTGGCCGATTCTATGCTGTAGCTTCTGGCTGCTGATTTCCTGTTGTTTGAGCATAAAACGATGGTAACGCTCCTGCTTGACCTCCTCGGGAACCGGATTCGGCAATTGATTGGCGGCGGCGCCATCGACTGCGGAATAGGTAAAGCAACCGACCCGGTCGAGTTGCGCGGTATCGAGAAAATCGAGTAATTCCTGAAAATCCTCCTCGGTTTCTCCGGGAAAACCCACAATAAAGGTGCTGCGAATGACCAGTTCCGGGCAAATCTCGCGCCAACTGGCGATTCGCTCCAGCACGCGCTCCTGGTTTCCGGGGCGTTTCATCGCTTTCAAGATGCGTTTGCTGGCATGTTGAAACGGGATGTCCAGGTAAGGCAGCAGTGACCCGTCTGCCATCAACGGAATAACGTCGTCGACGTGTGGATAGGGATATACGTAATGCAGGCGCACCCACACACCGAGCTGGGTAAGTGCCCGGCAGAGATCGAGAAAACGAGTGCGTAGTGGCTGCCCGCGCCAGAAACGGGTCGCATATTTGGTGTCGACGCCATAAGCACTGGTGTCCTGCGAAATAACCAGTATTTCGCGTATTCCGGCATCAACGAGTATCTGCGCTTCTTCCATGACTGAATCGATCGGCCGGCTGACCAGGTCACCGCGCATCGACGGTATGATGCAAAAGCTGCAACGATGGTTACAGCCCTCGGAAATCTTCAGATAAGCATAGTGTCGCGGGGTCAGGCGCACCCCCTGTTTGGGGACCAGGTCGAGGAAAGGATCATGCGGGGCCGGCAAATGTTGGTGTACCGCCTGCATGACCTCATCGCGCGCCTGCGGCCCGGTGACCGCCAACAGCGAGGGAAAACGCTCGCGGATCACTTCGGCACGAGCACCGAGACAACCGGTTACGATTACCTGACCATTTTGCTGCATGGCCTCGTCAATACTTTCCAGTGACTCCTCGACGGCACTGTCAATGAACCCGCAGGTATTGACGATCACCATATCGGCAAGCTCGAAATCGGGTTCGATCTCGTAACCCTCGGCGCGCAGCTGAGTAATCACCTGCTCGGAATCGACTGTGGCTTTGGGGCAGCCGAGACTAACAAATCCAACCCGCGGAGCTTCCTGCGCCATTATCGAGGGATCCTAGGTAAAGGATCGGGTTTAGATGCGAAGGATAAACTATACTGTAATCTTGTGAGTGGGCCGCAGTGTTTCAATTCGATGATGCCGTGCAAAAAGACGCCGCATTATCGTCGATAACGTGAGTTAGAGCAAAAAGGAAATACCACGCCCACTGGATGAACTACAGGATCCATGATTTAATCCTGTTTATGAGCAGATTACGGTAACATCATGAAATTTAAAATATTGCTGTTTTTGATTCTCGCCGGTTCCAGTATCGCTCCTGCCGTGCAGGCTGAGTTACAGGATCAGGGCCTGAAGTCGATCATGGATATCATCGACAAGGCCATCGGCGAGCTTGCCGAACAGGCGGCAGCGGAAAGTGATCCGGCGGTGCTCGAAGGCGCACTCACCAATGCCACCGCCACGGTGGTTAATCTATCGCGTACGCTGGGTAACCTGAGCTATTCGCGCCTGCAATGCGGGCAGGCCGAAGTTCTGTCGGAATTTACCCAGCGCGTGCAATTAATGCCGGAACAAAGTCGAGACCCGATGCGCGATGCCTTCCAGGAAGGTTTTGATAAAAGCAAAGACGAAACACCACTGCTGTCGGAAGATGAATGCGAGCGCCTGACTCGCTCCCGGGTGCGTACTGAAACCGTCGACGATACCAACGTGGTCGAGGATAAATCAAAGTCCCCGAGCGCTGCTCAAAAAGACGACGCGCAAGAAACCGAGGAAGTGATCTCACCCGAAGATCCAAAGTTCCGGCACCTGCGCGTGGCAGAACTTTCCGGTCAGCTGGCCTTCAAAAAACGGTTTTGTCAGGACGAGAAAGTATTTAATCGTGACTACAACGAATACCTCGAATCCGTTCCCGAAGAATACCGTGAAGAAGCAAAAGCGACTTACTGGAAGGGTTACAAGCATGGTCAGCGAATGAACCAGGAGCTGACCCAGGATCAGTGCTGAGCGACAACGCTTTAGCTGTCGTAGTAGCTGCTGATCAGTAAATAGAGTCCGGGAATCAATAGCGCGGCGCTCGCCAGGGGCACCAGGAATTGCCCGCTACCGACCATCACCGGCGCAAGACCATCCAGGCTGACGATAATACTCGCGCTGATCACACAGCTAGCGCCGATAACGGCACGAATGCTGCGTCGATTCGCCCGTTGGATTTCCTGTTTCAACTCATCGATCTGATGCGGCCTCAATTCGAGGCGCAATTCATCGTTGGCGATGCGTTGCAGGGCTTTGATCGCCAGTTGCGGCAGATCGGGCAGATGCTCGGCGATATACGGCAGGTTTTTCTTCATACCCTTCACCAGTGCGCGCATGCCCATTTGTTCTGACAGCCAGCGTTCGATGAATGGTTTTGCGGTGTCCCATAAATCGAGCTGGGGATATAACTCCCGGCCGATACCCTCGATGTGCAGGAAGGTTTTTTCCAGCAGCAATAACTG
>JAIBDO010000154.1 GCA_024686195.1 Gammaproteobacteria bacterium | reverse complement strand
TCTGAATGATGCGTTCAATTTCATGGTCACGACCGATCAACGGGTCGATTTTGCCCGAAATGGCCAGCTCGTTCAGATTGGTGGCAAATTTTTCCAGCGCGTTGTTCGCTTCCTGCTCGGCGGGCTGAGCGTCAGCTTCGTGGGTAAACGACTCCTCCTCGGCGTCTTCGTTGATACGGGTGATGCCGTGCGAAAGATAGTTGGTGATGTCCAGGCGCTCTATATTGTGCTTGTTGAGCAGGTAGACTGCATGTGAATCCTGTTCTGAAAATATTGCCACCAGCACGTTAGCACCCGACACCTCGCCGCTTCCGGAGGATTGCACGTGGAACAGAGCGCGTTGCAATACACGTTGAAAGCCGAGTGTGGGTTGGGTATCGCGATCCTCATCGGTCATCAGCAGGGGTGTATTCTGATCGACGAATATTTCAAGCTCGGTCCGCAGTAATTGAACATTGCCGCCGCAGGCCTCGATCACCGCGGTCGCGGCATCATTAGAGGTCAGCATCAGCAACAGGTGCTCGACCGTAATGAATTCATGACGCTTTTCATTGGCTTCATGAAAGGCCTTGTTCAATGATTGTTCCAGTTCTTTGTTTAACATGATTCCGGCTGTCGATGGCTATCAATAAATTTAAATATAGACGATGTGACCTTTTAAGTACGCTAAATGTTCAATCGTCAGTGAGTACTTCTAATCTGAGTACGGGCTCAATTCTCTTCCAGGTCGCACAGCAGTGGATGCTTGTTTTCACGGGCATAACTGTTGACGGCCGTTACCTTGGTTTCGGCGATATCGCGGGTGTATATACCGCAGATACCTTTTCCGGTCTTGTGGACGCTGAGCATGATGCGCGTCGCATTTTCACGATCGTGCCCAAAAATGGCTTCTAACACGTGAACCACGAACTCCATTGGAGTGTAATCGTCGTTGAGCAGAACCACCTTGAAAAGTGGCGGTTTTTTCAGCTTTGGACGAGTTCGCTCGAGTAGTACCGTGTCATCGTTGTCATTGCCTGGCTGCTTATCTGACATGTTGCGACGTTGTTACCTGATTAAAGCTCTAAAGTAATGTCGTGCTGGAAAAAATTCAAGGCTTGCATTTGATATATTCGCGTCAGTTGGTACGAGATATTCAGTAACCGCATCGAAGTTGGCAAGCTATATGTATTTACGCGTCAGATTCCCGTATGGATTTCTGCGGAGTTGCCCAGAAGTGGGTAAACCGTTTTTTATTTCATTCCAATTCACGGCAAAACGCTGCTACAGCTACGCGTAAGCGCAATCTGTTGTATAATCCCGCCTCGAGAAAAAACACACGATCCAGGGGATGCGATGAGTTATCAGCACATAAAGATTCCGGCCGATGGTCAGGCCATCACTGCAAATGAAGATCTGAGCCTGAACGTGCCGGATAATCCTGTCATACCTTTTATCGAAGGGGACGGCATCGGTGCGGACATTTCCCCGGTGATGATCAAGGTTGTTGACGCTGCGATCGATAAGGCTTACGGAGGCAAGCGCAAGATTTCCTGGATGGAAATCTTTGCCGGTGAAAAAGCGACCTCGATTTATGGTGAGGACGAATGGCTGCCCGATGAAACGCTATCGGCCATGAAGGATTACATTGTGTCGATCAAGGGGCCCTTGACGACGCCAATCGGTGGCGGTATCCGTTCGTTGAATGTGTCGATTCGCCAACGCCTGGACCTTTATGCCTGCGTGCGTCCGGTGCGTTACTTCCACGGTATCGAGACACCGTTGAAACGCCCTGAAGATACCAATATGACGATATTCCGTGAAAATACCGAAGACATATACGCTGGCATCGAATGGGAATCGGGCAGCCCACAGGCGGAAAAGGTCATTCGTTTCCTGATCGACGAAATGAATGTCACCAGTATCCGTTTTCCAGAGACTTCCGGCATTGGTGTCAAGCCCGTGTCGTCCGAGGGCACCCGGCGCCTGGTGCGCAAGGCTCTGCAATACGCCATCGACAACGATCGTAGCTCGCTCGCCCTGGTGCACAAGGGCAACATCATGAAATTCACCGAGGGTGCATTTCGCAACTGGGGCTATGAACTGGCCGCAGAACTGTATGGCGCCACGCCGATCGGTGCCGGGCCCTGGTGCGAGTTCACCAATCCGAAGACCGGCAATACGATCACCGTCAAAGATGTCATCGCCGATAACTTTTTACAGCAGATTGTATTGCGCCCGACCGAGTACGAAGTGATCGCCACGCTGAATCTGAACGGCGATTATATTTCCGATGCTCTCGCCGCCCAGGTCGGCGGGATCGGTATCGCGCCAGGCGCTAATATTGCCGATACTATCGGAGTTTTCGAGGCCACTCACGGCACCGCACCCAAGTACACCGGCATGAACAAGGTCAACCCCGGTTCGATCATCCTGTCGGCGGAAATGATGCTGCGCTACATGGGCTGGTCCGAGGCCGCTGACTGTGTGATTACCGGCATGGAAGGAGCGATTGCTGCCAAGCAGGTAACCTATGATCTAGCTCGAAACGAACCCGATGCGACAGAACTCAGTACCTCTGATTTCGGCGAAGCGGTTATCGCGCACATGGGTTAATTGACTATGGGTCAAGGCACATTTTCTGTTGCCAGCCAGGGCCGATCTTAGCTTGATCGGTCCAGGGTTTTATCGACCCCAGGTAAGTTCAGTCAGGTAAGTTCAGCTAGGTAAGTTCAATTCGATGCAGCCCGTTATCGCGGATGATACGGGCTGATATTTCCTCGACCGACATTCTCGATGTGTTGATATACGGGATTCGGTGGCGCATATACATCTCCTCGACAGCGCGCAGTTCAAAACGACACTGATTGGTCGACGCATAGCGACTATTGGGGCGTCGTTCTTCGCGAATGTTAACCAGTCTTTGCAAATCCGTAGTCAATCCATAGAGTCGCTTTTTGAAAGGCGCGATCGGTTCCGGTAACTGATCGGTTTCCATGTCTTCCTCGGTGATCGGATAGTTAGCCGCCTTGATGCCGAACTGCAGTGCCAGATAGAGGCAACTCGGGGTCTTCCCCGAGCGAGATACGCCGACCAGGATGATATCGGCCTCATCGTAATTCTGCATCTTGCCGCCGTCATCGTGCAACATGGCGTAATCGATCGCGTCGATACGCGATTCGTAAAGCGATGGATTCACCGTCCGGTGTGATTCGAAGGGTTGATGGTGCTGCGCAGCGAGTGCCTTTTCGAGGCGCGGCAATATATCGCCAAATGGATCGATAACCAGCGCCTTGCTGTGCTTGATGATATTGATCAAATCCTCGTCGCCCATGGTGCAGATGACGATTGGTAGCTGGCCACTTTCCTCGAAGCAACGATTGATGTCATCATTGACGGCATTGGCTTTTTCGGGGCTGTCGACAAAGGGTGTCGTGTGGGTTTGGAACGAGTGATCGGGAAACTGAGCCAGCAAACTCATCCCCAGGGTTTCAGCCGTGATAGCGGTACCATTGGAGAGAAAAAATACCTGACGGGAATTTGATTGCATTGTCGCTCTAATGGGTTTCGGTTTCGAGTGGATATACTAGTATAATCCCGTATCTAACGTACACACAGCCTTACCGGAATTAACCATATGTCAGACAATATTGTGCCGCTGGATCAGCTCGGCATGGACGATGTCCCACGCGTTGGTGGCAAGAATGCCTCGCTTGGAGAAATGATCAAGAACCTGGGTAGCCTTGGGGTCGAAGTGCCGGGTGGATTCGCCACCACGGCGAACGCCTTTGATCGGTTTCTTGATGAGGCCGGAATTCGCGAACGAATCCATGCCCGGCTTGACCAGCTCGACACCGATGATGTGAATCAACTGGCCATAGTCGGTAAGGAAATCCGCAGTTGGATTACCGATTCCACCCTGCCCGCAGACCTGCAGGCTGAAATCACCGATGCTTACGGCGCCATGGCCGTCGATGGTAAGGACGCCACGGTTGCGGTGCGTTCGTCGGCAACGGCCGAAGACTTGCCCGATGCATCATTTGCCGGGCAACAGGAAACCTACCTCAACATAAAAGGCATCGACCAGGTATTAGCATCCATCAAACTGGTGTTCGCGTCATTGTTCAACGACCGTGCCATCTCCTACCGGGTGCATCAGGGGTTCGCGCACGCCGATGTGTCACTGTCGGCTGGCATTCAACGCATGGTGCGTAGCGATCTTGCGGCCAGTGGCGTCATGTTCAGCATCGATACCGAGTCGGGCTTCGAGGACGTGGTATTCATCACCAGCAGTTACGGCCTGGGTGAGACCGTGGTGCAAGGTGCGGTCAACCCGGACGAATTCTATGTATACAAGAACACGCTCGGTGTAGCCGATCACAGCATCCTGTTAAAGAGCCGCGGCAGCAAGATGATCAAAATGGTGTACGCCGAAGATGAATCGCCGCAGAAGGCAATCCAGACCGTCAATGTTGATGAGGCCGAGCGCAATCGCTTTTCAATTGACAATGCTGACATCACCGCACTTGCCAAAATGGCGGTCACTATCGAGCAACACTATGCGCGACCGATGGACATTGAATGGGCCAAGGATGGTGAGAATGGCCGTCTTTATATCGTGCAGGCACGTCCCGAAACCGTGCAGTCGCGGGCTGGACGGGTAATCGAGCGTTACCAGCTCAAGGAAAAGTCCGAGGTGCTGGTGAGCGGTCGCGCGGTGGGCAACCGTATTGGCCAGGGTAAGGCCAAGATAATCAGCGACCTCTCACAGATGGATCAGATCGAACAGGGCGATGTGCTGGTGACCGACATGACGGATCCCGATTGGGAGCCGATCATGAAACGCGCCTCGGCGATCGTGACCAACCGCGGTGGACGCACCTGCCACGCCGCGATTATTGCGCGTGAACTGGGCATTCCTGCGCTGGTCGGTACCGGAGACTGTACCGAGCGGGTCACCCAGCACAGTAATGTGACGGTTTCCTGCGCCGAAGGCGACAGCGGCTATGTTTATGACGGCTTGCTGGAATTCGATTATCAGCGGCACGAACTCGCCAAAATGCCCGAAATCCCGGTCAAAGTATCGATGAATGTCGGTAATCCCGAGCGCGCCTTTACCTTTTCGCGTTTGCCACACGCCGGCATCGGCCTGGCGCGACTTGAGTTCATCATCAGTAACATGATCGGAATACATCCGCGCGCGCTGCTCGAATTCGATAAATTAAAACCCGACCTGCAACGTGAAATAAACGCGCGTATCGGTGGTTATCCCGGGCCGGTGGAATACTACGTCGATAAACTGAGCGAAGGCATTGCGACGCTGGCCGCGGCATTTGCACCCGAACGCGTCATTGTGCGCCTGTCGGATTTCAAATCGAATGAATACGCCCACCTGCTGGGTGGTGATCTATACGAGCCGCACGAAGAGAATCCCATGTTGGGTTATCGTGGCGCATCGCGCTACATCAGCGAAGATTTCCAATCCAGCTTTGCGCTTGAGTGCGAAGCCATCAAACGTGTGCGCAATGAGATGCAGCTGCGCAATCTGGAAATCATGATTCCGTTTGTGCGCACCCTTGGTGAAGCGCAAGCGGTGCATGGATTGTTGCGCAAGAACGGACTGGAGCGCGGTGTCGACGGTCTGCGCGTGATCATGATGTGTGAGATTCCGTCCAACGTTATTCTGGCCGAAGAATTCCTCGAATATTTCGATGGCTTTTCAATCGGCTCCAATGACTTGACGCAATTGACGCTGGGTCTCGATCGCGATTCCGGCCTGGTAGCCTCGAGCTTCGATGAACGCGATCCCGCGGTGATGAAGCTGTTAGAGCTGGCCATCAAAGCCTGTAAAGCGGCTGACAAGTATGTCGGTATCTGCGGCCAGGGGCCGTCGGATCATCCCGACCTCGCTGAATGGTTGTTGGAACAGGGCATCACCAGCATGTCGCTGAATCCCGATTCGGTCATCGAGACCTGGCTGTATCTGGCCGAGCACAGCAAGTCCAAAACTTAAAGGCTATCGAGAGAATACTGACCGTGGCCGAGTTTTCGTCGTTGGCACAGGATGTTCACTGCATCGATGCGCTCTACATCAAACCGCGTGTGGCTTCGATCTATCTGCTACGCCAGGGTGACGAAGTGGCGATCATCGAAACCGGCACCTTCCACTCGGTCGACAACGTACTGGCTAGTTTGCAGCAACTGGGCATCGACCGGGCGCAGGTAAAATACGTCATCCCCACACACGTGCACCTGGATCATGCCGGTGGCGCCGGCGAGATGATGCGCCAGTTTGAGCAGGCCAGCCTGATTATCCATCCACTTGGCGCACGCCATATGATCGACCCATCGCGACTGATTGCGGGCACTATCAGTGTTTACGGGGAGGAAAGATTTGAGCGCCTCTACGGTAGCATCGAACCAATTCCAGAGGAGCGCATTATTATTGCCGAGGATCTGGCAAGCTATAGTCTCGAGCAACGCGAACTGATATTTATCGATACCCCTGGGCATGCCCGCCACCATTTTTGTATCTACGATCAGCAGAGTAACGGCGTTTTTACCGGGGATACCTTCGGCATCAGTTACGATGCGATGAAGTCCCTGCCCCGCGGTCTGCTGCCTACCACCCCGCCATCCCAGTTTGACCCGCCGGCGCTAAAAACCTCGGTGCAACGCATTATGGAATTCGCACCCGAACGTCTGTACCTCACCCACTTTGGTGAATTTGTTAACCCGTCCGCCCAGCTTGCCAGTTTTCATCGATGGATTGACCAATACGTGGCGGTTTGTGAAACTTGCGACAGCGCCGCAGCACACTATGCGCAAGATATTGAGCAAACCCTGTTGCAGCAGGTCCTGCTGGGACTGGGTGCCGAAGCCGATGCAGCCTTGAAGCGCGTGGTGGGCCACGACATCACGCTCAATGCACAGGGCCTCGCGCACTGGGCATTGAAACATCAGGCAAGTCTACAGTAATGAGCGAATCCGTCTGGAAACCACATGCAACGGTCGCCGCGATCTGCGAACGCGACGGTAAGTATTTGCTGGTGCGCGAAATGGTGAATCGCGATGTGGTCTACAATCAACCGGCCGGTCATCTCGAGCCCGGTGAAACACTGCTTGAGGCCGTGATCAGAGAAACCCTGGAAGAAACGCGTTATGCTTTCGAACCACTGGCACTGCAGGGTATTTACCGTTTCCAACCTGCTGACGACTCGGTGATGACTTATCTGCGTTTTTTGTTCCGTGGCG
>JAIBDO010000141.1 GCA_024686195.1 Gammaproteobacteria bacterium | reverse complement strand
TTTATGTGAATTCTCCTTACGGTATTACCCTGGCCCACAATGGCAACCTGACCAATGTTGATAAGCTGAACACCGAGTTATATCAGTCGGATTTGCGCCATATCAATACCGCCTCCGACTCGGAAGTACTGCTCAATGTGTTTGCCCATGAATTGCAGAGCAGCGGTAGTTTGAATCTCACCGCGGAGCAGATCTTTACCGCGGTTACCGAAACTCATAAGCGTATAGAAGGTGCCTATGCTGTGGTTGCCATGCTGACCGGAAAGGGGATAGTAGGATTTCGTGATCCTCACGGCATTCGCCCGCTGGTTTACGGCAAACGTGAGAGCGATGGGGGCTGCGAGTACATGATCGCATCCGAAAGCGTTGCGCTGCAGACATCCGGTTTTGAGCTGGTCGCGGATTTAAAGCCGGGTGAGGCGGTGTATATTGATGCCGACGGTAATATTCATCTGCGTCAATGCGTTGCGTCGCCACAATTGAACCCCTGTATATTCGAATATGTCTATCTGGCCCGGCCGGATTCTATAATCGATGATATTTATGTCTACAAGGCACGCTTGCGCATGGGCGTTAAACTGGCGCGCAAGATACTGAGGCAAATGCCGCAGCATGATATCGATGTGGTTATTCCCATCCCGGATACCAGTCGTCCTTCCGCGATTGAGCTGGCCTACCACCTGGGGGTCAAGTTTCGTGAAGGGTTTATCAAGAATCGCTATATAGGCCGCACCTTTATCATGCCCGGTCAACATCAGCGAAAAAAATCGGTGCGCCAGAAACTCAATCCGATTGATATCGAATTCAAGGGTAAGAATGTCTTGCTGGTGGACGACTCAATCGTACGTGGCACCACCTCGAAACAGATTATCCAGATGGCTCGCGAGGCGGGTGCCAGGAAGGTTTATATCGCCTCCGCCGCTCCTCCGGTGCGTTACCCTAACGTTTACGGCATTGATATGCCGGCTGCCAGTGAGCTGGTTGCCCACGATCGCACTGAAGCCGAGATTGCGGAATATATCGGTGCGGACTGGTTGATTTATCAGGATCTTGCCGATCTGGTGGATGCGGTACAAAAAGGTAATCGTAAGATCGATAAATTTGACTGTTCCTGTTTTGATGGTAATTACGTCACCCGCACGGTAGGGGATGATTACCTGGACAAGATCAGTCATCTGCGCAGTGATACGGCAAAGGATATGGGTGAAGATCCGACCAATGTGGCCGGTATGGAACTTCATAATAACGCCTGATGAACTGGCGAGTCCTTAGTTGTGAAATTGCTGGCAAGCTAGATTGCAACCCGGCGCTTACGAACGAAAGGCCCATTATCTGCATCGACTCCCTGCACCAGCGGATGGACCGGTTTGATATCAAGGACGAGCACAATCGCAGTTATCCGATATCGACCGCTGCCATGGGAATGGGGAATCAAGCGGATAGTTTTAAAACGCCCTTTGGTATCCACCGTATACGCCAGAAGATAGGTGGCGGTCAGCCAAGGGGCATGATTTTCGAGGCGCGCGAGCCCATTGGTAGAGTCGCTCGCGATCTTGATTTCCGTGAAAAAGATGAAATCACGTCGCGCATCCTGTGGCTGGATGGGCTGGAACTCGGATTTAATAACGGAGCGGGTTGCGATACTTATTCGCGTTACATTTATATCCACGGAACCTCGGATGAAAAACGCATTGGACAGCCGGTCTCGGCTGGGTGTATTCGCATGAGAAATGACGATGTGATCGAACTATTCGACGAGGTTCTGGTGGACGATCTCGTACTCATACGTTAGTCCTTCTGGCAGGTTAACGAGGGAATTCACAATAACCTTCAGCCTGCTATGAGTGGCTACCGCTAGCGATCACTACTTTGCCGAAGATGATGCTATCAATCGATAAACGATCACCATGGCCAGGTTCATACTGGGTATAGTTGAACGGCGTGAGCTCAACTGGCTTGTTGTTTAACCACCTTGACATAGTCTATTCATCGTCATAAGGTTCCGCGGTAGCGCCGATTTGTTTCTCGGCTTGCAGGCGCTGCGGCAGTGGAAAAATTGCCAAAAATAAATTTGCTAAAGAGGGTGTTCCTGAATTCGTTCCGCAACTACTCCCTTCCGAGTTTTCCGATTTTCTGGAGAAACTCCGTGACAGACCATAGACCAGGTTTCGAAACCGTTGCTATTAGAAGCGGTCATCGACGCACCCATGAACTCGAACATAGTGAGCCCATTTTTGCGACGTCGAGTTTTGTTTTCGAAAATGCCGCACAGGCAGCCGCTCGTTTTTCCGGCGATGAGCCGGGCAATATCTACTCGCGGTTTACCAATCCGACGACGAGGGCCTTCGAAGAAAGACTCGCTGCCATGGAGGGTGGGCAGGCGTGTGTCGCGACCTCGTCTGGTATGGCGGCCATTACCAGCCTGTGCATGGCTGTTTTGCAGGCGGGCGATCACATTGTCAGCTCGCGTTCGATTTTTGGTACTACCACGTCCTTGTTCGACAAGTACTTGCCTCGATTCGGGATCGATACCAGTTTTGTAGCGCAGACCGATTTGCATGACTGGAAGCGAGCGATACGCGCCAATACCCGGTTACTTTTTGTTGAGACTCCGTCAAACCCGTTGGCCGAAATTGCTGACCTTCGTCAACTTGCCGACCTCGCGCATGAGAACAATTGTCTGCTGGTAGTGGATAATTGTTTCTGTACTCCGGCGTTGCAGCGCCCACTCGAACTGGGTGCAGATCTGGTGGTGCATTCGGTGACCAAATATCTCGATGGTCAGGGGCGCATCGTCGGGGGCGCAGTGGTAGGCCCCGAAGCCCTGATCAAAGAGGACGTATTCGGTGTCATTCGTACCACCGGTCCGACCATGAGCCCCTTCAATGCCTGGGTGGCGTTAAAGGGCCTCGAGACCTTGAGTTTGCGCATGAAGGCGCATTGCGAGCAAGCCATGCAGCTGGCACGATTCCTCGAGCAACATCCGCGTGTCAGCAGGGTTTATCACGCGGGGCTGGAAAGCCATCCGCAACATGAATTGGCCGGATCGCAGCAAAGTGGTTTTGGTGGCGTGGTTTCTTTCGTGGTTGCAGGTGGTCGTGCAGAGGCCTGGCGAATAATTGATGCCACTGAAATCCTGTCGATAACGGCCAATCTTGGTGATGTCAAAACCACCATTACACACCCGGCAACCACTACTCACGGGCGCGTCAGTGCCGAAGTGAAGGCGATTACCAGGATCGAAGAGGGTTTATTGCGGGTTGCTGTCGGCCTTGAAAATATCGATGACATCATGATCGATCTTTGTCGGGGGCTGGATGCCTGAACTTTATGCTGAAATTGAAGCTGCGCTGCTCGAGTCCGATCCAACCATCAAGTGTGATCTGACGGCAGCGTTATATCGCCGCTGGCTGGCGGGCGATCTGTCTGTTTTCGAGCATTCGTTCATTTTGCCAATCGATGATGCCGGGCGCCCGGATGCCCCGCTGCTGGTCGATCCCCGACAGCTCGAAAGGCGCAGCGTTGCGTCGGAATCTGGGCGCTGCAAATTATTGCATGCCATTGCTCACATTGAATTTAATGCGATCAACATTGCGCTCGATGCCGCCTACCGATTTCGCCAAATGCCAGCGCAATACGTGACTGACTGGTTGCGTGTGGCGAGCGAAGAGGCGCAACATTTCCAGTTGCTCGAACAGGCCCTGCGTCAACGAAGCAGTTATTACGGTGCTTACCCGGCGCACCGCGGACTATGGGACATGGTATGCAGAACCAGACATGATCCATTGCATCGAATGGCGTTGGTGCCGCGCGTGATGGAAGCGCGTGGATTAGACGTAACGCCCGCCATGATTGAAAAATTCGACCAGGCCGGGGATACGGCCGCCGTTGCCATACTCGAGCGAATTTATCGTGACGAAATTGACCACGTACGGATCGGCAATCACTGGTATCAACTGTTTTGTGATCAGCAGGGACTCGATGCGCAAAGCCAGTTCAGGCTATTGGTCGACGATTATATGGGTGGCAAGCTGCGTGGTCCGTTTAACTGGCCAGCGCGCCTCGAGGCGGGTTTTGCTGAAGCAGAGCTGAGTGCCCTGGAGCAGGGGCTGTAGATTTCTGCAGTCTGCGACTGCGGCCAGTTGTTCCTGTTAGTAGAGCGTTGGTCGCTGCGCGGTCGCAGTACAGGCTGTTCGGTGGCTAAATTCTAGGGTCGGACAGCGTGAAGCCGGAATCTGCTTTCCAGCTTAAAAAGCTCGGTTCGAGCAGCCAGTCACCGAGAACGATACGCGTCAAATCAGATTCATAACGGTGTGTCGCCGGGCGATGGGTGTGTCCATGAATAATGACATCGGCATGCTGTTGGTGAAAAGCCTGCATCACCGCTGTCGCATTCACGTCCATGATTTCGCTGGTTTTATTGCGCATTGCCGCAGTGCTGTCACTGCGCATTTGCGCGGCTATCTGTTGGCGTTCGAGCAGTGGTTTCGAGAGGAAGTTAGTTTTCCATCTGTGATCGCGCACCGTGGTACGAAACGCCTGATAGTCGTGGTCGTCAATACACAGGCTGTCGCCGTGCATTAATACTACCTGATGCTGTCCCAATCGCAGTAATAGCGGTTCCTCCAGCAGCGTCATTCCAATTCGCTCAGCAAATGCCTCACCGAGTAAAAAGTCGCGATTCCCTGCCATGAAAAACACATCACAGGATTTGCTGAGTTGTTGCAGCGCTGTTATCACTTCCAGCAGGCCCTGTGCCGGGTCATCATCGCCCAGCCAGACTTCGAACAGGTCGCCCAGAATGTAGAGCCGCCGCGCGGCGGCGGCTCGTGTTTGCAGGAAATCGATGAATACCCGAGACGTCTGCGGTCGCCCCGGGTCGAGATGACAGTCGGAAATGAACAGGTATTCGTCTGCCATGACGTTTATTCGCCCTTCAGCCTATTGCCGACTGGCTGCAGTAATGGTGATGGGCTCGAGCGGTACATTCTGGTGCCCACCTTTGTTACCGGTACTGACTCCAGCCATGGCGTCGACCACGTCCATTCCTTCAACAACTTTGCCGAACACCGCGTAACCCCAGCCTTGCATGGATTCAGCGGTGAAATTCAGGAAAGCATTGTCGATGAGATTGATGAAAAATTGTGAAGTTGCCGAATGCGGATCGCCGGTACGTGCCATGGCCAGCGTACCACGGTCATTTTTCAGACCATTGTTGGCTTCATTCTGGATCGGTGCATGTTTGCTGGGCTTGTCCGTCATGTCTTCAGTGATGCCGCCACCCTGGGCCATGAAGTTTGGAATGATGCGATGAAAAGTGGTGCCGACGAAATATCCGTCATCAACATAGGTAAGAAAATTCTCACTGGTATTGGGCGCATTTTGCATGTCGAGTTCGATCTTGATCTGGCCCATCGTGGTTTCAAGCAGCACGATAGGGTTGTCAGCAGTTGTATCATTCATTGGGGTTTCACCTTTGAAGTTGGGAAAAAATATCAGAGAAAGGATAGCTGCGAGCACAACCCCGACAGGTAGTAGCGTTTTCGACATCAGCGTTCCAGTTGTTTCGAGTCAGTAGTCACGAGGTTGCGGATTCTACTGATTTGTCGAGGTTTTTGGAAGCTGGGCGGCAATTAACGGTTTCGTTCGATGGGTGCATCTCTTAAACTCTTCAACTTGTGTTAACCGAGCCATTCTTTCAAGAAATGCTGAAGATATATAATACCCTGAATAATCGAAAGGAAGTCTTTGAGCCGATTACGCCCGGACAGGTGCAGATGTACGTCTGTGGCATGACGGTGTATGACTATTGTCATATCGGGCACGCGCGGGTTCTGGTCGTTTTCGATGTCGTTTACCGTTACCTGAAGCATCTTGGTTATGAAGTAACCTACGTGCGTAACATTACCGATATAGAAGACAAGATCATCAGTCGAGCCATCGAAAACGGCGAAGCCTACGATCAGCTGACTGAGCGTTTTATTCGTGCAATGCACGAAGATTCCGATGCGCTCGGCGTCCTGCGCCCGGATGTGGAACCGCGCGCGACTGAGGCCGTCGACGAAATGCTGAAAATGATCGAGGTGCTAGAGCAGAAGGGTTTTGCCTACCAGGCCGATAATGGCGACGTCTATTTTGCCGTCGCGAAGTTTCCCGGTTACGGTCAGTTGTCGGGTAAGAAAGTTTCCGAATTACGCGCTGGAGAACGGGTTGAGGTTGATATGGGTAAGCGAGATCCGCTGGATTTTGTGTTGTGGAAGTCCGCAAAACCCGGTGAGCCCAGCTGGCCCTCGAAGTACGGCGATGGTCGCCCGGGTTGGCATATCGAATGCTCGGCCATGTCACGCAGTCTGTTCGGCAATCATTTCGATATTCATGGTGGTGGCCAGGACCTGCAGTTCCCTCATCACGAGAATGAAATCGCACAGAGTGAATGCTGTAACGACGAGAAATTTGTCAACTACTGGATGCATAATGGTTTCGTGCGCGTAAACGAAGAAAAGATGTCCAAATCGCTGGGCAATTTTTTTATCCTGCGCGAGGTGCTGGACAGTTATCGCGCGGAGGAAATTCGATATTTTATCGTCAGTAGTCACTACCGCAGTCCGCTCAACTATTCGGAGGAACAACTCGATAACGCGCGCTCGGCTCTGCAGAGACTATATGCGGCGTTACTGGATACAAAGCTGACGAAGCTGCCGCAGGATAATGACTACCAGAAGCGCTTTGAAGCGGCATTGGACGACGATTTCAACACCGCGAATGCCGTTGCTGTTTTATTTGATCTGGTTCGTGAAATCAATCGCAGCAAGCGCGAGCAGCAGGAGCGCCAACATGAACTGGCCAGCCTGTTGCGCCATCTGGGTGGTCTGCTCGGTTTGTTACAGGCGGATGCCGAGGAATTTCTCAAGTCACGGCCGGGGCAAAGCGCTGGGTTGAGTGATACGGCGATTGAAGATTTGATCTCGGCGCGATTGCAGGCTCGTGCCGACAAGGATTGGGCCAGTGCCGATCGAATTCGGGATGAGTTGAGCGAGGCCGGGATTGTTATCGAGGATGGCAACGATGGTACTCGCTGGCGGCGAGCCTGAAATAGGTTTTTTTTGTGCTTGCCGATCAAATTTGTCGCAGTTATTCAATTGACGGGCATTTTTGATCGGCGTATTATTCCGCGCCTTGCTGTGAGGCAAGAGTCGGGGTGTAGCGCAGCCTGGTAGCGCAACTGCTTTGGGAGCAGTGGGTCGGGAGTTCGAATCTCTCCACCCCGACCAATTTTTGACCAGCATCGGTTCGCGGATGATGGTAAGCGGTAAAGACGATGACCATGGATCCGGATGTCGTTTCGCAACGTATATAAACCTATACGAGGATCGGAAGATCCAAAGTGGCGCCGTGTATACGGACATACATGAGGTTTGACGGTCCGACGCTTCGGCAAGCGGACAACGCCGCAATAAGAAGGAAGGGAAGCCGGTAGGAATGCAACCGAGGATGCCTGCCCTGGGTCCTGAGTAAAGGGAGTGCAAGGCGTCGTCGCGCGCAGGGCCGCAGCGTATAGAGACATACGTGAGGTCTGAGCACGGCGACAACGCAGTAATCGCTTTACTCAGGACCCAGG
>JAIBDO010000206.1 GCA_024686195.1 Gammaproteobacteria bacterium | reverse complement strand
ATGCTACCTGAGGCTCGCTTGCGCTTTACTCTCTCTGCTGTGCCTTGGCTGCGGATACTGGTGACGGTTGTTCAAGCCATATACCTGGCATGATCGCTTAAGCCACACCCGCGTTATCAATATCTCAGCGCCGAAACAATCGGCGCAACAGCGCTAACCCACCCTGCGCCCCCCTGCCAAAAAGCAGGTAAATTGCTAACGCCAAAAACAAAAGGTTAGGCATTAGCGCGACCGCAAAAGGGGAAACACCTGACTGCATACCAAGCTGAGTCAGCACGCGGTCGACAACGGCAAACGATAACCCGAGGAGAATGCCGATAAGTAATCGCTGACCGGTGTTGGACTGTCGTTGCGATCCCATCACGAATGGAAAGGCAAGCAAACACATGATGACAATGGTCAATGGAGCAAACATTTTTTCCCAGAAAATGAGCCGCTCGACCTGGGAATCGAGTCGATTATCATCGAGAAATTCCAGGTAGGAAACCAGGTCGCGACTCGACATGTGACGGGGATCGACCAGCAATACCTGCAACAACTCATGGGAAATATTCCCCGGATATATCAGACTGTCGAACTGTTGCGAATTGGCCCTGCCATCGGCGAGTGTAGTCTGACTGACCTGGTGCAGCTCCCAGCCGCCACCCAAAGGCTGCGCGTACGCGGCCTTGATCATTTTTTGCACGCCACCCTGGTCGTCGAGATGGTAGATTTCGATATCACGCGCATGACCATTTGGCAGCAACTGTGCGACATGGACAACCTTTGTCTCATCCTTCAACCACAGGCCCTGGCCTTCTTCGAGTGAACTGCTTTGTTGCAGGCCCTTTTCGAGTGAACTACTTGGTTGCCGACTCTGGCTTTTAATCTTGCGGGCATGAAGCTCAGTGTCCGGAACTATCCAGTCAGCCAGCAGGAAGCTGACCAGAGCGATCAACAATGCCGCCTGCAATACGCCACCCAGCATGCGCCACAAGGTAACCCCGGAAGCCTGCATCGCAATCAATTCGCTGTTGCTCGCCATCGACCCCAGGCTGAGCATGCTACCAATCAACACGGCAAGCGGCAGGAACTCCACGACCGTGCCGGGTACAATAAGCGCGAGGTATTCCAGCATCTGCCAGATTCCGTAATTACCATCACCGAGATCACCGAGTTCACCGACAAAGGAAAAAAACAGCGCAAGACTTACCAGCAGCAACAAGGTTCCCACCGTGCCGAGGTGAATACTTCGCTGGATATAGCGATTGACAATCACGCGGACACCCGGCGCAGCAAACGCCCTCGATTTCGCCGGTAGATGAACGCCAGGGTCAGCAGCAGAAACAGCAGATGAACCCACCAGAAATTGAGCGCGACCGGCACAATCCCGTCTTCGATTTTGGCACGTGTGAAGGCCATCAGGTTGAGATAGGCAATAAGCACCAACAACGCGATGCCCACCTTCCCATAGCGACCCTGCCGCGGAGCCACATAGGAAAGCGGAACGGCGAGCAGAGCAAGCACCAGCAATATCACCGGAATGGCGATACGCCAGTGAAATTCGATATGATGTTTGAGTAGGCTGGATCGCCATAGGGCGGTCGGCGTCATCTGGTTACTGTGCACTTTATACGTTCGCCCCTTTTTCTGTTTCTCTAACAGGATGCCATGTTCAGCAAAGCTGATCTGCGTGACCTGGTTGTCACCCGCCTGCCCCTCGGAAAGTTCACCGGGTCCGACTACCAGGAACAGATCACCGGTTTTCTCGTCGATGATCTGGCGCCCTGTCCTGGCCGTTTCGATCATCATTTTATCGCCAGCGGTCCGGCTGATGATAATCTCCTGCAATTCAAGCTTGTCTTCGCTGATTGATTCCATGAAGAAAATCAGGTCGCCGCCCCTGGCCTGGTTGAACTGACCCGGCTTGATCAGGTGGAACTCATGCAGATTCGACGCCTGCACAAGCGCCACCCGCGAAGCACTGATCGCCTGCGCGTTTCCCCAAACACTTGTGTACACACTGACTATCATGAATGGGGCCAGTGCCAGCAGTACCGGTCGATAAAAATCCCTGTAACCGACTCCACAGGCTTGCATCACCACGATTTCATGATCCTTGTACATGCGCCCGAAGGTAAAGACGATACCGAGAAACAGGGAGATCGGCAGCAGCATCGAGAGTACGGTAATCGATTGTGCAAACATCATCGGCCACAGTGTCTGTGCCGGAATATCGCCATCGGCAATATCGGCCAACACTGTACCGAGGGCATTACTCAGCAGAATCACATACAGGATCAGCAGCACGGCGCAGCTGGTCTTGAGGATTTCTCGCGCGAGGTAAGCGGTAAGGATACTTGTCATTTCTGGATAACAGGCATTTTGATTAAATATCCAAGCCTGGCATGCACAGGCTTAAAGCAGGCTGAATTTTAGGCATTTACGACTGGTTTTTTTCGGTGCTTCACGTATCTTATCGCGTTATCTACGCTATCAACATCAGGAAACCATGGAATTCGTACTTAAACACAATACCGCCGAAAAAGCCCGCAGTGCTTGTCAGATCATCACCGTAACCCAGCCACGCAAACTATCCGCCAGCGGACAGCGGGTGGACAAGGCCAACAAGGGTATGCTGAGTGCCATCCTGAAGCGCGGCGATATGGACGGCAACGTGGGTCAAACCCTGTTGCTGCCATCCACCGGTATCAATGGTGTTCAACGCCTGCTGCTGGTCGGCTGCGGAAAGGAAAGTGAGATGAACGAACGCAACTTCGATCGCGTCGTCAACGCCATCGCCTCGACATTGGAATCCAGTGGAGCACGCGATGCCGAGTTCTACGCGGCCGAAATTCCTCTCAAAGGCCGCGATCTGGCCTGGAAAGTTCGCCAGTCCGCATTGCTGTTAAACAACAGCGAGTATCGCTTCGACGGACTCAAAAGCGGTAAACCAGCACCCCGAAAAGGTTTGCGCAAGGTCGCAATCAACGTCTTGAAAAAAGACGCCGAACGCGTCCGCCAGGCCATCGCTGAAGCCACCGCGATCAGCGCGGGCATGAACCTGACCCGCGATCTTGGCAACCTGCCGGCGAATATCTGCACGCCAACTTATCTGGCCAAACAGGCTCAGGTTCTCGCTAAAAGCGACAAGCGCCTGCGCGTAAGCATACTCAACGAGGTCGAGATGAAACGACTGAAGATGGGTTCGCTGCTGTCCGTGAGTGCCGGGAGTCGTCAACCGGCAAAGTTGATCACCATAGAATATCGTGGTGCAGCGGCCGCCGAACAACCGGTGGTGCTGGTCGGCAAGGGTGTCACCTTCGATACCGGCGGCATATCGCTTAAACCCGGCCAGGCGATGGATGAAATGAAATACGACATGTGTGGCGCGGCCTCGGTGTTTGGCACGTTACAGGCCGTCACTCAGATGCAGCTACCCATTAATGTTGTGGGTATTATTCCGGCCACCGAAAATATGCCCGACGGTATCGCCACCAAACCGGGGGACATCGTCACCAGCATGTCCGGGCAAACCATCGAGATTTTGAATACCGATGCCGAGGGTCGGCTGATCCTCTGCGACGCGTTGACCTATGCGGCCAAATTCAAGCCGAGTTGCGTGATCGATATCGCCACACTGACCGGCGCGGTCATCGTCGCGCTTGGCAAGGTTCCTTCGGGTGTCATGGGCAACAATCCGGCGCTGATCAAGGACCTGATCAAGTCCGGACAGCAGATCGAAGACAAGATCTGGGAACTGCCGTTGTGGGACGAATATCAGGAACAGTTGAACAGTAATTTTGCCGATATGGCTAACATCGGTGGCCGTGACGCCGGCTCCATTACCGCCGCCTGCTTCCTCTCTCGATTCGCAAAGGACTACAAATGGGCGCATCTCGACATCGCCGGTACCGCCTGGAAATCAGGCGATGCCAAAGGTGCCACCGGTCGCCCGGTACCGCTGCTGACCCAGTTCATCATCAACCAGATCAAGTAATGACGCGAGTTGATTTTTACCAACTGAATCCCGCAGGCCACAGCTTCGACCAGGTGGTCTGCAAACTCTGTCAGAAAGCCTATGACAGCAAGCAACTGACACTGCTGCTGACCAGGAATGCCGAGCAAAGCCGCCATCTCGACCAACGACTGTGGACCTTTGTAGACGACAGTTTTGTACCGCATGACAGCGAGGAAAGCGCCGACTTCGTGACTCCGATTCTGATCCACGACGATCCGAAACCTGCTGGTGAGCGCCAGTTACTCATCAATTTATCGGCGTCAGTACCTCCTTACTTTGCGCAGTTTGAACGCGTCATCGAACTGGTCACCGAGGAAAACAAGGCGCAGGCCCGCGAGAATTACAGCTTTTACAAGGAGCGCGGTTATCCACTCAAACACCTAAACCTTTAACGCTTGAGCCTTCGAATAGTCGAATAGAAGCAATTGAATTTGAGTAATCGAACAGGAGTACGCAAAGATGAGTGATAAAGACGACATCCCGATGCTCAACGACCTTATCGAACGTGGCGCCGAAGTTACCATGTCTGATCTAGGTCTCGACGATTACGCCACCGATCCACCACTTCAGGTCAGTGACGTTATCGCGGCCGAGGCGCAGGCCCAGGCCCAGGAAAGCACCGAACTTGATTTCGACGCCGACGATGCCGCGCCGTTCACAGCCGCCGTCTACACGCGCGATACACCGGGCAGCTCTGCATTCAAGCCCGAATCACTGGCGATCAATCAGCCAAACATCGACCCTCTTGCCGACAACCCGGCACTGGAACAGGCTGTAC
Organism: Gammaproteobacteria bacterium; assembly: GCA_024686195.1. Taxonomy (GTDB): domain Bacteria; phylum Pseudomonadota; class Gammaproteobacteria. The sequence continues at coordinate 1,062 of JAIBDO010000206.1, read as the reverse complement.
GCCGCATCCTCGACGAGCACATGGAACTGGCCTGGCAGGAAATCCGCCTCGTCATCCAGCAGCACCTCAATCGTTCCTGATCGACCCAGACCCGGGAATACCCGACGAAACCCGCAGGGTCGGAACCAGCCCTGGTAGATCCCTCGAGCACATAGAAACAGTGCAAATCCACAGAGCAGCAGGCTATAATCGCGCCCTTTGATTTACACCGCCTGACCGATGGAAAAAACCTACAACCCGCACTCGATTGAAGAAACCTGGTATCAACACTGGGAAGACAAAGGCTACTTCGCCGCGCAAGGCGATGGTGACCCCTATTGCATCGTGATCCCACCGCCGAACGTAACCGGCCGCTTGCACATGGGTCACGCCTTCCAGGACACCATCATGGACACGCTGATCCGCTACCATCGGATGAAAGGCGACAATACCCTGTGGCAACCAGGCACGGACCACGCCGGTATCGCCACGCAAATGGTGGTCGAACGCCAGCTGAGCCAGGAAGGTAAGACCCGGCATGATCTCGGACGCGACGAATTCATCGACCGTGTGTGGAAGTGGAAGGCCGAGTCTGGAGGCACCATCACCCAGCAGCTACGGCGCATGGGTGCTTCACCCGACTGGTCGCGCGAACGCTTTACCATGGACGACGGCCTTTCTGCGGCGGTGCAGGAAGTGTTTATCAAGCTTTACGAAGAAGACCTGATTTACCGTGGCAAACGCCTGGTCAACTGGGATCCGGTATTGCATACCGCAATTTCCGATCTCGAAGTATTGAATGTCGAAGAAAAGGGATTCATGTATCACGTGCGTTACCCGCTGGTCGATGGCGCGGTGAATGGCATCACTCATCTTGAAATCGCCACCACCCGACCGGAAACGATCCTCGCCGACGGCGCGTTGGCAGTAAGCCCGGGCGATGAACGCTATGCCGATTTCGTCGGCTTGCGCGTGCAGGTCCCCATGACCACGCGCATCATTCCGATCATTACTGACGAATATGTCGACCCCGAATTCGGTACCGGTTGTGTGAAGATCACTCCGGCACACGACTTTAACGAT
>JAIBDO010000143.1 GCA_024686195.1 Gammaproteobacteria bacterium | reverse complement strand
TTGCTTTTCCAGAAATTGTGCGTTTCGCCCGACGGTGACTTCCGCACTCGACGCTGCGGGGATTAGCTGGATTGACGTCGTCTCATCGGATGACGATGTCGCCAGCGATGCCATGGCCGCGGCTGATCTCGGCGTCAGGGCCGAGATGGAGTGTGTGATTAACGTAGAGCGCCAGGCGATCGTGCATGCAGGGCAATTGCCGGAGTTGCCCACATTTTCGATTGTCCTGTACGCCGACGACAAGCCGAACAATCACCTCAATGACACCCTGGTCGACTACCTCGCAAGGGCCTACAGTTAATACTCTTTGGTGGTTGTGGTCGGTTTTGTTTTGAGTCAGGTAACTCGCCAGACAGCGGTTTCTTTGCGCTATCATCTGATGATATTGGTCTGAATTGATTCAACATTCAGGGGTGCATAAAAAAGGCGCTGCCCGTGAGCAGCGCCTCTGATTGCCTGATTTAACAGGAAACCCTAACAGGAAACCCTAGCTGTAGCGATAGGGTACGCCTGCTTTCTCCATGACGGCCGCATACTTCTTGTAGGCGTCTACCACCTTGCGAGTGCGCGGGCTGATCGAAGCCAGCTCTTCCCAGAACTCGGCAGAGTCGGCTACGACCTGGTCCCATTCTTTCGCCGGAATGGTGGTCAATTCCATTTTCTTGCCGTTGACGCGCAGATCGGCTTCACCGCCCCAATACCAGACCTGGCGATAGTAGTGCGAATCGTTGCACGACATACGGAACAGTTCCTGTAGCTGTGGCGACAGCTTGGCCCAGCTCTTGGAGTTGGCGAAGTAAGAACCACACCAGGCGCCGGTGACATTGTTCAGCAGTGCGTAGTCACACACGTCGGCCCAGCCGACCTCGTAAGCCTCGGTAAATCCACACCAGGCCACGCCGTCGAGTTCACCAGTCTGCAGCGCGACTTCGATATCATCCCAGGGCAGGGTTACGGGTATCAGGCCGTAACGCGACAGGAATTTGCCGGCAGTCGGTACGCCGAAAACGCGTTTGCCCTTCATGTCGGCGATCGAACGGATCGGTTCCTTGGTAAAGATGTGGCAGGGATCCCAGGCGCCAGCGCTAATCCATTCGACGTTCTTCACTTCGCCGTAGGCTTCTGCCCAGATTTCATTCAGGCCGTAGTACTTGAACAGTACCGGCATGTCGAGGCTGTAGCGTGTAGAAAATGGAAAGTAGCCGCCGAACACGCTGATGTCGACCGGCGAGGCCATGGTAGCGTCGTCGCTTTGTACTGCGTCGATGGTGCCGTTTTGCATGGCACGGAATAGTTCATCGGTCGGAACCAGTTGGTCAGCGTAGTATAGTTCGATTTCCATCTGGCCATGAGCGGCCTTGTTGAAGGATTCGATCTGTGGCTTGATAACATGTGCTCCGAGAGGTGCACCTGAGTAGGTTTGCAGACGCCACTTGATGGGGTTTGTGGCCGAGTAGGCATAAGGTGCGGTGCCTGCTGCGAGTATACCGGCGGTGCCGGCGCCCACTTTCTTGACAAAACTTCGTCTGCTGTCGTCCTTCGGGGTGATCAGTTTCTTATCTTCTTTTTTCATTTCTTCCCCTCCTGGGGTTTAGGCTTCGGAAAAATTTTCCGCATGATGCTTCTGATAATCTGTTGCCTTACTTCGAATAGACATAATGCGGTAACCAGAGGGCGATCTGTGGAAAAACCATGACCAGGACCAGTGCGAGCGTCATGACCATGACAAAAGGGATTATCGATCGATAGATGTCCATCAAGGAAATTTCAGGTGGCGCCATTGCGCGCATCAGGAACAGGTTGTAACCGAATGGCGGTGTCATGTATGCGATCTGACAGGTGATGGTGTAGAGCACACCATACCAGATCGGGTCGAAGCCCAGTATCTTGACCAGCGGCACGTAGAGCGGGGCAACGATAACCAGCATCGCGGTGTCGTCGAGAAACATACCCATCACCAGGTAGGAGAGCTGCATCATGATGAGCACTTCCCAGGGCGTCAGGTTCCAGTTGGTGATAAACAGTGACTCGATTGCGCGTGCGGCTCCGATGCCATCGAAAACCGCGCCGAAGGCCAGTGCAGCGAGGATCACCCACATGAACATACAGGATATGCTCAGCGTTTTACGGATGGTTTCTTCCATTACCTTGCGGTTCAGGCGTTTGCGGAACAGCGCCGCCAGGGTGGCCAGAGTGGCGCCGACTGCGGAGCTTTCCACCAGGCTGGTTTTGCCCATGATGAACAGTCCGGTCATGAAAAAGAAAATCAGAAACGGAGTGATGCCGGCCTGCAATAACTTGAGCTTATCTTTCATCGGGATGTCGCGTTCTTCTTTAGCGACAGTCGGTCCAAGATGCGGTTGGAAATGACAGCGCACGACAATATAGAGGATGAACATACCGGCCATCATCAAACCCGGCAGGGCGCCTGCGAGCCACAGTTGACCAACCGGTTGACGCGCGATCATGCCGTAGAGAACGAGCACCACGCTTGGCGGCACCAGGATGCCGAGTGAGCTGCCAGCTTGCACCACCCCGGTGATCATGATCTTGTCATAACCTCGTTTCAACATTTCCGGCAGCGCGATGGTAGCTCCGATCGCCATGCCCGCAACGCTCAGGCCATTCATTGCCGAAATCACCACCATCAGCAAGATGGTGCCGACCGCCAGACCGCCTTTGAGACCTCCGAACCAGACGTGGAACATCGCATAGAGGTCGTCGGCAATACCTGATTCGGACAGGATATAACCCATGTAAACAAACAATGGCAGGGTGAGCAGCGGATACCAGTTGAACAGTTTAAAAGCCGCGTTAAACGGCATTTCAATAGCGCCATCACCCCACAGCAACAGCGATGCGACAGCTGCCACGACACCTATGGCGGCAAACACGCGCTGACCGGTCAACAGCATCAGCATCATCGACATAAACATGAAGATGGCGATTAGTTCGTAGCTCATGACAGTGCGCGTCCCCGGGCCTTGGCCAGATCTTTGAAAAAGGTCGAAAAGGCCTGTAACAGCATCAAGGTAATGCCGAACACCATGATCAGCTTGATCGGAATCATCGAAGGATTCCACATGGAAAATTTATGTTGATCGTATTCAATCGCGTACATGGTGCTGGAGATGGAACCGACCAGCAGGCACACCAGGTAGAACACGAGAAAAACGGCGGTACAACAATCGAGACGCGCCTGGTTGACCGGCGAAAAGCGCGAATAGAGCAGGTCCATGCGCACATGGCTGTCGAGTTGCATGGAGTAGGGGCCGCCGACAATGTAGTAGGCCGTCATCGTAAATTGCGCCATTTCGATGCACCAGGAAAGCGGATAGTTGACGACATTACGGGTAACTGCATCCAGTAGCAGGGTCGCAATCATCACAAAAATCAGATACATGGCCATGCGCCCGAACTTGGTCGACAGGTAGTCGACTACCCGGACATAGGTAACGATAAACTTCGGCACTACTCGGATTCCCCTCCGCAATTGTTATTATTGACCACTTTTCAGCAGCTGACCGTGGTTCGACGCGACATTTGCATCGAGACTAGATTACCGCTACTCCAGCCTGTTCGAGTTGATGCGCCAGCAGGTCGACTGGCACCTCGTCGCAGACCAGCGTATCGATCTGCTCGAAAGAGGCTACGACAAAAGGTGCAACCCGGTCAAATTTGGAGGCGTCCGCGAGGATGACGACCCGGTCCGAGCGCGCGATCATGGCACTGGCAATGCTGGCTTCATCGAAACTGTAATCCATGACACCCGCTTCCCCTGAAAGGGCCGCGACCGCCAGCAGCGCAATGCTGGCGTGGAAACTGCCGAGCTGGTTCAGCGCTATGGCGCCGCAGGTTTGCCGATTATCCGCGTTATATGTGCCTCCCAGTAAAAACATTTTTGCATTGCTGTTGGCTGTACCGATAGTTCGCGCAATCTCCGTCGAGTTGGTGATTACCGTCAGGTCGTCGATTGTTGCCAGCTGTGCCGCCATGGTCAGGGTAGTTGAACCGGTATCGATAAAAACCGTGTCACCGGGCGCGACCAGCTGTCTCGCTTTACTGGCAATCACCCGCTTTGCCTCGGCGTTCGATTGCATTCGCTGGGCAAATGCGCCTTCGCCGAAATCTCGCAACGGAATAGCGCTGCCGTGAACCTTTGTTAACTTGCCCTGCGCCGCCAGAAACGTCAAATCACGGCGTATGGTCTCGGCGGAGACGGTGAATCGCTCGGCCAGTTGATCGACGCCAAGTTTGCCATGGTGATGCACCAGGTCGATGATTTTCAGCTGTCGTTCGCGTGGGCGCATCGATCGATATTAGCACGCTACGCGACGGCATCGCAATGACCATTCGGGCGGTTCATCTGCCTGATTTGATTGCAATATACGTGAATTGGCTGTATTTGCTGAAAATCGTCGGTTAAACTGACTATTCGGTCAATTGATCCGAATGCCGATCGTTGCCAATCAGGTCTCGATCTGGCCAATGTCTCTGCTTGTGCGAGGGTTAATGCCAGAAATTTTATCCAGTGAGTCCCTGCCTGCCGATGTATTCGATGTCGTTGTTATCGGTGCGGGCGTGGTCGGATGTGCCATGGCGCGGCGGTTTGCGCTGCAAGGAGCGCGAACGCTGGTAATAGAAAAGTCAATGGATCTGCTCGATGGTGCCAGCAAGGGCAATAGCGCGATTTTGCATACCGGCTTCGATGCGCCAGCACCGGGGTCGCAGGAGCACGGTTGCCTGGTGGATGGTTATAACGAATACCGGGATATTCACGCACAGCTAAACTTGCCACTGCTCGAATGTGGTGCACTGGTTCTGGCCTGGTCTGACGAGGAAGCGGAACGCCTCCATATACTGCGTCAGAATGCGCATCGAAATGGCGTGATCTCGGCGCAGATTATTGATGCAAAACAGGTACGGCGGCGAGAACCGGAGGTTGCTGATTCGGTGCTTGCCGCGCTCGAAATTCCGGGCGAATCGATTATCGATCCCTGGAGCGCGCCCTACGCCTACATGCTGCAGGCGTTGCAAAATGGCGCCAGTCTGGCACGTCAGTGTGCCCTGATCGGCGGACGCTTTGATGGTGAAACCTGGTTGCTTGAAACCAGTCGTGGAAAGTTGCGTAGCCGCCTGGTGATCAACTGCGCTGGTCTTTACGGTGATCACATCAATCGACTTTTGGTGGGTGAGTCAGATTTCGGGATTCGTCCGCGCAAGGGACAGTTCGTGGTGTTCGACAAGTCGGCGCGGCCATTGCTGCACTCGATTCTATTACCGGTGCCGACTGAAATAACCAAGGGAATCGTGGTATGCCCGACGATATTCGGTAATGTGCTGGTCGGCCCGACCGCGGAAGAGCAGGACAGCCGCAGCGATGCCCGCGTCGATTCAAGGGAGCTGCAGGCGCTGGTCGAGCGCGCCGCGCAGATTCTACCAGCGCTGAGTAAGCACGGGGTGACCGCCACCTATGCCGGGATTCGTCCGGCCAGCGAGCACAAGGATTATCAAATCAAATGGTATCAAGGACAGCGCTACTGCTGCGTTGGCGGCATCCGTTCCACGGGTCTGAGCGCGGCACTCGGTATCGCCAGCAGAGTTCATCGCGAATATTGTGACCAGGGCAATCGGCATACAGCGCCTGAAAAATGGATTTGGCCACAGGTGGCAGGCATCGCGGAAACCGCTAAACGTGACTGGCAGGAGCCGGGTAATGACGGCATTGTCTGCCATTGTGAACTGGTCACCCGGCGCGAAATCAACCAGGCCCTGGACGGACCTTTGGCGCCAGATACCCTGGCAGGTTTGAAGCGCCGAACCCGCGCGGGTATGGGCCGCTGCCAGGGTTTTTATTGCACTGCCGAACTCTGTGAACTGGCTGAGGAGCGTTTGTCGCAGTCGTTGGCGGTGGCGCGTAAGTGAAAAACAGTCATTGCCGGGTTGCGATCGTCGGCGCAGGGCCGAGCGGACTCGCGTTGGCTGGCGAGCTTGCCAGCGCCGGAATCGACGGCGTCGTGCTGCTGGAGCGCGAGTCGGAGGCAGGTGGCATTCCCAGGCACTGCGGGCACTCACCTTATGGTATGCGCGAATTTCGTCGCATTCTGAGTGGTCCCGAATATGCCCGCCGGTTGGTGGATCGAGCGCAGCGCTGCGGGGTCGTGCTGCGTACCGCAGTGACCGTAACCGAGATCGAAGCAGGCGGCAGCTTACTGCTTTCCAGTGCAGCAGGAATAGAGCGCCTGCAGGCCGACCGAGTGGTGCTGTGTACCGGTAACCGTGAAACACCGCGAGCACCGCGTCTGGTCTCGGGCAGTCGGGCACTCGGCATTGTCACCACGGGCGCGTTGCAGTCGATGCTGTACCTGAAGCGACGCCTGCCGTTTGCACGGCCGCTGATCGTAGGCTCCGAACTGGTTTCGTTTTCGGCGCTGTTGAGCTGCCGGCATGCCGGCATAAAACCGGTCGCTATGATCGAAGCCCGCCCTCAGGTGACTGCCTGGCGGGTAGCGTCGCTATTACCGCCGTTGCTGGGTACGCGTCTATGGCTGAATACATCGTTGCGCGAAATCCACGGCGATGACAGGGTGAGCTCGGTCGATGTCGATGTCGGTGCCGATCGGGGCGCTGACGAACCCATGACGCTGGACTGCGATGGTGTCGTGTTTAGCGGTTGTTTCGTCAGTGAATCCAGCCTGGTCAAGGTTAGCCATCTCGAACTTGATCGGGCCAGTGGTGGACCGAGCATCGATCAGTATGGGCGTTGCTCCGACCCTGATTATTTCTCCTGTGGCAACCAGTTGCACCCGGTCGACACCGCGGGCTGGTGCTGGGCCGAAGGTCGAAATACCGCGGCCAGCCTGGTCGCCAGCCTCGACGGTCGCCTGCTCGCTGCAGGGCGAAGTCTGGCGATTAAGGGCGCCAGTCCGATGATCCGATATTTCACGCCGCAACGCATAACCATGATGGAGCCCGCTTACAGCAATAAAGCGCCGACAGCTCATCGGCAGTTGCAGGTGAGGCTTGCCCAGGATGCCAGGGGGCGTTTGAGTTTGCGCGATGGTGAGCACGAACTCAGCGGCCGCAATATTAGTGCGCGACGCGAACGCAGGGTATTATTGCCACTGCCTCCACTTGCCAGACTGCAGCAATGCCGATCCTTGAGTCTCGAATTCGAACCCGCCCAGGCTGAACAACGATGAGCGTACTCGCCATAGACCAGGGCACTACCAGCACCCGTGCATTGTGCGTGCATGACGATGGCCGCACGCAGATCACCCACGTCGTCCGGCACCGGCAGTTGTATCCCGAGGCCGGTTGGGTTGAGCACGACGCCAATGAATTGATTGCCAGTATCGAGGCCTGTATTGAGGCCAGCCCTGCAGTCGGTGCCATCGGTATCGATAACCAGGGCGAAAGCTGCCTCGCCTGGCACGCCGATAGCAAACAGCCATTGACACCGGTAATCGTCTGGCAGGACAACCGCACCCATACGATTATCGAGGCGCTGAAAACCGATGGCCACGAGGCGCGCGTGCTTGAACTGGCGGGTTTGCCGCTCGACTCCTACTTCTCCGCGAGCAAGCTCGC
>JAIBDO010000234.1 GCA_024686195.1 Gammaproteobacteria bacterium | reverse complement strand
TGGTGTGGTCGGTTTCAAGCCAAGTTTCGGTGCGATTCCCCGCGAGCCCTGTTTCCCCTCCTGGCAATCACTGGTTTGCTATGGGCCGATGACTCGCAGCGTCGCCGATGCGCGGCTGTTTTTTGAGGTATTAAACGAAGGCTTTGACGGCAGGCCTGCCGGCAAGACCCGTCGCACGCCGATTATTTTTTCCGAGGATCTCGGCTTTGCCCCGGTCAACGACGATGTGCGCGAAGCTTTCCGCAACGCGGTCGAATTGATGCGCAACGATGGTTTCGAGCTGGTTGATGACAATCCCGGATTACCGTCTTCGGTGGTTACCTGGGCCGTCACCGCAACCTACGATGCGGCTGAGCATGCACGCGGTAGCGCTTATAATATGGATTATCTGGGCGAGGTGGCTAAAGGTTTTCTCGATTTCGGCGAACAGTGGAGCGAGCAGGATTTCGAAGAAGCGCAGGCGCACCGCAAGGTGATACGCCAACATTATAGCGATATGTTTGCGCGTCATGGCTCGCGTATTCTGATTACGCCCACACTCGGTTGTGAAGCCTTCCCGCACGGTAGCATTCATCCGCAAAAGATCGGGGATACACCCATCGAGTTTCCATGGCTCGACTGGGCGAGTTTTCTTTACGATGCCAACCTGGCTGGGTTGCCTGCCTGTGCAATACCGATGGGTATCGGTGACGAAGGGCTGCCGATGTCACTGCAAATTATTGGTGACGTGGGCAGTGACTACGAAGTGCTGCGTATCGCCGAAGCTATCGAAGCGCTGATCGGCTGGGACAACTCGATTGTTAGTGTTGCTCCGGCAGAGGGTACACCCAGGCAAATTGCCTGAAATCAGATAGCCACGGGTCGAGTAGCTCGACCTGATTGATCCGACCCAGACGTCCCTCTAGTAATTCACTTAAAAAAGCTTCGATCCGAAGGGATCCTGATAGAGATCAGGTACCGCTTTCGGTTCTACGCCATGAAATTCAGCGTTGATTGCCGCGGTCCATTGTTTGGCACGTTCACGCAGCTCGCGTTGCTCGGTTTGCATACGACCGCGCGACACGATGATTCCAAGATCCGCACCCTTATAGGTGTAATCGCCCTCTTTATAAACTCTCAGGTAGTAGGCCTCATCGTTGTCGATGACGTTGGTCCAGTCGAGATCGCTGCGTTCAAAGCTGATACCACCGAACTTGTCCATGGCCCAGACCCCGGTGCGCGGTGCATGGGTCAGCTGCCTGACCTTGTCCTCGGTTTGCTTTAACACCAGCTGACTCCAGAAGTCGTACTCATTCCAGCGATTCTGAACCTTCTTCAAATCGATCTCGTAATCCACATCAAGGTATTCGAGCATGTGGAACAGGAACAAGGGTACGCCGCCGTAATGCGAGGTGATCAGATTGGTCAATGGGCTGGCACCGCTGATGCGCGGATTGACTTCACCAAGATAGGGAGTGCCATCATCGGTATCGAGCAGGAAATCCATGCAGAAAACGCCCTTGTATCCTTCCTGGTAAAGCTGATCGCCCAGCTTGGAAGCAATATTACGCAGGTCACGTCGTATCTTGGCGTTAAAGATTTTTGGCCAGACGTCATTGCCACACCAACCGCCTTTATAGGGGGTGATTTCTTCGAAGCCGGTAATGTCTGTTTGAATCGGGCCTGAAATAGTACCGTGGCGAGTCACGCAAACTTCCATGGTGCCGGGCATATGGTTGATGCGTTTCATGATTTTGAGCTGTTCGCCTTTCATCTCCTTGGCGTTCTTTTTCCAGTCGGCCTCGCACTTGATGAAAAACGTGGTGCGACCCGAATCGCCGTAGGGGGTTTGCACCACCAGGTCATTGCCAAGCTTGCCTTTTTTGGCGGCCTTCATTAATTCCTCGAAACTGTCCGCCTTGCCGAGCACGTTGGGCGCGCTGTCGATGCCTGCCTTGTTAGCCAGTTTGGTCAGTTCTATTTTGGAATCCAGGCGTTTGCGCATTGCCGCCGGGGGTAAGGCGATATCGACGCCGAGCTCTTTACAGATTTCCTCGGTTTTTTCGTCGAACATGACGAACAGCAATTTGGCTGGGCCCATTCCGGCTTTTTTGATGCGATCGATGACTTCCTTGTGCTGCAGCATGTAGTTACAGACATCTTCCATCGATTCGAATTCGTCGTGACTCTTTTCCGAGGGCACGAAAACGCGCGGATGCTGCCCATCGAAGGAGTCAAAATAATTAATGTGATAGAAGCGATGTATGAATTTTTCGACACCCATCAGGTTGAAGGGCGTCGGAGAAACAAAGAAAATGGGTTTTTCGTTGCGTCGGAAATAAGTCAGGATGTCGGATAAGCCGCGTACTTTCGCCATTTTTGCGCCCCGTAAAAATGAATGGTTTATTAGAGTTAGAGCCGAAAGATTAACATGTTCCACTCACAAAAGTCATTGATGCTGAGGCGGCATGGTTTGCTCGAGGGCCGAAGCTGCGGAACATTAATCGGTTTGGGAGGTTTTGAGGTTTCGCGCACCCGGGGTTATTACCAGTCGCGAAAGTCGCGGCTCTTCAGCGGCAGGCGATGACTCGCTGCCCGGTACTCGCGCCGTTGGCGGGCAGGAGTGATGCCGAACTCACTGTGATAGCTGCTGGTGAGATGAGATTGCGAGCTGAAACCGACCGATTCCGCAATGGTGGTCATCGGTAAGCCAGTATTGAGGATTAATGAGCGCGCGCGATCCAGTCGGCGCTGGTTGAGGATGCGCGATGGTGTGTTGTTGAGCTCCTTGTGAAACAGGCGTAACAGGTCACGCCGGCTGATACCGATGCTTTGTGCCAGTTGATTGACGGTGATAGATTGCCCTACACCGGCCTCGATCAGGCTCAGCGCGCGTTGTACCGGTGGCGAGTAATTTCGGCCCGGTGGTTTGCCCATAGAACCGGGCAACACAATAGACTGTTCCTGTAACAACATCTGGCGCGAAATCTTGAGGGCGATTTCGTTGCCGAGATCCTGTCGAGCGAGTTCGATGAATAAATCGAGGGTGGCCGACCCGCCCGCACAGCTGATGCGATTGCGATCGATGACGAAGCGCTGGTAGCGAGCCCTAACGTCTGGATACAGCAGGCAAAAGCTTTCGAAATCTTCCCAGTGGGTGGTTGCGCTGTGCTGGTTGAGAAGGCCGGCGGCGGCGAGCAGGAAAGCACCATTCGATATTCCGCCGATGATACCGCCGACGCGTGCATGACTCGCCAGCCAGGCAGCGAGATTGGGCTGGCTGATCTGGCTGGCATCAAAACCGGCGACGATAAAGGCGCGATCGCTGGTTGGCGCGTTGGCGATTTCATAACCGGGAGCGAGTGCGATGCCATTGCTATCGGCTACCGGTTGGTCATTTTCGCTGAGAAATGTCCACTGGTAAACCTCTGAAGCGGCGAAGCGATTCGCATGTCGCATGACGTCGAGCGCTGAGGCGATGCTGAACAGGGAGAATCCCGGGCACAGGCAAAAAGTAATTCGATGCGTCATCAATGCATTGTATGCTCATATCTGACTAAATTAGTCCCAAATATAAAAGAAAACTGTAAATCAATGCTTGAGAATCAAACTGTCATCGTTAATGGATACCGTTGAAATGGCCCGAACCAACCGCCGTCGTTCACGTGCTGCACCAGCCGAACCTGCTGTCGCTATCCGCCAGCTCGATCGCAAGATACTGCGCAATCGCTTTGCACCGCTCGAAGCGCTGGATGAAGAACAGCTTGAGTTCATCCATAACATTTCGCTGCGCATCGTCGAGGAAGAAGGTATCGAAGTGATGGGGGATCAGGCGCTCGACCTGTTCCGCAAGGCAGGTGCCTCGGTTGATGAGCTCGGGGTGGTTCGAATGGATCGGTCGCTATTGCTAGACACTGTAGCGCTGGCACCCGAATCCTATGATGTTGTGCCTCGTAACCCTGAGCAGACACTCAAGGTCGGGGGAGACGTGATTAATTTCGGCCTGGTGTCCGGTACACCCAATGTGCATGACAACATCAATGGTCGACGAGCCGGAAATTTCGAAGATTACAAAAAGCTGATCAGTTTCGGACAATACTTCAACGTGCTGACCTTTTTTGGTAATCAGGCGACGGCACCAACCGACATGCCGGCGAATTCGCGCCACCTGGATACGACCTTTATTAACCTGACGGTATCCGACAAGCCTTTTTTCGCCACCGGTATCGGCGGTGGACGCGCCCGCGATGCCATCGAGATGACGGCCATTGCGCGTGGCCTGACGATGGAGGAAATGAAGACACGCCCGAGCGTGATGACCAATATCAATGTTAACTCACCGCGTAAACTGGACGATTCCATGGCCTATGGCGCGATGCAGATGTCGATGTTCGGGCAACCGGTGACGGTAACACCCTTCACCCTGATGGGCGCGATGACTCCGACCACGATGGCCGGCGCGCTGGCTCAGCAAAACGCCGAAGCGCTGGTTGGAATAGCGCTGCTGCAACTCACCAATCCGGGTACTCCGGTAGTGTACGGTGGCTTTACCTCGAACGTGGATATGCGTTCGGGCTCGCCAGCTTTCGGTACTCCGGAAAATGCACTGGCCAACATCGCCGGTGGGCAACTGGCGCGGCGCTACAAGCTGCCCTACCGCAGCAGTGCCTGCAATGCCTCGAATGCGGTTGATGCGCAGGCGATCTACGAAACCCAGATGGCGTTATGGGGTTCGGTGATGGGCCATGGCAACCTGATTT
>JAIBDO010000087.1 GCA_024686195.1 Gammaproteobacteria bacterium | reverse complement strand
CGGGCATACGTGGCTCGAACGACGTCCAGTAACCGGAAATTCCGGTAGCGCACATAGCGGCGAAGGTGACGCCGTGATAACCCCAGGTACGCGCGATTACCTTGGTTTTGTCGGGCTTGCCTTTGGCTTTCCAATAGGAGCGCGCCAGCTTGAAGTTACTATCGGTTGACTCGCCGCCGCCCGAAGTAAAGTAAAAATTATTGATCTGCGGATAACAGATTTCGGCTAAACGATCGGCCAGTTCGATGGCCGGACGATTGGAACTACCGTTATAGCTCGAGCAATAAGCCATTTCTCCCATCTGTTTGGTGGCTGCATCAACCAGCGACTGGCGCCCGTGACCGCAACTGACATTCCACAAGCAGGACAGCCCATCGATGAAACGATTGCCATCGGCATCAATCAGATGCGAGCCCTCGCCCTTGACCCAGACCCTGGCATTGGAGTGGCCCGCGTCGTGATGCAGAGGATGAATCATGTGCTGCTGATCTTTGTCGATCAGGGTGCTGTTGCTGAGAGGGGCGTTCATAGTATCGGCTCGCTATCTGGATGGGGCCGCCGCAGCGGCGCGATCAAGCAAGCATTATAGAGAATCCAGCCGCCGAATAAACCTGTTTTAAATCAACTTCCGGCGATCTGGACGAGCTTCAGTCTCTCTGTTGGCGTGATGTTCCTGAAAAATCCAACAGAACCGCCCCGCAAATGACTGAGGCATCCCTTCCACTCTCTGTCCGCTCTACCCGGGAAACTTTCTCCCTGCTCGACAACCTGTGTCGACATTCCAGAGTCAGACTGGTTTGCGAACCCATTGAATGGTGATCCCGCGTCAACCGATCTGCCGGGAACAGTCGAGGACCAGGCTTGCCATCAAGTCGCTCGATCCCAGGTATTGCGAAATCTCGATGTCTACCGGAGGCTTCCCAGCCATCGCGCAGGCAATCTCGCCCGGTATATCCTTGATCACGTGGTTACCACTGGCCAGAAAATAAGGCATGGCAACGATGCTCTGCGCACCCAGCTCGACGCATTTGGCAATTCCCTGCTGAATATCGGGTTCCGCCAGTTCCAGAAAAGCCGTGACCACACCATCATAATCGTTGGCGTCGAGGCTCGCGACTCGCTCTCCCAGTTGTCTGATTTCGTCATTGGCGCCTTGCCTACGACTGCCGTGGGCAATCAACAATAAAAATTTCATGCTGCTCCTTTCCTGTCGGGTTCGTGGTTGTCCAAATTATCCATGAAAGATATGTGCCGGTCGAATCAGAAGACGGTAATCAGTCGCAGAGCGGTAATCGCTGCCTGCATAGCCCCACCACCGGCAGGTATGGGAACTGTTGCTCGATATGGCCTTGCACGACCGATTTGATATTTGCAAGCCGATTAACTGTAAGACTTACGCAGCATTGTTCCATTTGGATCGCATTGCAAGTCTTTGCCGATCAAGCAGCGACTCGACCGTTAACACCAGTGCCTGACACAAGCACCCCCAACCACCCATGCCCGAGCTGATCACCAGGCGGATCACCGGTGCCAGTCATGCGCCCAAACATCAGTTTCTCCATGCAACTATCCGCCTTTACGGCGATGACGGGCAGCATGCCCGTTTTGACTTGAACCCCGCATGATATCCAATTACAGTGTTTTGATAATCAAAACCGACCCGGCAAAAGCGCATCAGCAATGATCCAACTCCTGACAAATTCGGCCGTTTCAACATCGTGATGATCATCGACCTCGACCAATGACTAGCTGTGACCTGCTGATCCGTGGCGCTCGTGTCATCGATGGCAGTGGTGGCGCCTCGCAATTCATTGACGTCGCTGTCGATCGCGAGCGAATTGTCGATGTTGGCGAGTGCCACGACTGGCAGGCCGATACCGAGATCGACGCCACCGGGCTGGTGCTGGCGCCGGGCTTTATCGATAGTCATACACACGACGAGCAGGCGGTGCTGGATACCCCGGACCTGGTCTGTAAGCTGTCGCAGGGAGTCACCACGGTAATCGCCGGCAACTGTGGGCTCAGTCTTGCGCCGTTGCAACCGACGACCCTCCTGCCTGCGCCCTTCCCGTTGCTCGGTGACGCGCAGGTGTTTCGCTACCCATCGGTGCAGGCCTACCGCGATGCACTGCAGCGGGCTCCCAGTTCAGTCAATCTCGCACTGCTTACCGGTCACAGCAGCCTGCGTCTCGACAGCATGCCCGACCGACTTGACCGTCCCGCCGATGCCGAGGCAACCGAGGCAATGCAACTCAAGCTAAGACTCGCCCTGCAACAGGGCAGCATAGGGCTGAGCACTGGCCTCGACTATCCGCCTGCTCAGGCAGCACCAACCGCCGAAGTACTGCAGGTCGCATCGGTACTGCGTGAATTCAAGGATGCGGTATACGTCACCCACATGCGCGATGAGGCTGACCAGGTGACGCAAGCGATCAGCGAAACGCTCCACATCGGCCAGCAGGCGCAGGTACCGGTCATTATTTCACATCACAAGTGCGCTGGACCCGCTAACTACGGCCGTTCGCACGAGACCCTGGCGATGATCGACAGCGCAGTTGCCACGCAACAGGCTGTCAGTCTCGATGTCTATCCCTATATCGCCAGTTCCACCTCCCTGCTGATCAATTACGTTCGCGATGCCGAATCGGTGCTGGTCGCGGAATCGACGCCTCACCCGGAATGCAATGGACTAATACTGGAACGCATCATCGCTGACTGGCAATGCTCGCCGGAAGAGGCCTGCGAGCGGTTATACCCGGCCACCGCCATCTACTTCCAGATGGACGAACAGGATTTGCAGCGGATCATGGCGCATCCAGCGGCCATGATCGGCTCCGATGGTATCGCCTCGATGAAGACCCCGCATCCGCGTCTATGGGGCACTTTCCCGCGCGTGCTCGGGCACTACGTGCGCGAGAAAAAGCTGTTCTCACTGGAAACCGCGGTACACAAGATGACGGGGTTAACCGCCAGCCGATTCGCTCTGCAGCAGCGTGGTCGCATCGAGATCGGTCATTTTGCCGATCTGGTGCTATTCGACGCCGCGCGCATCATCGATCGCGCCACTTTTGCCGAACCGCAACAGCGATGCGATGGAATTGTGAGTGTCTGGGTGAACGGCGTACCCGCCTGGCAGAACTCTGCCGCAACCGGCTTGCGTCACGGCCGCTTCCTGACGCATTGAAGTCCGGATATGACAGAACTGTCGGCATTACTCGAAGAGATCCGCCGCTGTCAAATTTGCGCGCCCTCACTGCCGCTCGGTGCGCGTCCGATCCTGCAGTGTTCGCACCGGGCCCGCATCCTGATCGCCGGGCAGGCACCGGGAAGCAAGGTGCATGCCTCCGGCGTCCCCTTCGATGACGCAAGCGGCGATCGACTGCGCAGCTGGATGGGAGTCGATCGCGCCACTTTTTACCACGCCGACAGTATCGCAATACTACCCATGGGATTCTGTTACCCCGGCAGCGGAAAATCCGGTGACCTTGCGCCACGCCCCGAATGCGCCGCCACCTGGCGCAAACCATTGCTAAATCAATTGCCGCAGGTCGAGCTGACACTGGTGCTCGGCCAGTATGCCCAGGCTTATCATTTTAACCACAGCGCAGGATCGTTAACCGAGCGCGTCAGTAACTGGCGAGAATACTGGCACCACGACGGTGCGACAATGCTACCCTTACCGCACCCAAGCCCGCGTAACAACCGCTGGTTCAAACGAAACCCCTGGTTCGAAGAAGAGCTGCTGCCCGACCTGAAGCTGCGGGTGAATGAACTACTGAGGAAAACCCATGAGTGACGATATACGCCGGCGCATGTTCAACGAAATGGAACAGAAATTCGTCTTCGATGAGGCGCGTAACGCCGCCTACGACTACGCCGATCGAGCGTTGGAACGCAATGTATTTCCGACCGACGATGCACTTGCCGACCTCTCGCGTTTCGAGGAAGAGCTGCCGAAAAATTCCGGTAACGCGATGCAGATATTGCAACAACTGCATGAGTACGGATCGCCCGCCACGGTTGCACAGATCGGTGGACGCTATTTCGGCCTGGTGAACGGTGGCGTGCTGCCGGTAACCCTCGCGGTGCGCTGGTTGACCGACTTCTGGGACCAGAATACGCCGCTGTATCTGTCCTCTCCGATAGCATCGCGACTGGAAGTGATTACCGAAGCCTGGCTACGCGACCTGTTTTATCTGCCGGAATCCTGCGTTGCGGGTTATGTCAGCGGCTCATCAATGGCAACCCTCTGCGGTCTGGCGGCCGCTCGTCAACGTAATTTTGAACGCCTCGGCTGGGACATCAATAGCCAGGGTTTCAGCGGTGCGCCAAAGTTGCACATCGTCGCTAGTCGACAGGCGCACGGCACCGTAAACAAGGCCATCGCGCTCCTCGGCTTCGGCACCGACAACGTGGACTGGGTAGACGCCGACGAGCAGGGCAGGATCCGTGTCGACCAGGTGCCGCAACTCGATGAATCGTCCATCCTGATATTGCAGGCCGGCAACGTGAACTCCGGTGCTTTTGACGATTTTAATACTCTGTGCTCCAGGGCGAAAAAGGCTGGTGCCTGGGTGCATATCGACGGGGCCTTCGGCCTGTGGGCGGCAGCCAGCAAAAAGCTCAACCATCTGACCCGGGGCATCGAACATGCCGATTCCTGGTCCTTTGATGGACACAAGACGCTAAACACGCCCTACGACAGCGGCGTCATCATCTGTCGGCATCGCGACGCGCTGGTAAAGGCACTGCACGCGGCCGGCGCCTATATCGTATACAGCGAAGAACGCGACGGTATGCTGCATACGCCCGAGATGTCGCGCCGCTCACGGGTTTTTGAACTCTGGGCGGCACTCAAGTATCTCGGTGAGTCAGGTATCGACGAGCTGGTTTACGGACTGCACGAACGCGCCCTGCAATTTGCCACGGAACTCCAACAGCAGGGTTTCGAAATACTCAACGAGGTCGTCTTCAATCAGGTTCTGGTTGCCTGTGGGGATGACCAACTAACCACCGCCACCATTGCCGCGATCCAGCGTTCCGGTGAATGCTGGGTCGGCGGTACCCAGTGGCAGCAGCGCAGCGTGATTCGCGTCAGCGTCTGTTCCTGGGCGACTACCGCAGAGGATATTACCCGCTCGGTACAGGCTTTTATTGATGCCCGGGCTCTGGCTCAAGACCCCGCCCATAACCAGGACCAGTGAGTATCGATACCCTGGGACTACTGGTTATCGCCTGTCTGGCGGTCAACCTGTCACCCGGACCATCGCTATTACTGGTGACCTCGATCAGCGCCGCGCACGGATTAAGGCCCGCACTCTTTGCCATTCTCGGCATGAACGCAGGCGCATTTGTCCACATAATCCTCGCCGCGAGTGGCGTTGCCGCACTACTGGCAACTTCGCCGCTGGCTTTTGCCATCATTCAATATCTGGGCGCTGGCTACCTCATCTACCTGGGCGTCAACCTGTGGCGCAGTGAATTGTCGAATTCTATTGCCACCGGCGACGCCGAACACGAGGTCCGTGATGTCAGCGCGTGGCGGCATTTTCGTCGCGGCCTGCTGGTCGATTTGCTCAATCCGAAAATCGCCCTGTTCTTCCTGGCGTTTATTCCGCAGTTCCTGCATGCGGTTGAATCCCCGGGGTTCCTGATGTCGGTGGCACTGGGTTCGGTATTTCTGGTGACCGGTGTGATCGTAAACAGCTCGATCGCCTGCATTACCGCACTGGGGGCAAGGCGGGCCAGTGGGCGCAATAGTCAATGGATTCAGCGTCGTATTCCTGCCGCGGTGCTTGTTTTCCTGGGACTACGACTGCTGTGGCAAGACGGCTAACCTGGAATATCGAGCACAAACTCCTGCTCGCTGTAACCGTGCATCGAGTCCCGGGCACGCACTTTGACCTGACTAACACCGGCGGGGATGATCACGCCTGAAAGAGAGCGCGTAAACGGTTGCTCGTCTACATGCGGATGATGCAGTACGCGTGATCCCAGCAACTCGTCATCGACTGTCACCACGTCCCATTGATTGGCAAAATGGTTCCAGCCCTCATCGCCGTGCTCGAGCGTAACCGAAAAAGTACAGCTAGCAGAACACTCTACCCTGACATCGACAATATGAACATCACCGGCAAAGGCGAGTGGCGACAGCAATAAAGGAATCAAAGCCAGAGATCTGATCACAGCACAGCTGTTATTCATAGCTATTACTCATGGCTTTGGCCACAATTCCAGCAAAGGCGAAAAGCCGCGTCATTGGTCTCCCGACAACCATTACAGAACCAGTCTTCGCTGGCTGCCGAATGAGTTACGTCGTCGAGGATGGACAGTGCCAGCTCAGCCTGGGACTCGTCGCACACCCATATTTCCGGCCAGGTATCGAAAGCCGGCAAGTCACCAACCCCGCCGCCGCTAAACTCATTCTTCATTACCGTCTCGATGCCTTCACCCTGCAACAGATTCCTCATGTTGTAGACAATCATGCGATTTTCATGGGTAAAGACTTTTTCCATCACCCGCGGGATTTTCGAATCAGTTCGTAAGCCGCCTTGATCTGCTGGGTTTTTTCGGTAGCGTCTTTGATCATTTGCTCCGGCAAACCCTTGGCCACCAGTTTATCTGGGTGGTGCTGCGACATCAGGCGCCGGTAGGTTTTCTTGAGATCCGCATCGTTTGCCGATTCGTCGACACCCAGCAGATGATAGGCATCCTGCAGCGAGGTTTCGGCAGCAGCGGCGTCGTATCCAGCACGACCAAATCCGGCGCGCAGCATTTCTTCGAGCCGATCCAGTTGCGCCGCCGCAATACCCAGGTGGCCGCAAATACTGCGCAGCGCTTCTTTTTCAGCCGGGTGCATGACGCCATCGGCATAAGCTGCCTGTAACTGTATTTCGAGAAACATCTGGATCAGCGTGGTACGCCGGTGTGTTTCACTGCGAAACTGACGCATGACTTCGTCAATGGGGAAATCAGCCGACTTACCCTCTTTGAACAATTTCCGCGCAGAGGCGCGCATCTCTGAATTCAGTCCAAGGCGCTCCATCACCGCTTCAGCCAGCCGAATCTCTTCCGGCGACACCCGCCCATCGGACTTGGCGATATAGCCCATCACCGAGAATGTCGCGGTAAAAAATGCCGCCTGGGTTCGCTCCTGATCCTCGCCCCAGTCACCACCTTCGAGCTGGCCCATACCGCGGTCGAAGCTATGCCCGAAAGCGATCCCCATCAAAGCGCCCAACGGGCCACCAACCATGAAACCAAAAGCGCCACCCAGCGCCTTACCCCACCAAGACATAGTTATTGCTCCGGCATGCGTGACAGCAGAAAACGATACACCTTAAAATGGGCGAAACTTTCTGCATTACGCTCGCCACTCAGGTAGTTGTGGTGAATCTTCCTGTGGTACGGCCAACGAATCAACTTTGCCAGCCAGGGATGGTGGCTGTTGAAGGCATAATCGATCCGATTGAAAGTTGGAAGACTCAGTGCACGCCCCATTTGATCAACTGTTGATGTCATCTTGTTGTGTTTAACCGGCCAGGGCAATGATCGCGGAGTGTTGCTGCTTCAGGTCCTCTGCCTGGATACAGCAGACACCGGCGCCACCCATTTCGAAATCGATCCAGGTCATTGGCAGAAAGTCGTATTTCTGTGCCATCGCTGCCTGGGAATTACCGACCTCGATAAAGAGGACACCCTGATCACTGAGATAGCTCACGGCGGCATCGAGAATCTGCTCAACCAGTGCCAGGCCGTCATCGCCGGCAGCGAGACCGATCTCTGGCTCGGCGCGATACTCATCGCTGAGCGCGGCCATGTCCTCGGCATCCACATAGGGAGGATTGCTGACGATAATATCGAAACTTTGCCGGGGAATCTCAGCAAACAGATCAGACTGGTAGAGCTCGATAACATCGCTCAAATCATGCTGTTGCAGGTTTAGCGCAGCGACGTCAAGCGCATCAGCAGAGAGATCGGACAGGCAGACCTCGGCATCGGGGAACTGATATTGCGCAGCAATACCGATACAGCCACTACCGCAACAAAGATCAAGAATGCGGTTTACCCGGTGGCTATCCGTCCAGGGTTCAAAATGGTTGGCAATCAGTTCAGCAATCGGCGAGCGCGGCACCAGCACGCGTTCGTCAACGTAGAAACGCAAGCCGCAAAACCATGATTCGCGCGTGATATAGGCCGCTGGCTGGCGCGTCTCGACCCGACGGCAAAGCTGTTGGATCACCTGCTCGCGCTCTGGCAGGGTCAACACTGCATTGAGATAGTCGTCATCAATATCAAATGGTAACGCCAGGGCGTGTAGCGTAAGATAGCGCGCTTCGTCCAGTGCAGTGGCGAAACCATGACCGAAATTCAGTTGCTGGCGCTCGAATTCGCTGGCACCCCAGCGAACTAAATCACGAATGGTGGTCAAAACCTGTAGCGGTTCGGGAATGGACACGTTGAGTCTGCTGCCGGATCAAATATAATGCCGCGAATTTTACACCATAACGTCCATGAAATATCGCTCATGAAAAATCGCCCATGAATTATCTCCTATGAAAAGATCGAGTATCATCATCGTTGCCCTGATTGCCCTGATCGGTGGTTTCGGTCTGTCCTGGTATGCGCACAACAGCAAGCCTGTAGAACTCGAAAGCGGACTCTGGTTTGGCGAGCAGGCGCGCGCGTTACCGGAATTCCAGCTCTTAGACCACAACCGGCAACCGCTGACACGTGACAGCCTGAGGGGTCAGTGGAGTCTGCTGTTCTTTGGTTTCACTCACTGCCCTGACATTTGCCCGATCAGTCTGCAAGCGCTGGCCGATATGTACAAGGCCATCGACGATGCCGATGTCAGCGATGCGATACAGATTTATTTCGTATCGGTGGATCCCGGGCGCGACACCCCGGAAGTGCTGGCCGACTATGTCCACTATTTCAATCCTAGTTTTAGCGGCGCGACCGCTCCGCTTGAGACATTAACTCCGCTAACCCGTTCGTTGGGTATTGCCCACGCCATTCGCAACAGAACCGAAAACAGCTCCGACTATGACGTCGAGCACAGTGCTGCGATCGTCCTGATCAATCCGCAGGCAGAATATGCAGGTCTGTTCGGTGCGCCACATGATCCACTGGCGATGGCGCGCGATATGACGCGAATTGTTGAGCGGCACCCGCTGTGAATGTCGCTGTGGAAATGGCTAAGAACATCACTGTAAAGACCGGGATGCCTCGCCTGGTACTCTTTCTGGCACTGCTGCTACCGTTAAACGCCTTCGCCGAGCTAGACATCGCCGAGGCACGAATTAAAAACCTGCCACCCTCGGTGCCGGTGCGCGCTGGATACCTGTCGATCCACAATCCTGCCGAGTTTAGCGTCAGCATTGTCGCCATTCGCAGCGATGCTTTTGCCAGCGTTGAAATTCACCGCAGTGTAATGAAGGATGGCATGATGAGCATGGAACCTGTTGACCGCTTGACCATTGATCCGGGCACAAGCCTGCAACTGACCCCGGGTGGATTGCACCTGATGATGATGCACCCCGTGGAGGCTACCCGCCCCGGTGATAACATCGAGGTCATTCTGCAACTGGACGATGGTTCCGAACAGCGCCTGATGATGAAGGTAATCAAGTAATGACCATAGAACTCAGCAAAAAACAGAAGTTCCTCAAGGTTTTATTCTACGTCATACCGCATCACGCGGTATCGCGCGTGGTTTACCTGATTACCCGCCTGCGTGGTCCCCAGGTAAAACCCATGATCAGCTGGTTCGTTAAAAAATACGCTGTCAACATGGACGACGCCGCAGAATCAGAGATCGCTTACTACCAGACCTTCAACGAGTTTTTCACGCGCTCGTTGAAACCCCAACTGCGTCCACTGGCGCCCGGCGACAATACTCTTGCCTGCCCCTGCGATGGCAAGGTATCCCAGGCCGGGGCGATTCGCTCGGGCGCAATACTACAGGCCAAGGGTCGTGCTTACAGCGTGCTCGAACTGCTCGGTGGCGACAAAGGCATGGCTGCCGAATTCAGCAATGGCTGTTTCACGACCATCTACCTCGCGCCTCATGACTATCATCGCCTGCACATGCCGCTGGATGCCAGCATGAAGCGTATGATTCACGTTCCCGGTCGGCTATTCAGTGTTGCCGAGTGGACGGTGCAGGAGATTCCCCGGTTGTTTGCACGTAATGAACGCCTCGCCTGCTACTTTGAAACGGCTTATGGCCCGATGGTCATGGTACTGGTAGGCGCGATTAACGTATCGGCAATCGAAACCGTCTGGACTGGCCAGGTAGTGCCACCGCGGGCACGTAAAATCAGCGAGTACGACTACCGCCATACCTCCAAGGAAATTCGCAAGGGTGCCGAGATGGGACGTTTCAACATGGGGTCGACGGTTATATTGCTGACCGCCAACAAAGTCGACTGGTTAGCGGATTTTGAGGCGGGCCACAAGGTTAAGATGGGTCAGCCAATCGGCCAGTTCCCTGCATAGAGAGCATACCCCGGGGAAACCGGTGAAGCGCCTCAAGCCTGACCGGTTGGCCTTCGGCTTCCTGAAAAAGCGCTGATTTTGACGGGCAAGGCGAGACCCGGGACGCCGGATCGCGACTTCCCTGTCTCGACTCGCCACGGCCGATGTGTCGGACCACCACGTCCATGCGGCCCGACCCATCAAAATCAACACTTTTTCAGCACCCGGCCTTTACGGCGCGAGGCGCTTCACCGGTTTCCCCTTTCAGTGGTGGGTAGTGACCTCGGGAGAAT
>JAIBDO010000077.1 GCA_024686195.1 Gammaproteobacteria bacterium | reverse complement strand
CGGAAAGGTATTGCGCCACAGATCAACCTGGTATTTGCCATATTCGAAGGCTTCGAAGCCGATATCATCGCTGTCCGCTAGTGGTCGAATAACGGTACCGAAATCCGGGTTCACGAAAAACGGTATCGAATAGCGGTCACCGCCATTACGGTTGATAACCCGGTGCGGGGTCGACGAAAATCGACCATTCGACCAGTACTGCAGAATATTGCCGATATTGACGACAAAACTATCCGCCAGCGGCGGTGCCCCAACCCAGTCGCCCTGCTGATTTTGCACCTCGAGCCCACCGTTGTCGTCCTGCCACAGAATCGTGAAGCAACCGGAGTCGGAATGCGGCACCACACCGATATTGTTTTCGTTAAGCGGATCTTGTTGCAGAGGATAATGGTTCAGCTTGAGCCGAGAGGTAGGCCTGGTGAAATTCGCCAGCAAGGTATCAACCGGTAATTCCAGAGCGCCTGCAAATAGTCTCAGCATTCGCTGGCTCAGTTCTTCTACGGCATCGAGGTAGGCCAGCATTGCCGAGCGTAATTGCGGCAGCGCAGACGGCCACTGATTCGGGCCATCCAGTGGACGTAGCGAGTCGAACACAGTGTCATACCCTATCCAGAAACCTTCCTGATGGCTGGTGCCTGCGCGCTCCTCGCCTTCGTAACTGCGGTAGTAAAGTGGCAGGTAACCGCGCATACGCTGATCCAGCAACAACTCTCGTTTATCGACCTCGGGCAACGCAAAAAACACCTTCGCCTGTGCCACCAACTCTGCGATCACCTCTGCCGCCACGCCGTGGTTGACAAGGTAAAAAAATCCGACCTCGGTGCAGGCCTTCTGGATCGCATCGACGGTCGCCGTATCCGGCCCGCCAGCACAGGTTGCCGAGAGATCTATGATCGGGATCTCGGCAAAATCCAGTCGTCGTGAAACGGGAATAGTCATTGGTTGATTGCCATAGCGCGCTGCCGTGTAGCAAGCAGGATTATTCAGAACAGGCTCCAAAATACACCTAAAGACTGAAAATTCAAAACCAGCCTGACTAAAAGAACCCTGCGCAACCATGTCAGTCTTAAGCCGAACTCTCCGTGTATTAGACATCAACCGGACAGCAAATGGTCGTCTATTCACGACCGGCCCCCAATCCTGTGCTACTTTCAGCACGGTAAGCGAATCTGTTTCCTCTGTTTCCTCTGTTGCCTGGATTGGTACTGAGGAATGGCAGGGCGGGCTCGCAGGGTATCGCTGGATCTTTACGTGCTGTACATCAATTACGCGGAAGAATAGTATTCAGAGCTTCGGGAGATTCTGAGAGTAAATCAATGCAACGCCTGAAACAAAAACTCGATTCCGGCACTACGGTATTATCAGGATGGTGCGGCATCACCGACCCGCGCTACCTGGAAACCATTGCCGAGTACGACTTCGACGCGATCCTGCTCGACATGCAGCATGGTTTTTTTGACGAAACCACGGTTCAACAGGGTATTGCTACGCTGGTTGCCCGCGGCAAGGCCCCGCTGGTGCGAATACCCCTGGGACGCTGGGATACGGCTGCGCGCGTGATGGATTTCGGTGCGCTGGCGGTGGTAGCACCGATGATCAACAGCGCCGCTCACGCCAGCGCGTTCGTTTCAGCGACGCGCTTTGTTCCGGTGGGTAACCGCTCTTTCGGGCCACGCCATGCGGCTTCGCTGTATGGCATCGACAGCGAGCAGTATCTCACCGGGTTCGATCAATGTTCGCTCGCACTGGCAATGATCGAAACCCGCGAAGCTTACCAGAATCTTGATGAAATCATCGGCGTCGCGGGCATCGATGGCGTACTGATCGGCCCCGGTGATCTATCAATTTCCTTTCGTCAAAATCCGGTTCCGGATGCCTATGGGATTGATACGATCGACGTCGTAAAGGACATTGTGAGCCGATGCAAACTTGCGGGCAAAAAGACAGCCGCATTTTCGATCAATCCACAGGCTGCAAATATGCTGCATGGACTCGGTGTCGATATCATTTCGGTAGGACTCGACGTTACTTATATTGCCAATGGCGTGAAATCCCATCTGGCGCAACTCGACTTCAGGTAACCCGTTTCGAAACGGCAGCAAACTCTAATTGCGCTTCGCACTGGCGTATCACAGCGATCAGTACTTCATCCATCAACTCAGGCCCCATTAATGGGGGACCATTTTTCACTACCTGGCCGCCAAGCTGGGCCCTGGTCGCCAGAATGAGTAATAGCAAAAATTATATCTGCGGATTTATTAGTGCAATAAAGAGCTATTTTCAGGGCCAGGAATACGCCCTATAATCGCCCAACTTCTATTCGTCAGACAAATCGATGAGCTTCACTACCATAGAGTCCACGCGACAGGGATCGATAGCCCTGATCGGCCTGAATCGGCCTGAAAAACTCAACGCCATCAACGCCACCATGATCGACGAGATCAACACTGCACTCGATCAGATTGAAGCCGATGATTCGATACTGTCAATCGTGGTGCATGGTAAGGGCCGGGCCTTCAGCGCTGGTTTTGATTTACAGGCGGGGGTCGCGGCAAAGCGTGAAACCGAAGCCGACTGGCAGGCTGCCATCGATACCGACCTCGATTTGATCATGCGCTTCTGGCATTCGCCCAAACCGACCATCGCCGCTTTGCACGGCTATGTGCTGGCCGGCGGTTTCGAAATCGCCCTCGCCTGCGACATGAGCGTCTGTGATTCATCCACCCTGTTTGGTGAACCCGAGGTGCGCTTCGGTAGCAGTATCGTCGCGCTGTTGTTGCCCTGGTATGTGAATCCCAAACGTGCCAAACGCATGTTACTGAGCGGCCAGGACCGAATGACTGCCGACGAAGCGCTGGGTTTTGGTATCGTCAACGATGTGGTTACCGAAGGTGAAGCATTGAACGCCGGGCTTGCGCTCGCGCACGAAGTCGCGCGCATGGATCCGGATTCGGTGCGCATGACCAAGCAGGCGATCAACCAGAGCTACGAAATCATGGGCCTCAGCCAGGCCCTGCGCATGGGCGCGGATACCTCAGTCAAGATCGAAACCCTGGAAACCGACCTGCGGCGGCAGTTCAACGAGATATTGCGCGAACAGGGTATGCAGGCAGCGCTCGCCTGGCGCGAGGCCAGGCTTGATAAAGATGGCTGAACATCCGCTCGACCCCTTATTGCAGCCCTCCAGCATTGCTTTGCTCGGGGCATCCGAACGCGCGGAAAGCCCCGGGGCTACGCTTGCCGGGATGATTATCAATTCTGAATACGGGGGTGAGGTCTATCCGGTCAATCCGGGCTACTCACAATTGCTCGGCCTGGCCTGTTACCCGGATCTGGACTCTTTGCCGAAGACTGTCGATCATGTCGTCATTGCGCTCGGCAATGCTCACCTCGAAGTTGCACTGGCTGCGTCGATCAGGCACGGTGCGAAGGCCGCAACCATCTATTCCAGCGGCGTACTCGAACAGGATACATCGCCTCCCTTGCAACAACGCCTGGCCGATATGGCACGCGCCGCGGGCATTCACATTTGCGGCATCAACGGCATGGGCTTCTACAACCTGGAGCAGCAGCTGTACGTGGGCATTTTTCCCCGTGCGCCGCAGATTATCCGCGGTGGTATCAGTTACATCGCCCAGTCAGGGTCCGCCTTTACCACCCTTTGCCATAACGGATGCCGACTCGGTTTCAACCTGTGTGCTTCGGCCGGAAACGAAATGACCACCACCGTTGCAGACTATATGGACTGGTGTCTGGAACGGGAGAGTACCCAGGCTATCGGTCTGTTCCTCGAAACAGTGCGCGATCCACAGCGCTTTGTTGCCGCCCTGCAAAGGGCCAACGCACGTGGCATACCGGTGGTCATTCTCAAGATCGGCAAGTCAGAACTCGGCGCATCCATGGCGGTAACCCACACCGGTGCTATCGCCGGTAATCATGCGGTATTCCAGGCGCTGTGCCGGTGCCATGGGGTGATCGAGGTTAACGATTTTGATGAAATGGCGGCCATCCTGATGTTGCTGCAAAACGGTCACGCTGTCGCACCGGGAGAACTCGCCGCAGCATTCGAGTCCGGTGGCTTTCGCGAACTGGTAACCGATACCGCGGAGGAACTCGGAATCAGTTTCGCGGCACTCGAAAACGCGACTGTAGGTGAACTTGAACAACATCTGGATCCGGGCCTCAAGGCCGAGAATCCGCTCGATGTCTGGGGTTCGCACAATCGTTTCGAAGCGCGATTCGAAGCCTGCCTGCTGGCGCTGATGCAGGATTCGAATGTTGGCGCCGGGGTATTTTTCAGCAACTACCGCGATGGCTATTACCTTTCCGAGGCGATTTATCGCGTGATGGCCTCCGTCAGCGTGAAAGTGAACAAGCCGATTGCACTGGCGACCTGCTACTCCGACCTTGCCAACACAGCGCTTTGCCAACGCGCCTATGCGGCTGGCATTCCGTTTGTTGATGGTGTGCGTGAGACGCTGCTCGCCTTCAGACATCTGTTCGCCTATCAGGCTTTCAAACAACGATATGCCGCGCGCAGCGCAATACCACACCAGGACACGGAACAGGCCCTGCAACAAGCTGGCAACTGGCGGCAAAAACTCAAACAAAGTGCGGCGCATACGCTCGAAGAGAACACCGCTCTTGAATTACTCAGTGATTTTTCGATACCGACGGTAAATCGCGAAATGGTGACTTCCGAGGCAGAACTGACGGCAGCCGCGGCGCGGCTCGGCTATCCGCTGGTGCTGAAAACCGCACAACCCGGCATTAATCACAAGAGCGATCAGGGTGGTGTTATTGTCGGCATACAGTCTGAAGTCGAACTCGTGCGTCACTACCGCGATATCAACCAGCGACTGGGATCGATGGCGTTGCTATCGCAAATGGTAAGTGCCGGCGTTGAAATTGCACTGGGTACCGTCAACGACCGTCAGTTCGGACCCATCATCATGGTGGCAGCCGGTGGCGTCCTGGTGGAATTCCTTGACGACCGCACCATGGCGATGTGTCCGCTCGATGCAGAGCAGGCCGAAGCCATGCTGGGCTCACTGAAACTGAATCGTCTGCTACTCGGCGTGCGCGGACAGCCAGCGGTGAATCGACAGGCGCTGGTCGACATCATCGTCAATCTGTCGCAGCTCGCTTTTAGCTTGCGCGACAAAATCGCTGAGATTGACATCAACCCGGTGATCGCCAATGCCAGCGATGCCATTGCCGTCGACGCGCTGATCCTGTGTGAGCCCCTCGGCAGTTGACAGCTTCAGAGTTTCACTTGCAGCGCCTCATCGGCACAAAAAGATATTAGCAGGCCGCAACGCTGCAACCCGTTTCTTCGAGTAAACTCACCTCTCCACTAAAGCTTGCAGGGTAACGGTATTGCTTAATCGCCAGGCGCAAAAAAATACATGTTAAGGCTGATTCGATCTGAATGGCAATTATTGCTGTTCGGCTTTCTCATGACCTTCTGGTCATCACCCGGGCAGACCTTTCTGATCTCTCTGTTCAGCGGCGAGATTCGCGCCGAGCTCCGGCTCTCCGACGGCGAGTTTGCCGGTATTTATTCGTTGGCAACACTCGCCAGTGCCGTCGTAGTGATCTGGTCGGGGGCACTCGTGGATCGCATCGACCTCAAAAAATTGTCACTGTTCGCGGTGTTTGGTCTTGCACTCGGCTGCGCCATGATGTCGATCAGCAACTCTGTGCTGATGCTGCTGATCAGCCTGTTTGTGCTGCGCCAACTCGGTCAGGGTTTGATGTTCATCATCAGCTCGACCGCCATGGTGCGCTACCTCGAGGAACATAAGGGCAAGGCCTCGGCGCTCGCCAGCATCGGCTATGCGGTCGCCGAGGCTATCATGCCAGGATTGCTGGTCGCCCTGCTGCTGTGGGTGGGCTGGCGCCAAAGCTGGCAGGTGGCCGCGGTACTGTTACTGATCTTCATGGTGCCGGCAATCCTTTACCTGCTGCGTGACCACAAGCATCGTCACGCGAATTACCTGGCACGACTGGACGACACCGACCAGGGCAGCACGCGTACTTATCGACGCCGACAATGGACGCGGCAGGAAGTCCTGCGCAATCGCTATTTCTATCTGTTCGCCCCGGGGTTGATGTCGCAACCATTGATGTTCACCGGGTTTATCTTTCACCAGGTACACCTGGTTGAATCAAAGGGCTGGCCACTGATTGGCTGGGCCGCGTTATTTTCACTCTATGCATTGGTTTCGGTCGCTACCAAGTTGATTTGCGGACCACTTATTGATCGCTTCGGCGCTATTCGCATGATCCCGCTGGTGGCCCTGCCAATGGGCCTGGGGCTGGTGATCCTGGCGGTTTCGGAAAGTCTCGCATGGGGCGGAGTATTCCTGGTGTTAACCGGCATCACGGTCGGGTTTCAGTCCACTGCCGTAGCGCCCTTTTGGTCAGAGATGTATGGCAACCAGCATCTCGGTGCCATCAAGTCACTCGGTGCGGCTGCCATGGTGTTCTGTACTGCGCTATCACCAATCGTCATCGGCTGGCAAATCGATCTGGGCGCCAGTATGGAAACCCTGGCGATGGCCGCGGCGGGCTATGTTTTTCTAACTTCGGCGCTGGCCTGGTACGCCTGTCGCAGCCATGCGCGTTCGGTGAATCGGATCTAAATCAGTGTTTCGCACTATAGCCCGGCGACAGTCGCCAGCGGGATATCCGAGAGGAAGAAATCAACTTCCACCGCGGCAAACTCCGACAGGTCAACGAGTTTGGATAAACTGCGCTCAGCGGCACCATCGAATCCCGCCGCTTCGATGCGACGCTCGAAATATTCCTCACGGATCAGCGCTCCATTCGCATCAAGAAATTTAACGCGGGCGTTGAAACGGACGTAATCCAGCGGCGTTCCATTGGAAAACATGACGCGGATGACGCCATGTCCTTTCTTGTCGGTGACCACGTAAACATAACCGTAGGCATCTTTGACGGAGCCGGCACTGGCATGCTGCATGGATGCATTCAGATGGTATTCGTAATTGGGGCTGCCTGCGGCGGCCTGACCACAGGTCAGTAACAGCAGTGACAGCAGCAATATCGAATAAATCCTGGATTCCGCTTTGTTCATGATTTTCTCCTTCGTATCAGGCCACAGGGTGGTATAAGTGTCTTTATACGTAAGCGCTGTGAAAAATCGGTGAACAAACGATAGATAGCTACCAAACGGCAATCGATGACGGGATGTTACTGCCATCGATTGCTGCAAAAACCCTGGCAGCCTGCATGACTTGACTGATCGTGGCGGGGGAAAGGCGATCTAAGTCAGAAAGGCTTCTAGTCGACGATGAACACCTGACCATTCAGGCAACCTTCGACGGCCTTGCTGTACGCTAGCCCGACGGCTGCGTTGGAGACATGGACATGACCACGGAAGAAGCCATCGTACTTCTGCCGGGAAACTTCCAGCACTTCCGGGCTCACCGCGTTGATGCGGACACCACGCGGCATATCCACCGCGGCACCGATTACAAATCCATCAAGCGCACCATTAGCCGCGGCCGCGCCGGAACCACCGGGGATCGGATCGCGATTCAACACACCGCTGGTAATCGTGAAAGAGCCGCCATCGTTGATAAAATCAAAGCCCTCAAGCACCAGGTTAACCTGCGGTAGCACTTTGTGATCTATCCCTTTCATGAACTGCTCGGCCGTCATTTCATGTACCGCACCAAAATGACCGTGCCCAATCGCGCTGACCACGGCGTCGATCTTGCCGGCCTCTCGATACATCGCCCGAATACTGTCAACATCTTCGAGATCGACCTTGATATCTCCGCTGCTGCGCCCGACCTTGATGACTTCATGGCGTGCAGACAGTTCGTCTACCGCACATTTCCCGACTGCCCCCGAGGCACCTATAACAATAACCTTCATAACTTAATCTCTGTCTCAAAACGAAACGTAATATTAAGGGTTTGCACAGTATTCCGCGATGCAATTTTGAAAGCCCTGCATGATAACCGGGAGCAGCGGCGTTGGCGTCACGGGTAGCAGCTGATCATCGATCTGGCCCACCGGGATCAATTCGGCGCCGGTGCCGGTCAGAAAGCACTCGTCGGCGGCAAGCAAATCGCTGACGCGCAGGCTGACCTCCTCACAGGGAATTCCTTCCCTGACGGCAACATCGATCACCACCGCTCGGGTAATACCGGCCAACATGCCATCTTCCAGCGGCGGCGTTTTCAGTACGCCCTCGACGATGATGAAAACATTGTCGACACTGCCCTCACTGACATAACCATCCATATTGAGCATCAAAGCCTCGTCACAGCCCGCGCGCGTGGCTTCCATGCGGGCCAGGATATTGTTCAGGTAGTTAAGACTTTTAACCTGCGGATCGAGGCATTGTGCCGGAGTACGCCGGGTCTGCGCGACGTGCAGGGCCACAGCTACTGCCTGATCAGAGACATCCATCACCGCGAGTTCATCGGCGATGATAAACAGGTTCGGACGAGCACATTTGCGTGGATCGATACCCAGCGAGCCCTCGCCGCGCGTCACTACCAGGCGTAGATAGCCGCTGTCTCCGAAGTAGGCTTCTACCAGCTGTTCGATAGCCGACGCGATCTGCTCGGAACTATAGGGTAGTTGTAGCCCGATTCCGGCAGCCGAATCCATCAGGCGCTGCAGGTGCGCTTCAAGCATGAAGGTCTTCCCGTTATAAAAACGCAAGCCCTCGAACACACCATCGCCGTAAAGCAGGCCGTGATCGAATACTGAAACTGTCGCGTCGCGCGCGGGTTTAATGGTCTGGTTTATCCAGCACAGAGCATTTTCATTCATAACACATATAGGTCAATAATGGTGACATTTTATTTTTATACGCATATGAATACAATGTCAACACTATTGACTTAAAATATTCCCACTATGACCCGACAGGACGAACTTAATCTGGCACTCGAATCCATGCATTTCGGTTTTCGCGCGATGATTTACAAACCCGATCAACGACTGGCACAACTGGGCCTGGCTCGCATTCATCACCGCCTGCTTTATTTCGTCAGCCGCGATCCGGCTTGCAGCGTCAATGAACTGCTACAAACCATGCACATCACCAAACAGTATCTTCATCGACCCCTGCGGCACATGATCGATCAGGGTTACATTAAACAAACGACCGACATCGGTGATCGCCGGGTCCGGCGCCTGCAACTTACCGCGAAAGGAAAAAAACTCGAGCACGAACTGAGCGAGGTGCAACGCAAGCGCTTCGCCGAAATCTTCGAGCGCGTGGGCCCGAAGGCGGAAAAGCACTGGCGCAAAGTCATGGCAATGCTCAGCGAGCATATCGAGTTTTGACTGGCTTCCAATGGATGTTGGTAGCCAATTGCCGAAGAGCTCGGCATAGCGGAAAGGCACCAAGATACTGCAGCCACCGCTAATATCTCGCTTTTAAATATTCCGAGCGTCGGCTTTCTCGTTAGCAGACACTGAAAAGTGATTCGTAGGAGGCAGCGAACGGCACAATTAAGACACACGCCGTTGACGACATTCAATCCAAATGGGTATTGGCATCCCAATCTAAACTCTGGCTAAATTTGACCAAAGCTTGAACATAGTTGGTGTTACCTTCAGCTGATCCGCTGGAAGGAGCTATTGCAATCCCGCCATAGGGCTTCCATCCAGCGACCATTTTTTTCCTTATTTGCAATTCTATCTTCGCTCTGGTATCCCCTTTCACTAAACAGTAATTTGTAATTCTATTTATTGGGTTTGCAGCATCATATATTACCTTGAAGAGCTCTAACTCCTGCACTCGCGATTCTACTTTCTGAATCCCCTTCTCTTTTAGATTTCGAAAAGGAATGGTTACGTCAGTAATGTCATCTGACAATGTAGACAAATGTACTAATGCGACATCATGGTCTTCAAAGAGCGCAACGATTTCGTGTATTTCCTTAATATCATCCGGGGATACATCGGGGTTTAGCCTGTTCTGTTCACAAAATTCTAACGTCGCTTGAGCAATTTTTTCATAATCTGGATTATCGGATGCGCCTATAATCTTTATTACATATTCAATAACTTGTTTTTCCATACAGATGTTTTCCACTAAGTAATCGACATCGCCTGCCAAACCGATAGCAGAAACGGCGTGACCGAAAAAAGTTGCTTAATCATTTGGTAGCCCCATGAATTGAGTATCCGAGAGTACCTGTGATAAATACCACATATCTACTATCAGCGCATGCCCCAAATGGGATAAATAGGTGATTAACGTCCTTGCTAGCGGGTTTCACCGTTTGAGTTGGGGGTATCCAACTTTTTATCGAAAGTCTGAAAATGTAGACCTCGATATCGAATTTGTATATATATTTGAGGCGCCCAAAGTAGTCGGAGGTCGCCTCTCGTTTCAATGCTACTGGTGTCTGCTGTGGGCCGAGGCCGTGTAAAAACCCACCTTGAGTCATACAACTGGTTGCCCGATTGGAAGCGTTAATCTAAGCCGTAACCTTATGTTGGTAGAACTCGCCGATTTATTCGAGGCGAGCGAACTGCTTAGATCGCCTCGAGCAGTCGTTTGGTGCCAATGAGGTTGATTACTCGCTTCATATTGTAAGCGAGCACATGAAGACTCATTTCGGTACTCACATGATCCAATGTCTTCGTTAAAAAGTGCGTCGATCCCATCCAGCCCTTCAACGTGCCATAGGGGTGCTCAACGGTCGCTCGGCGGATGTGCATGGCATCCGGTTTTGCAACCAGTCGTGCCTTGGTGCGTTCAATGACGTCCTCGTGAACCCAACGACTCACGCGCCGATTCTTTCCGGTGGTGCACTGCGCATGGATTGGGCAGCCCGGACATGCCGAACTCCAGTAGCGCCGTATCTCTTTGTCACTTTCCGTGCGTGTAAATCGATAGATCAGGCGCTCACCCGCAGGACACTCATACTCGTCATCCTTCGCGATGTAGTGGAACTCGCTGCGATCGAACTGACCTTTCGCCTTATTATTCGAGGTCGCCGAGTTAGGCACATAAGTCACGATATTATTCTGCTCACAGGCTCGTAGTTCCTGGCCGCTGTAGTAGCCCCGATCAGCGAGTACATTTAATGAATCTGTCTGTAATGCTGTTTTGGCTTGCTGCGCCATTCTGGTTAATTGGCGTCGATCGCTGAGTGCGTTGGTCACCTCGTGTGCCACGATCAGATGATGATCAACATCCACGGCTGTCTGCAGGTTATAACCCACAATACCGCTACCGCGGTGTCTCATCGAGCGGGCGTCAGGATCAGTCAGTGAGAGTTGTTGGTCCGGAGCTTCAAGCATCCGGACTTCGAGCTTTTTTAGCCGATCCATCTCCTCCGTCAGGGCCGCGATCCTGTCTTTCATGGGCCGGGTATCTTCAGGTGGCGCAGACTGGTCTGCCTGGTCCAGTTTCCCCAAGTAACGTTCGATGCTGGCCTCGACCGCGGCCAGACGACGCTTCATCTTGCCCCGCGTGAAGTTCTTATCGCGGTTGTTCACCGCCTTGAACTTGCTGCCATCAATCGCGAGCGTATCGCCGAGCAGGT
>JAIBDO010000250.1 GCA_024686195.1 Gammaproteobacteria bacterium | reverse complement strand
GACGCCGGCCTTCCGCTCATTATCGACAATACATTCGCTTCACCCTATTTGTGTAAACCCTTCGATCACGGTGCCGATATTGTGGTGCACTCGGCAACCAAGTTCATTGGTGGGCACGGCACCAGCATGGGCGGCGTCATGGTCGAGTCGGGCAAGTTCGACTGGGGTAACGGCAATTTTCCGGCCATGACGGAACCCTCGTCCGGCTATCACGGGATCCGTTTTTATGAAACCTTCGGCGATTTCGGTTTCACCATGAAAGCGCGTTGCGAAACCCTGCGCACCCTCGGCCATGCCATGAGTCCGTTCAATGCATTCATGATGTTGCAGGGCCTCGAAACCCTGCCAATTCGCATGGACCGGCACTGCAGTAATGCCGTCGGCGTGGCACAATATCTACGTGATCATGCGGCAGTCAGCTGGGTTAATTTCGCCGGCTTCGATGACAACCCCTACCAGCCACTGGTTAAAAAGTATTTACCCAATGGTGCAGGTTCGATCATGACTTTCGGCGTCAAGGGTGGCAGTGCTGCCGGGGAGAAATTTATCAATAACGCTCAGTTCATGAGCCACCTGGCCAATGTGGGTGATGCGCGCACGCTGATCATTCACCCCGCCTCGACCACCCATCGGCAGTTGAACGAAGAGCAGCAGGTCGCCGCTGGTATCACTCCGGACATGGTGCGTATATCGGTTGGCCTCGAAACTCTCGATGATATCCTCTGGGACCTCGACCAGGCACTGGCCATCTCCCAGTCCTGACTTCTCCAGGGCCACTACACAGCTTAAACGTCATCCCCGACCGCGTGCGGCCCACTTAGCGGCGGTCCGACGTATCGGGAATGGCGGCATAAACAGGATTGTCCTTGCGTGCAATCGACTCCATACATACTATGATTTGCTGAGTTGACGGGAGAGAGCTATGCCCTGGTGGGGATGGATGATATTCGGCGCCATATTATTTGGTTCCGAGCTGATGATAGTCGACGCCGGTTTTTACCTGGTGTTTATCGGAATTGCCGCGGCGCTGACGGGTTTGATAGAGCTTGCCGGTCTCGGTCTCGAGCCCTGGTTGCAGTGGGCTTTGTTTTCGGTTATCTCGCTGGTTTCTATGGTCCTGTTTCGCAAGAAGCTCTATGACCAGTTGCGCGGCTCGGCCGTCGGTTATCAGGTAGGGCCAACCGGCGAAATTGTCACTGTCGAACAAGCATTACAACCCGGCGAATCGGGCCGACTGGCCTACCGTGGTACCGAATGGACCGCGGTCAACACCAGCGATCAGGTGATGGAGCAGGGACAGCACGTGCAAATCAGTAGTGTCGATAGTTTGACGCTTAAACTCGATACTGTGAAAGACAGTAGTAAAGGAGCATAAACATGTACGAAAATGTCGCATTTTGGGTTTCGATTTCGGTCGCCGTTGTCGTCATCCTGGTTATATTCAAGACCGCCGTCGTGGTGCCACAGCAAAGCGCTTACGTCATTGAAAGCCTGGGTAAATACAGCCGCACCCTGCGCGCCGGCTTCAGCATTTTGATTCCATTCATCGAGAGCATCGCTTATCGGCACAGTCTCAAGGAGCTGGCTTTCGACATTCCCGAGCAGATCTGTATTACCAACGACAACGTGCAGGTGGGTGTCGACGGTGTCCTGTATATGCAGGTTCTCGACCCGCAGCGGGCATCCTATGGCATTTCTGATTACTCTTTCGCCATCTCGCAGCTCGCGCAAACCACGTTGCGTAGCGAAATCGGTAAGATCGCGCTGGATCGGACCTTTGAAGAACGCGCGATGATCAATGCCAACGTCGTAGCCGAACTTGACAAGGCTTCCGACCCCTGGGGTGTCAAGGTGTTGCGTTATGAAATCAAGAACATCAACCCGCCGAGCGACGTGCTCAACGCGATGGAAAAGCAGATGCGTGCCGAACGAGAGAAGCGCGCGGTAATACTGACTTCTGAAGGTGTGCGCGACTCCAAGATCAACGAGGCGGAAGGCGAAAAGCAGCGCGTCATCAAGGAATCCGAGGCCGCCAAGTTACAGCAAATCAACGAGGCCGAGGGTGAAGCCCAGGCAATTTTCGAAGTGGCAGCCGCAACCGCCAAGGGCCTGGCGCTCGTCGCACAATCACTGACCACGGATGGTGGTGAACAGGCGATGCAGTTACGCGTCGCCGAAGCCTATATCGCGCAGTTCGGTGAACTGGCGAAGGAAGGCAACACCCTGGTGGTGCCGGCCAACCTCACCGACCTGTCGGCCATGGTTGCGCTCGCCACCACTATTGCCAAAAAATAGCCTTTATCGGGAACAGATCACGTTTTCACGAGATGTTCAGTATTAGCAGTGCATTGTGAAAAACGTGGTTTCTCCCCATTCAAAATCATTTGACCTGATCATCTTCGACTGCGACGGCGTGCTGGTCGACAGTGAGCGCGTTGCCAACGAAGTGTTCGCGCGCGTGCTTGACGAAGTCTGCGGCTTGAAATTCACCCTCGATGATATGTTCGACACCTTTGTCGGGCACTCGCGCGCGCAGTGCCTGCAAAAAATCGAGGCGATGATCGGTGAGCCGCCACCACCCGAACTCGATCTGCGCTACCAGCACGACATTGATAATGCCCTGGAACAGACCGTACAAGCCATCGACGGTATCGAAACCGTCCTGCAAACCCTGTCGCAGCCCTATTGCGTCGCATCCAGCGGCTCGCACGACAAGATGAAAATGACGCTCGGTAAAACCAGGCTGATGCCGTATGTCGAGGGCAATATCTTCAGCACCAGCGACGTCGAGCGTGGCAAACCCCACCCCGACATCTACCTGCACGCCGCGCGCACGATGGGATTCGATGATCCATCGCGCTGCGCCGTCATCGAAGACAGCCCCGTCGGCGTCACCGGCGCCGTTGCCGCCGGCATGCACGTATTCGGCTTCGCCGAACTGATGCCCGCCGAGCGCCTCCGCCAAGCCGGTGCCCATGACGTCTTCAACCGCATGCAGGACCTCCCTGGCCTCATCAGCTAAGAAACAGGGCAAGGCCCTGTTTTTCTCTGGGTATCGTCTTGGGTTGAAACCCTGATACCAGAAAACATGATCTGATCCCGATTTCTGCGACATCCGTTGTGATCGGGAGAAGGCGCAAGATCGGGGGAATTTTTCGCGAATGCCTCGGCGGCTTCGCCGCCTGCGGTTTACTTCTCGAAAAATTCCCCCGATCTTACGACCGTCGTCGGACATGGTCTCAGCCTGGAGCTTTAACGCCGATAAACCTGGTCTGTCCCCGATTTACGTTTTACTTGTGCAGAATCCGCTCTACTTCCGCGCGGTAATATTTTTTATAGAGGCGGATCAATCAGAGTCTGATACTCAGCGCTGACGGGAATTTAGCTTGCAAAAGTGTAGCGCGACAGGGACGTCGCGCTCCAGGCGAATCCAGGGATGGACCGACTGGGGCCCGCGCCAGTCGGTAGCGGCTTTTGGGAGCTAAATTCCCGTCAGAGCGTTCGAAGCTATATTTGGGGAATACGCAAAATTGCGCTAGAATGCGCGCCCTTTTTGGATATCATCACTGGCTATGGATTTTAACAGGCGTTTCGATGTAATTGTGGTCGGCGGCGGGCATGCGGGTACCGAAGCCGCGCTTGCGGCTGCGCGCATGGGCGTCGACACCCTGTTGCTGACGCACAGCATCGATACCCTCGGGCAGATGTCCTGCAATCCGGCGATTGGCGGCATTGGCAAGGGCCACCTGGTCAAGGAAATCGATGCGCTGGGCGGCGAAATGGCGCTGGCCGCGGACAAGGCCGGTATCCAGTTCCGTATCCTGAATCGACGCAAGGGACCGGCGGTACGCGCCACGCGCGCGCAGACCGACCGTCAGCTGTATCGCATGGCGATTCGCGAAAAGCTGGAAAACCAGCCCGGGTTGTCCATCTTCCAGCAGCCGGTAGTCGACCTGATCGAAAACGGCGATGCCATCGAAGGTGTGGTTACGCAGCTGGGATT
>JAIBDO010000263.1 GCA_024686195.1 Gammaproteobacteria bacterium | reverse complement strand
TTACGAGGTGCTCAAGGACGCCGACAAGCGCCAGGCCTATGATCGCTTTGGTGCTGACTGGAAGCATGGCCAGCAATTCGAAGGTGCCGGGGCCGGCGGTTTCGGTGCTGGAGCCTACTCCGGGGATCAGTTCGGTGGTGGTGATTTCAGCGACTTCTTTGAATCCATGTTCGGTGGTGATCGCCAGGCGCAGGGGTCACCCTTCGGTCAGGGGCAGCGTCAGCGTGTCCGCCCGCAACGCGGTGCGGATCTGCAGTTGAAGCTCGATATCACGCTCGAGGAAGCCTACAACGGCGGCAGTAAAACCATTCAGTTTGCTAAATCTTCCGGTTCCACGGAGATGAAAAAACTCAAGATCAATATTCCCAAAGGCGTCAAGACGGGACAGAAGATGCGTCTTGCGAAACAGGGTCAGGCATCTGCTGGAGGTGGTGAATCCGGGGACTTGTTGCTGGAAATGAATATTCTTGCGCACCGCCTGTTCCGGCTCGATGAACCTGACGTGGTTCTACGTTTGCCGATTACACCCTGGGAAGCCGCGCTCGGTTGTACCCTGAAAGTGCCTACCCTGGCCGGATCGGTGGAACTCAAGATCAAGCCGGGCATGCAGTCCGGGCAAAAGATGAGACTCAAAGGCAAGGGCATGCCGGGCTCTCCACCCGGCGATCAATTCGTCGAGATCATGGTTCATACGCCGCCCGCCGATGATGATGAAGCACAACAGTTCTATCGGGACATGCAGGCGCGCTTCGAATTCAATCCACGCCCGTTTTAAGGTATTCGCATGAAAGTGATAGGATCCAGGCATGAGTAAACCGCACATGAGTAAACTAACGCACTTCAATCAGGCCGGCGAGGCCCACATGGTCGATATCGCCGCCAAGGCAGAGACCGCACGTCGCGCTGTTGCTGCCGGGCGTATCGTAATGCAGGGGCAGACCCTGGAGCTGATCCAGCAGGGCAAGCATAAGAAGGGTGACGTGCTCGGCGTGGCGCGCATCGCTGGCATCATGGCAACCAAACGCACGGCTGACCTGGTACCGATGTGTCATCCATTGGCGTTGACGCACGTTTCGGTAGAATTCGAAACCGATGTCGCCGGTGCTGCCATCGAATGCACGGTGACCGCTGAAACAACCGGCAAGACCGGGGTTGAAATGGAAGCGCTCACCGGCGTGCAGGTGACGCTGCTGACGATTTATGACATGTGCAAGGCGGTCGATCGCGGTATGGTCATCAGCGATGTGCGTCTGCTGGAAAAAGCCGGTGGCAAATCCGGCCACTGGCAACGCGATTAAGCCCTTTACTGATACTGCCCATATCAATCCCGTATCCCGGGTTTTAAGTCACTCTGCCTCCTGCTTAGTCATTCCCACTTCCACGGGAATGACTAAGAAAGGCGGGAATGACTGAAGTAGATTGCGGTCCGGGGACCGCAATGACGGATGGAGGGCGCGGATGGATTGTGGCCCGAGGCCGCGACGCGTGAACTAACCCTGTTTCAGCAGTTCGCGCAGATCTATGACCGCCGCGTTGGCGCGCGAAATATACGAGGCCATTACCAGCGAATGATTGGCGAACAGGCCGAAGCCACTTCCGTTTAGAATCATCGGGCTCCAGATCGGCTCCTGCGTGGCTTCCAGCTCGCGTATGATCTGGCGCAGGCTGATCAGGGCGTTCTTTTTCTGCAACACCGATTCGAAATCACGTTCCACCGCTTTCAGAAAATGCACCAGCGCCCATGCAGCGCCTCTCGCCTCGTAGAACACGTCGTCAATTTCGGTCCAGGGCGTTTTTACGCTAACCTGGTCGGCGGTTTCGGTGGATTGTACGGCATCGGTTTCACCCGCCAGATCGGTGTTGAGACGGATCTGACCGACGCTTGCGCTGAGGCGTTGCGACAAACTGCCCAGGCGTTTTTCCACCTGTCCGAGCCATTCCTGCAGATTGTCGGCACGCGCATAAAACTGGGCGTTAGGATCATCCGGGTTTTGCAGGCGCGCCAGGTAACCGTAAAGAGCATCGATGCCCTCCTGGTATACGCTTTCAGTGGCTGGCAAAATCCACGATCTGGTGTCGAAATTGAATTTGGGTTCGGCGACGATCAGGTCCACGTCCTCGGCCGACTGGGATTGTGAACGGCTGAAGTCATTACGCATTGAGCGCGACAGGTCACGCACCTGCACCAGTACGCCGAATTCCCAGTTGGGAATGTTATCCAGCCAGATCGAGGGCGGCATGATGTCGTTGCTGAGGTAGCCGCCGCGTTTGTTGAGCAGTGTCTCCATCGCCGCAATGACGGCGCTGGTGGTGTAACTGCCGGTGGTGAGTTGCGCATCGGCCTCCAGCGCGCGCTCTTTGGCGGCCTCATCGACATCGAAGTGATCGGGTTCGCTACTCCAGAAGTATCCCAGCAGCACCAATAGACAGAAGAGCAGCAGCAGCGGGCCCGCTATCATTCCGGCAATGCTTCCATTCGAGGGTTTCCAATACCTGATACCCTTGCTCCAATCGCTCAATATGTTTGCCATAATCTTGTATCAACGTCCGTTTCATGCCACATTGCGGGCATTATTTCAGATCAACGCTCAAGGTGAAAGCAACTCCATCGATATGAAGAAATTGATTCGTTATGTTTTGATCGGCCTGGCCGTGATCGTGGTGCTACCGATCGTCGCGCTGGGGATTTTTGTCGCGGTTTTCGACGCCAACGCCTATAAGCAGGATATGTCCAGCCTGGTGCTGGAGCACACCGGTCGCGAACTGCAGTTCCAGGGTGAT
Organism: Gammaproteobacteria bacterium; assembly: GCA_024686195.1. Taxonomy (GTDB): domain Bacteria; phylum Pseudomonadota; class Gammaproteobacteria. The sequence goes on along the minus strand of JAIBDO010000263.1, from coordinate 732 downwards.
GTGAGCCTGGCAATCTATCCGGCGCTCGGCATGAAACTCGGTGGCCTGAGCTTTGCCAACGCGGCCGGTTTCGGGGCATCGCCGATGGTACGAATCGGCGAGGCCAGTGTCAGCGTCGACCTGCTTTCATTGCTGTCCTTTGCGCCTGAAATCGACAAGCTGATTCTGCGCGATCTCGAGATTAACCTGACCCGTAACAAGGCTGGGGTCAACAACTGGGACGACCTCGTGGCAAAGCCTGCGATGACTCCGGCTGCGACCGATTCATCTTCATCAACCAGCAGCACGAAATCATCTGCCGCAACCTCTCCCACAGGTGAGTTCGAACTTAGGGGAGCCTTTGCCGGACTGGAAATCGACAACCTGAAACTGTTGTGGCTGGATGAACAGGCCGGAGAGCGCTACCAGGTGACCGATCTTGATATCAGCACGGGGCGCATAGTCGCCAACCAAAGCTTTCCGCTCACCATGCATCTCGATGCCAATGCGAGCGGAGATCTTGATGTCGTCTTCGATTTGCAGAGCGACGTCGAATACCTTATCGATCAGCAGCGTTTGACCCTGAACGACATGATACTCGAGTTGAATCAGTTTGAAATCGGCGGGATGCTGCAAGTAAGCAACTTCGCGAAACCAGCGTTGCGTTTTAATCTTGCCTCGGAAATGCTGGACGTTGATGACTTGCTTGACATTCCACCGTCGGGTGCAGATAGCGCCGAGGGAGCGACACAG
>JAIBDO010000183.1 GCA_024686195.1 Gammaproteobacteria bacterium | reverse complement strand
TGCTGTTCCACCACCTCGGCAGGTCCGGCGAAGAATATCGGAACCATCCATGATGACGGTGTGTGCCCATTAGAGTTTGTGGCCTGTCGATAGTCGCGATGCCGTTCGTCGCGCAACCACCCTGCGGGTATTTTGAGGGGGTGAAGTTTCAAATAATTAACTACCGGGGACTCGTTGAGCCGTGAGGCGGGAACCCGGAGACCGCCTCTTTACAAATCAGACTTGCCTTCTGCGGGTGAACTTTGCAGCGGCTGTTCATCGGCTACAGCCTGACATTCGCTCCGAGGCGCGTCCTCCAGATTCTTTGCCAGGTACTGGGAATATCCCGCCGCCATAAAAAGTGTTACTGCAAATTCGCCCGACGACTTTACAAAAAAGGATTCAAACAGGTTTAAAACCAGGAAAAAAACACTGCTGTAGAGTGCAAAGGCGTATAAATCTTTATCAGCAGCTTGTTTGATTCGTCTCAACAGAACGACCCAGAATATACAAAGGTAAACAAAGCCCACGGCACCAAAACCTAACAGTATCTCCAGATAGCCGTTATGCAGATGCCCAAACCGGACTTTTATATCAGCCGGGAATTGATCCGCGAGTTGAATGACGTCGGAGCGCGCTTTGCGCCCCCAGCCCGTGATGGGTCGCTCGGCTATCCATTTGAGCGCTTCGGCCCAGGAATGAATTCGTATTCCTATATTCCTAAAAGGAAGTTCGTCAAGGTTCCCGCTTAGCAGCATTTTGAACGTTGAACTCTCTGCAGCCACTCGTTCATACAGAATTTCTTTTGCAGACCAGGTCAGCAAACCGGCGATAAGGGCGAAAACGAGCACGCCCTTTGCCATCGATATGCGTTTCTGAGCGGAGTATTTTCTTTGTTGAATTACCTGTATCAGTGCGACCACGCCGCAGGCCATCAGGCCGACATAGGCAGCCCTGGTCTGCGTTCCCACCAGCCCCGCCAGGCCGATCAGGCCGGCTATAATTAACAGGGCATTGGCCCAGCCGGAAAAAGGTTTGTCTTGTTCTCGGCGCATGAAACTGCACAGAGGAAAAAGAAGCGCAAGACCAAAGAACAAGGCACCATGCTGCGCATTATGTATATCAAAATCAACTCGTCGCCCGGACCAGAGCCGGTTGAGGCTATGCATCAGATCGGGATCCAGTGCGATGGCAGTGAGCAAGCCCATAAATGCGATTGCCAACATCCGCCTTGCCCCCAGCCAGGAGCCACCTGTCCACCAGGCCAGGGGCAGGAACAGCCAAAGCTTTATCAGGTCGCCAGCCGACAGGTACTTTACCGCGGTGTCATAGTCGATCAGTGCATTGATTGCAAACAGCAACCATGGAATCACGCCCGCCAGGATGAGTAGTTTGATTACGAGGTCTGACTTGACTTGGCGGCGCTGGCCCCAGGCCGAGATCAGGAAAGTCAGCAGCATCAAATTCTGCGGCAGATTATACAACTTGCCCTCATACCAGATTTCGATATAGACAAACACAAGCGCTGATAATACGCCAACAACAATCAACACCGGACCGCCACGCTCAAAGGGGCATGGGAAATACTGTTCTAACAGGGCTTGAAGTCTCTTCATCTGCAGAGAAACCTTAATCGCTTGTGGCTAGGAGAATTTGATCATCCAGTATGGCTTGCGTTGGCATATATTGACAAGATCCTGTTGTGGATGCATCAGACTGAAAGCTGACCGTCGGCGTTGGCACTCGTTCAACGGCAGTTGTCGGAGTGACCACCCCAGATCCGACAGCCAAGCTGTCCAGTCGAATATGAGGGGTGTGCCTATCGGCCTATAAAAACAGCCTTTTAAAAACAGCCGTGTATAAAAGAGAATAGCGGCGGGGAGTCGATGGACTCCCCGCGCAACGTCATGTTACTCGGGCGTGGAATTGATCAGGTACATGGCTTCGAGCAACGTGGGCATTTTTTTAATGTAACTGCCAAACCATTTGTCATACAGCAGCAGGACTTTTTTGGTTCGATACAGCTTCGATAACATGCGATCTGCAACCAGTCGGAAATCGGAGTCGTTTTTCCTGACGGCGAGCGCAAAAGGCTCAAAGGAGAAAACGTTTTCGGTGAGCGCGAACTGTTTCGGATTATCGCTATTGATAATCAGGCCTACCAACACGATCTGATCCCCCGAAAAGGCATCGACCTCGCCGCTGGTGACGGCATTCATACCCTCGACTGCCGTTTTGACCGTCACAACCTCGGCATCGCTACCTTCACGTTTAAGCATTTTTGTCAGGCTGTCGTAGGTGGTGGTATCTTTTACGACCGCAATTTTCTTCCCTGAGAGTTCTGAAATGTTCTGTACCTGGAGAGTTTTGAGCGTTAGCAACGCGGCTCCGGTAACGAATGTGGGTTGTGTGAAGTCGACTAGTTCCGAGCGTGAAATCGTCTTGGTGGTCACCCCGCAAAGAATATCGATCGAATTATCGGTCAGCGCGTCGAAGCGGTTGGAGGCGTTGACGGGAACATACTCGATTTTAATGTCCGGCATTTCCAACGTGGTTTTCAATTCATCGACCATGCGCAGGCAGAGATCGATAGAGTAGCCAACGAGTTCGTTGTTCCTGTCCACAAAAGACATCGGTGGTTTGTCTGCGCGATATCCGATGCGAATCTTCTTGGTTTTCTTAACTTGTTCCAGGGTAGAGAAGTCTGCCGCCAGGGTAATGCCTGAGGCCAGCATTGTGATTAGAGCCATAATAACGATCATGTATTTCATTTCGTAGTCCGTGGTGTAGATTTATCAAGTTCGATCAATTGCGGAATTATCGAAGGTTCTGGTGACCTGTTTCAAAATGTGGGTGTGTTGCATGCATGGTAACGGAGCGTTGGCCAAATCGCCATACATGGATTGGATTGCTGTACTAACTCGCTTGGCAACCGCGGTCCTGGCGCGGTTCGTCAATCAATCAGCTTGCCTGGTGGCGGGATTTAGTGGAAGAATCACTCAGCTAGATCGCGCCCCAGCAGCATGGCCAGAAACAAAGCCCGGGCATCATCGGGGCGGTCACGATAGACCTCGAATGTTGCATGCTGCTGCGTCGATGCCACGTTCAGATCGATGCCCCACATCGCAGTCATGGCGTTGGGGAGCATGGAGTAGCGGATATCGGTTAACACATTGGCACGACCGGGAGCGGTGATGACATAGTCGTTGGCGAGGGTGGAAAAGCGACCGATGTCACGCGCTAAAATCGACGCACTGTCGAGCCCGGGACGATCGCGCTCGAGGTCGAACATTGGTGCCGAGTCACCTGGATAGATGCGATCCTTGCCGAGGCCCACCCGGATTGCATCAACGTAGAAGCGCTCATTGCTCTGGTATACCGAGCGCCACAGCACCAGGTTCGCGATGGTGGGCTTGACGATGATACGCTGCAGTTGATGCCCGCGTTGCTCGGCGAGGTCGGTGGCGACCTGCAATGCTTGTTGATGCTGCCAAAATCCGAGCAGCAGGTAGGCGCCGGCCAGCGCCAGGCCGCAGCGGGCCGCAGTCGGTCTGTAGTACTTGAAGCCGAGAATAAGTGCTACCGTCAGAACCAGCGAAAAAACCGGATCGATGATGGCGATGATACTCCAGGCGATGCGCGTATCGCTGAATGGCCACAACAGGTGGGTACCATAACTGGTGCAGGCGTCGAGTAGCCCGGCGGTGGCATAACCCAGAAAGGCGTACCAGTAGATCCTCTTGAATGGCAGGCGCTTGCGCAGCAATGGCCATAGCAGCAAGGCTGCGATCAGCGCGCCGACCGGAATGAAGATCAGCGCGTGCGAAAAGTGACGGTGAAATTCAACCTTCAGCAAAGGGTCATCGCTCGCGCTGATAAAAACATCGGCATCCGCCAGTAATGCGGCTGCAAAGCCGGTGAGCGCAGCGCAGCGCGCCTCCCTCTTAGCAGCCCCCGAAAGTGCCAGCACGCCGCCCAGCAGCCCCTGGGTTAACAGATCCAACGTTTGAACTCCGCAGATTGAATAATGGTGGCAGTTAGCTTTATTGCCCGGATGTACGGCGAGCAATATACATGGTTTAGCGAGTCCGGACACGCAGCAATCGATGCGGACTCCCTGTTTACCGATGATTAATCAGGCGGATGATTTTCAGTTGGAGCCGTAGTAACATCCTTCGATGACCAGTCCACTATTTCAATCGCTGCAGCTGCGCGAGCTCGAACTCAACAACCGAATCATGTTATCGCCGATGTGTCAGTATGCGGCGAGCAACGGCTGTGCCGGTGACTGGCACCTGATGCACCTGGGGCAGTTCATGGTGTCCGGGGTTGGTTTGCTAATGATCGAAATGACCAATGTGCAGGCGCGTGGACGCATCACCCCGAACTGTCTGGGTTTGTATGACGACGATTGCGAAGCAGCGCTGAAACGCATTGTTGAATATTGTCGTCAGCTGAGTAAAACGCCGATTGCGATACAGCTGGCGCATGCCGGTCGCAAGGCCTCGAGTCAGCCCCCCTGGCAAGGTCGCAAGCGAATACCGGTCGACTCAGGTGGATGGCAAACCGTCGGTCCGTCGGCCATTAGCCACAGTGAGCAGATCCCGGTTCCGCAAGCGTTGTCGATCATCGAGATCGAACAATTGGTCGATGATTTTGTGATGGCGGCGCGGCGCGCCGACCGCCTGGGTATCGATGCGATCGAACTGCACGGTGCGCATGGCTATTTATTGCATCAGTTTCTGTCACCGCTGGCGAATCAGCGCGCCGATGAATTCGGTGGATCACGCGAAAAGCGGATGCGTCTGCCTTTATGGGTGTTTGATGCGGTAAGAGAGGTCTGGCCGGAGCACAAACCGCTGGGGATGAGGCTTTCCGGAATCGATTGGGCGGATGGTGGAATGACACTTGACGATACGGTTGCCATGTCTGCTGCCTTGAAGCAACGCGGTTGCGACTGGATCGATGTTTCCAGTGGCGGTATCAGCTACGCCGAAGAGATACACACCGGGCCGGGCTACCAGGTTCCGTTTGCGCAACAGGTGCGAGCCGAAACGGGAATGACGACGATCGCGGTCGGTATGATTACCGATGCGCGCCAGGCGCAAGCCATTATTGCCAATGGACAGGCGGATATGGTGGCGTTGGCGCGGGGACTGTTATTTAATCCGCGCTGGCCGTGGCATGCCGCTATCGAGCTTGGTGTGGAGCTCGAGTATCCGGATCGTTACCAACGCTGCGCGCCAGCGAATATGAATCCTTTCTGAGCATAACAGGGGTCAAGGTTGCAACTATGGCGGCCGTTAACGTGATTGCCGAAAGGCAGTTCCAACAAACTCATTGTTGTCGACTCCGCGCATACCTCAATCGATGCGGCCCTTGTTATTGAATCAGGTCTGCCCTGATCCAGATGCTGGATTTGTTGCTGCCCTCGCTTGAACTGGAGCTGCCGATGCTGCTTTGCGAGCGCTTGAATTGCTCGCTGACACCGCCGAGCGGCAACCATTCCCCGAGCCGGCCGCTGATGGTGGTGTTGGCACTTTGAGTGTCGATGCTGCCAGCACGTGTATTACTTTGTGAGTTTTTAAACGGTCTCACCTTGAGCATCACGCCGCTGCCACGGATGCGTGGCAGCACGTAGAAACCTGTCGTCACATCCTTGAATTCGGTGCCATTATTATACGACGAGTATGCAAGCTGATTACCGGTCTGGATAAAACCCTCGGTTCCTTCGGTGACCCTCAACTGGTGTACTGGATTGCTGACCTTGCTGGTCTGGCTGCTGTTCGCATTGATATCGCCACTGACATTAGCCGAGTCGTAACTGATGTTGCCCGCCGCCTGTTTACCACCGGAGCCGACCCCGGCGCCAACACTGGCATCGCCGCTTTCGATGCGTAGATTACCGTTGATCGCCACGGTGTTGAGATCGCGTTCATTGCCCTGGAAAACGGAGATCTGCAACATTTTCGAGGCGACATCCAGGGCATCGATAATGTCTCGTACCTGTTCCACCGATGCCGGAAAAGCGCGCAGGAAAAGTTTGAAACCTGAAGCGGTAATCACTTCGCCGGGGTTCAGCAGTGGTTTGACGATGGGTATGATTTCCTCTGCCGGACGATTTTGCAATTGTATGGTGATAATCGAAGCTGCCTGAACGGAGGATAGCAGTAACAGGCTGAGCGCGAGGAGGCCCAAGAGCCGCCTGAAAAGATATTCAGGCCGCTGATAACGCGGTGTAATTCTCTGTGATCCAGACTGGTTAAATGGCATTGTTTGTGTGGATTTTGTGTTACAGCTAGTTTAGCTGAAAAAAATGGTAACTATTCAGCTCAGCTCTGATTTGTCTGTATCCATCAATCCCTGGTTGTTCGACCATTAATACTGTGCGCTTTCTG
>JAIBDO010000177.1 GCA_024686195.1 Gammaproteobacteria bacterium | reverse complement strand
GAGTGGATCTCGTGTTCGGTTCGAACTCGATTCTTCGTTCATATGCCGAAGTCTATGCCCAGGATGACAACCAGGCAAAATTCGTGAACGACTTTGTTGCCGCATGGACCAGGGTGATGAATGCCGATCGCTTCGATCTGGCCTGACTGATCCTGAGGGTTGCCAGCCGGGATGGCTAGCCTGTGCAGGAGAACACTTCATTTGAAGTGTTCTCCTTTTCCTTTCCAGTCTCAGTGGGAGTTCGGTGGACAGTGTAGCGAATATAACTTCCCCATCTGAGATGGGTAGCCATTATTAGTTCGGTATACTGTCCCCCGAATTATTTGTGATCTATCGCCATTGCCGGCACCGGTCGATTACTGGTTATCTGAAACTACAGTCATCGCCAACACCAGAATAAGATCGAAAGGAAAGACCGGAAGGCACACACACTTCATCGGAAGGGATTCGATTGAGTGTGTGTTCCAGTTGGACGCCACTGGGATTCAGCATGGCGTGATGATAGGCAGCCGGGCCCAGGCTGGCAGGTGACCACCATTTAATCGGTATACTGTCCCCTGAAACACTACTTCAGTCACTTCATCCCATATCCATCATCACCAAGTTGGGTGTTCCTGAGAATAGTGAGTATCGAATATTATTTTTACTATACTGATCCATATTCTTAATGTTGAGCTTGGAAGCCTCTGATTCGCTCACGACTTGATTGGAGGCTCCCTGTTGCAGACCGTTTCAGTTCAGGAGTCACCATGACGAAATTCGATATGGCCCCAAGTCATTCCAATGTTCAGGAATTGGCTGCTGAGCTCAGTCTGAGTGAAAGCGCCTGTTCACGTGCATTGCAACTCGCGGGGCTTGCACCGGAAAGATCTGACTGGTTGCGTTATATCAATCACTTTCTGATGACGGTCGGCGCCTTGCTGATTGTTGCCGGTGTCACGACATTTTTTGCGTGGAACTGGGCGGATCTCGATTACTGGATAAAATTCGGGTTAATCCAGACAGGAATCGCGGGGCTCGCTTTGTTGGCCTGGCGTCTCGGTATTGATTCGATGGGCGGTAGAGTTGCCCTTTTCTCGTCGGCATTTCTGGTCGGCGTGCTTTTCGCCGTGTTCGGACAGGTTTACCAGACAGGTGCCGATCCCTACGGATTATTCATCGCATGGTCAATTCTAATCCTGCCACTGGCAATCATCGGTCGGCAGGCGGCGTTGTGGATTCTGTTGCAAACGCTTCTGATCCTCGCGCTGATCATGTACTGGACGCAGGTGCTCGATCCGCCAAATGGCTGGTGGCAGTTGGCACAGTTGCTTGGTCCCCTGGCGTGGTTATCGAGCACCCTGATGGATTCGACGCTTGCGAGTCTGGTGTTCGCACTCAATGCGGTCGCCTTGATTGCCTGGGAGTATGCGGTTAATCGAAAGGTGGACTGGATGCAGGGTCGAACCTATCCGCGCCTAGTCGGGCTCGGTGCTTTGAGTAATGTTTTAATTCCGACCTTCGTGTTCATAGTCGGTGCGAGCTTTGGCGAGAAAAGCAATCTCGGGTTTATTTCCCCCGTTCTCTATGCGGTGGCCTCTGTTACGGCGCTCTACTACTATCAATTTCGCAGGCCCGACCTTTTAATGCTGACGATGTTAGTGTTTGGCGCCATCCTGATTTTCAACACGTTGGTCGGGCGTTTCATACCAATGGGTTCTGGCAGTATATTGTTGCTGGCGATCTTACTGATAGCGCAGGTAGCTGGCGCAGCTTACTGGCTGCGTAAGGTCTCGCGTCGATGGGAGGCGCAATCATGACTCGTGCAAGCGCGGCATTGCAACAGGTTGTCGACGGTCTTCGCGCAGAAGGACTGCTGCCTGAAAATTCTGATGATACTGTCGCGACCTTTATTGAAAATTTGCATGAAGCGCAGCCCTGGTACATCCGCACCATGGTCGGTTTTGGGGCCTGGCTTACCAGTCTGCTGTTGATCGGCTTTGTCGGCAGCATCGGTTTTGCTGCGGATAGTGGTTTTGTCATTGTTGGTGTTTTATTTCTTGGCGGTGCGATTTTCGCGCGGATGAAATCGGCAAATGACTTTTTGGTGCAATGCGCCCTGGCCACTAGCCTGGCCGGACAGGCAGTGCTTGCTTATGGCATCGTTGAAGTTTCCGGCGGCGAGGATTTTGAATCTTTGCTCAGCATTGTAATCGTCCTCAATGGGATCCTGTTCTTCGTGTTTCCCGATCGTATCCACCGAGTGCTGTCGATACTGATCGCGATGTCGTCAGCTGGTTTTCTCCTGTACTCCTGGGAGATTAGTGCAGTCGTGCCGCTGGTGGGTCCGCTGGTTGCCGCGGCGATGGTATTTTTCTATAAAAGACAGGGCCTGTTCATTGAACATGGCAAAGGGCATCTGATCAGGCCGTTAATTACCGGCCTGATGATCACAGCCTTCGGATTCCTGTTGCTATCGACCGTTTATATCCTGCCCGAAATGAGATTGGATTTTGCCTTTTATCCACGACCATGGGTTTCATCCGTGTTGCTGGGTGGGCTGTTACTCTATGTGGGTAACCAGGTCTGGTCTCAAATGGGCGGTGGCACCGGATCCCGGGAAATGGCGGTTTTCTATGGATTACTGGTGGCGATTAGCGCTGCCGCATGGGCGATCCCCGGCCTGCTGCTCGCGTTGATCGTCATCATGTTAGGCGCATCTTCGGGTAACCGAGTGTTCATTGGTGCCGGCATCACGTTTCTTGTGGTGTTCATCGCTTGCTACTTCTATGGCATACAGGTCAGCATGCTGACAAAGTCGATTACCCTGGTGGCGACCGGCGCCGTGGTTTTGATCGCACGCTGGTTACTCTTGAAAATTACCGCGGGTCAAGAGGGAGGCACCTATCATGCTTAATCGGATCTTCAATCTACAGGACCGTGCCCGAACGGTTGTACTCGCTGTTACGGTCGCTACTGTTCTGCTGGCGATCAACGTCGAAATTGCTGGCAAGGAGCGAATTGTTCGCAATGGCGAGACGGTGTTGCTGCGCATCGCCCCACGGGATCCCCGATCCTTGTTACAGGGCGATTATATGGCGCTTCGCTATACCCTGGCCGGAGTGGTTGCCAGCGAGGCCAGAAAGATCGAGTTAAATGATGGTGTTGCCCTGATCGAGTTGGGTGAACTCAACGAGGCGAAATTTGTTTCGCTCTACAACGGCCAGCCGTTGCAAGAGGGCCAACAACTGCTCCGCTATCGCAAACGCGGTGATTCGGTGCGGCTTGCCAGTGACGCCTATTTCTTCGAAGAAGGCAGCTGGCAGGAATATCGTTCGGCGAGATTTGGCGAAATTCGGGTAAATTCGAATGGAGATGCCGTATTGATCGGCCTTCGGGATGCCGAGGGCGAGCGACTGGGGTCGGCGCTACACTAGGCCTGTTCCCGGGTCGATATCTCGACTTGGGATAATCGTAAATCGAACGATCGTCAGGGGCAGGATCGCCAGGGACACTCACGTCTATTGCTGCGGCTCGAGCTGTATTTTCACGCAAGCCCAATTTCCTGGTGGAGGAAATGTGAAACCATGTTGAAGTCGAATACGCTGGTAAGTTAAATCGTCTGCAAGCCTGTTTTAATGGGCTTCGAGCTTGAATGAAATATAAGGGATCCTCAGTCATTCCCGCTTGCACGGGTTCACCGAATCAGGAAATTACATTTTCCTGCCAAGATAAGTATCATCCCTGACTATCTCTAGCCATCGAAGCATTTGCTGACAATCCGCATATGAAATTCATACACATCACCGACACCCACCTGGTTGCCCCGGGCGCGCAGCTGCACGGCCTCGACCCGGCCGAACGCTTTACCCGCTGTGTCGATGACATCCGCCGCCATCATGGCGACGCCGAGTGTTGTGTCATCACCGGAGATCTCGCCGATCGAGGTGAAGATTCCGCTTATCGATTGCTCGCCGAACAGATTTCCAGGCTGGATATGGAGTGCCATCTCATTATTGGCAATCACGACCACCGCGAGAATTACCGACGCTGCTTCGCGCAAGCAAAGGTCGACGATCATGGTTTCGTGCAATACACAGTGCAGACTCCAGCGGGTGTTTTTATCATCATCGACACCGTCGAATACGATACCCATGGTGGCATTTACTGTGAGCAGCGCCGCGAGTGGTTACAGGCCACGTTGGCAAAGCATCAGCACGAACCGGTCTACCTGTTCATGCATCATCCGCCATTTGATTTGAATTTCCCCTGTATCGATGTCATTGGTCTTGCCGAGCAACAGGCCTTTGCCGAGATCCTGCGCCCCTACACCAACATCCGCCACCTGTTCTTCGGGCATGCGCATCGGCCCATTAGCGGCAACTGGCTGGGCATTTCATTCTCATCGCTGCGCGGAACCAACCACCAGGTCGATCTCAATTTCAACAGCGACAAAATTCATCACAACAGTGAGCCGCCCGAGTATTCGATTGTCTTCCTCGAGGAAGACCGGGTGATCGTGCACACGCATGCCTATCCGCTCGACGCCAGCGACTAGTCGCGCATAGAGCGCCTATCTCAGTGAACGCCTCTCCCGCCATCCTGGCCCTGCTGTGTCTTACCGCCTCTGGCGCGCTGGACCTGGTGTTCAAACTTTATTCCGCCCAACAGCGTTCCCGCGGCATGCTGATTTTCGGCACGGGCTGCGTGTGGATTGTGTTGCAACTGGCCTATATGGATTATTACGGCCTCGCGCTGTCACTGGATACACCAACCCTGGTCTATGGCATCACCGCAGCTGTGTTTGTCACTCTGTCGAATATCATGCTGCTGGAATGTCTGGGCCACCTGCCGATCAGCATGGCGTCCACCATCTATCGACTGAACACCATACCGCTGGTGCTGCTGGCGTTTATTTTTCTCGCGGAAAATCCGGGCCTGATTGCGGGCTTTGGAATATTGCTCGGGCTGGTTACGGTGCTGCTGCTGTATCAGCCGAATCACATTGAAACCCGCGCGATTCCGCACTTCAAACTGTTCGTGGTGCTGATTATTACGGCAAGCTGCCTGCGCGCACTCTATGGCATTTTCACCAAAGCAGGGCTCAGCAATGGAGCCGATGCGAACACCATCATGTTTTTTGCGGCCATCGCCTGGTGCCTGGGGGGACTTGGTTATGCCTGCTTTCGCGAAAGACGGGTTCGCATCACAGCCATCAAGCTTAAATACATGGCGATCACCGGGGTGCTGGTGTTCGCCATCATCTGGCTGCTCACCACCGCGCTCGCACTCGGTGATGCCAGCCTCGTGGTGCCGCTGACCAACATGGGATTTGTCGCCGCCTTCATCTTCTCGGTGCTGCTGAAGCTGGAAAAATTAACGCTGCGGAAATCGCTGGCAATCGCCACTGCCGTATTATCCATCGTGCTGCTGACTCACGAGATATGATGAGTAGGTATCAGGGGACAGACCACGTTTATTTTGACCGTCCGAGTACGAAACGAATTAATCGTGGTCTGTACCCTATTTAAAAAAGCCATGCAATTGACGGTTTGGCAAACGGGCGGGTGCAGCGCGTTCTATCGAAAAAATATGACCGATGAAGTCACCAGCCTGTCACCGGAATCAGTAGTCAATTTCATCTTCACGCGCTAATGGTTTCACTTAAGCGATCATGATTTACTGAAATGAATGGTTCGTGCATAACCAGGGGAATCAGCGGATCGGGCTAGCAACTGGCAGCATTCAGTTTTCTATTTCCTGCAACAAATTCGGCCGACCGCTGATCGGATTCACACCCTCGAGTAAACTGCATTCTGGGAACAATTGCTCTCTGACTATCTTTTTTTTTCAAGTCCAAAGTAGCGGCCCGTGCGTAGGAATAGTATGCATCTGGGAATCTAGTAAGAAATCGGTTTGGAAAGAGGTGGTGAAGGTTATGAGTAATTTCGTCAGGCCCGTGTTGAGCAGTGTGTTGGTTCTAATGTTACTGGCTGCGGTAAGCCCCATATACGCGGCAATGTCGCCACCGGCAGACACCCCGGAATTGCCGCAACCCAACGCCGAACTGCAACCGGGTGAAGTGGTTCAAATCATCATCGACGCGCTCTCCAAAAATGACTATCCGTTCCCCGATGCGGGTATCGAAACTACATTCAACTTCGCGTCACCCGCCAACAAGGTGAATACCGGCCCTCTGGAACGTTTTGTTACGCTGGTGAAGGGACCGGTATTCGGCAAAATGATCAACCATCGCGACAGCACGCTCAGCAAGGTTATTTTCGAGGGAAACAAAGCCCTGCGCCTGGTGCAGATCGTCGGCGAGAATAACGAAACACTCTACTTCGCCTTTCGGCTCGGATTGCAGCAGGAGGGCGACTACGTGGGAATGTGGTTGACCGAAGCGGTCTGGCCGCTGGAATCCCCTGGTGATGACGTACTGGCATTGTAGCGTTCGAGGCCGATTCCGGGCTGGTGCCGCTCTATGATCCCGCGAAAAACCGGGCTAGAAAAAGGCGTCGATGGGGAGGGTTAAAAAACTGATTTCTCTGCTGCTTTTCGCCTGGCGGTCCATGGCCG
>JAIBDO010000116.1 GCA_024686195.1 Gammaproteobacteria bacterium | reverse complement strand
GGCCCGACCACTTCATCACCAATCGGATCAACCGGGCCTACGTAGTAGATAAAACGTCCGTTCAGATCAACGGGTAACGTCTCACCTTTGCCCAGCATATCGACCATTTTCTTATGTGCCGCATCGCGCCCGGTCAGCATCTTTCCATTCAGCAAAAGGGTATCGCCGGGCTTCCAGGTTTTTACGTCCTCGCGCGTCACCGTATCCAGGTTGACGCGTTTGACGTTGTCGCCGGTTTCACGCGTGATCTCGGGCCAGTCTTCGAGTCGTGGCGCTTCGAGTTGCGCCGGACCACTGCCATCGAGGGTGAAATGCGTATGCCGCGTCGCCGCACAATTGGGAATTATGGCAACAGCCTTGTTCGCGGCATGCGAAGGATAGTCTTTCACTTTAACGTCCATCACCGTCGTCAAACCACCCAGACCCTGCGCGCCGATACCGAGCCGGTTGACCTTGTCATAGAGTTCCAGGCGCAACTCCTCAGCCCGGTTGCTCGCACCACGCTCCTGCAAATCCTGAATGTCGATGGGCTCTAATAATGCCTCCTTGGCCAGAATCATCGCCTTCTCCGCGGTGCCGCCGATACCAATGCCGAGCATACCCGGCGGGCACCAGCCGGCACCCATCTGCGGCACCATATTGAGCACCCAGTCGACGACCGAATCAGAGGGGTTCAGCATCACAAACTTTGACTTGGCCTCGCTGCCGCCACCCTTGGCAGCGACGTGCACTTCGATACTGTCGCCCGGCACGATTTCGTAATGAATCACGCCCGGCGTGTTATCGCCGGTATTGCTGCGCTTGCCATCAGGATCATCAAGTATCGACGCACGCAGCACGTTATCCGGATTCTGGTAAGCACGGCGAATGCCTTCATTACACATATCGGTGACCGACATGTCGGCCTCCCATTGCACCTGCATGCCAACCCGCAGGAACACGGTGACGATGCCGGTGTCCTGGCAGATCGGTCGATGTCCCAGCGCGCACATGCGCGAGTTGATCAGGATCTGCGCGATCGCGTCGCGGGCCGCCGGGTTTTCTTCGCGCTGGTAAGCCTGGTCCATCGCGCGAATGAAATCGAGCGGATGGAAATAGGAAATGTATTGCAAGGCATCGGCGATGCTGTCGATCAGGTCGTCTTGTTTAATAATGGTCATGGCTAGGATAGTGGTGATGGAAGCGCATAGTTTAACGATTTGGTTGGGAAAATGCTCACCTCATCCCCGGGCGAGCTCGCCAACTACAGCGGCCACACCCACAGGATCATTGGCAATGAAACGGCGATAACAACAATTTCCAGCGGCAGCCCCATGCGCCAGTAATCGGCAAACCGGTAACCGCCAGGACCCATCACCAGCGTATTGTTCTGGTGCCCGATCGGCGTGAGGAAGGCACAGGACGCCGCGATAGCGACCGCCATCAGGAACGGGTCGGGGCTAACCCCGAGGCGAGAGGCGATATCGATCCCGATCGGCGCGGCAATAATCGCGGTGGCGGCATTGTTAAGCAGGTCGGACAGGGTCATGGTCACGACCATCAATAGCGTCAACACGACCACCGGCCCGTAACCCTCGGAAAAATTGATAACCTGCTGCGCAATCAGTGCGGTCCCACCGGACGCCTCGAGCGCGGCGCCGATCGGGATCATCGAGCCCAGTAACACGATCACCGGCCACTCGATTGATGTATATATTTCCTTCAGGGGGACAATACTGAAGCCGACCATGACCATGCACACCAGTGCCAGCGCCTCCGGCAGGTGGATGATGCCGAACGTGGCCGCGGCGATCGCCAGCGCGAAACTCGCGACCGCGATCAATGCCTTTTGCCGCTGTATGACCTGCAGGTCACGCTCTTTTAACGGCAGGCAACCAAGCCACTTGACGATGTCATCGAGGCGCTCGAGCGGACCCAGCAACAGCAACACGTCACCGGCACGGGTCTCGAGTTTGCGGACGCGTTCGCGGAAGGTCTTGCCGTGGCGCGATACCCCGAGCAGGGTGATGCCATGCCGGTAGAGCAAGCGCACGCTCAGCGCACTGCGGCCCTCGATGCGCGAATTCTCGGGCACGACCGCCTCGATCAGCGCCAGGGCCTCGTCCGTCTGCCCGCGGTATTTCTCGGCGCCAACATATTCCAGATTGAAGGCACCGACAAAAGCGTCGATGTGCTCGGCATCCGCCTCGATCACGAGAATGTCGCCCTCGCGAATAAGCTCGCGCCGGGCGCGCCCGGGCAGGCGCTTGCCGCGGCGCACCAGTCCCGTAATGACAACGTCGGCCTCGTCCATTTCCGCATCGAGATCACGCACCTGTCGCTCGATCAAGCTCGAGTTTTCGGCAACCTTCACCTCGGCGATATAATCCTCCTGCGGTGGCGGACCTTCACCTCCAGCGTCATTGTCACCGAGCGGCACCAGGCGCCATCCAATAACCACGATAAAGGCGATTCCGGCGACCGCGGTAACCGCACCCACCGGCGTAAAATCAAACATGCCAAAGGGTTCACCCAGTGCCTGCTCACGAAAGCTGGCGATAATAATATTCGGTGGCGTACCGATCAGCGTAATCAGACCGCCCAGTATCGACGCGAAGGACAGTGGCATCAGCGTAAGCGCGGCGCTGCGTTTCGCCTTTTTAGCAGCCTGTATATCGATCGGCATCAGCAGGGAGAGCGCGGCGACATTGTTCATCACCGCCGACAGCAGCGCCGCAACCCCGGACATCACGCCGATGTGCACGAACAACGAACGCCCGCCAACAATCAGGTAACGCGCGACCAGCTCGATTGCGCCAGAGTTGGAAAGGCCGCGACTGACGATCAGCACCAGCGCGATAATAATCGTCGCGCGATGACCAAAGCCGGAAAAAGCCTCCTCCTGCGGCACCACGCCAATGACGATGGCGATGATCAGCGCGCCGAAGGCAACCAGGTCGTAGCGCACCTTGCCCCACAGCAGCAGGCCGAAGACGACGCCCAGCAGGCAAAACAGTATGGTCTGGTCAGAAATCATTCCCATCGAAATATCCTTGCACCGATAAACAGCAGTATTGCGCTGGAGATAGCGAGCACCAGCAAATGGTCCGAAATGTCGAGCAGGCCGGCGCCGTCGATCATGATTGCCCGCGCCGCTGCGGTTATGTGGGTCAACGGCAATAACAGCGCGAGCTTCTGCATCAGGGGGTGCGCGCCTTCCAGCGAAAACCACACTCCGGAGAGGAACATCATCGGCCAGCTGAACAGATTTAGCAAACCGTTGGCCACCTCTTCGCTAGAGATGCGCGCGGCGACTACAAGCCCGCAACAGATCAGGTTGACGGAGCCGAGGATGAACACCAGCAGCAGGTTGAAGTAGGATCCGTGCATGCGAAAATCGACAAAAAAATCCATGCCGACGTAGATCAACAGGTTTACCACCAGCAACAGACAAAGACGTGACAGTATTTGCGCGCTCAGGAATTCCATCGCGGTGACCGGCGTCGCACTGATGCGTTTGAGCACGCCGAACTTACGGTAGCGCACGATAACGTAGCCGATTCCGAATAGCGCACCCCACATGATGTTCATGCCGATAACGCCCGGCATCACCCAGTCCAGGTACCTGATCTCATCGCCTTCCACGAGTGATTTCTGCAGCTTGCCCGCCGCACCACTAAAAGCGGCAATCAGCAGCTTTTCAACGATGTAACCGTTCGGCGAACTGCGATTGATCCAGTATCGGCGGCTGTCGGCATCGAACAGTAAGTCGATTTGATGGCGCTCGACCTTGACCAGGTTGCTGTCGACCTGGTCGAAATCGATGAACTTGATGTAGCGGGTCGACCTGAACTCGAGCGCGGACGGTTCCAGTTGCGCGCTCGCGACCAGGCCGACCTTGAATTTCTCCGGGCTATCACCGGTAAAAGCATAGGCAAAGCCAATGATGATCAGAATCGGCAACAACAGGTTCCAGGCGAGCGACGATCGATCACGCACGAATTCGAGGTTGCGCGCAACGAACAGCGCGTAGATGCGTCTCCAGTTCACGTGCGCAACTCCCGGCCGGTGAGTTCGAGGAACAGATCCTCGAGGTCGCGCGCGCGGATACGCAGGTGATCCAGCGGTATATCCAGTCGCAACAGATTTTCGACGGTCTGGTTGACGTCGCCAGTGACGATGTGCGCGCTGTCGTTTCGGTAAACCGCATCGAATTCGGGTTCGCCGATCTCGCGCGGTAAATCCGTGGCATGCAGCTGTACCACGACGTCGTTGAAATGCGCCGCCAGCAGCGCATCAGGTGCATCGTGCGCAATGATGCGGCCGTGATCCATGATCGCGATCTCGTCGCAGAGTTCATAGGCTTCTTCCATGTAATGCGTGGTCAACAGGATGGTGGCTCCCTGCGCGCGCACCTGCTGCACCTGGTCCCAAAGGTTACGCCGCGATTGCGGGTCAAGACCGGTCGTCGGTTCGTCTAGAAACAGGATCTTCGGCTGGTTGATCATGGCCATCGCCAACAGCAGGCGCTGCTTCTGTCCGCCAGACAGCTTGCGCGTATCCTGGCCGAGAAATTCATGCAGCGCGAACCGATCGGCAAGCTCGTCGATGTTCGCGCTGTGCGGGTAAAACCGGCTGAACTGGCGCATCACTTCTCGCACGGTGATGAAATCCTGCAACGCGGTGGACTGGAACATGATGCCGGCCTCGTTGCGAAACTGCTCGCCGAGTGGCTTGCCACGATAGCGGATAGTGCCACCATCGGGTTGCTTGATGCCTTCCATCATCTCGATGGTGGTCGTCTTGCCCGCGCCATTCGGTCCGAGCAGGCCGAAACAACTACCTTCAACAATTTCAAAACTGACCTGATTGACTGCGGTCAGGGATCCAAAGCGTTTTATCAGGTTGGATACTTGAAGAATGGTAGGCATTGGTGTTTGGACTTGAGCGATGTAGAAGTATAGACAGGCTTCCGGGCAAACTCTAGCGCAGCCGATATCAAAGTAGTCAGAGAGCGCTGATCTAACTTATACTGCGGCCCATATGGGCGAAGAAATTCAAAAAGAACACTTCGAGCAAGCCGACTACGATCGCTTCCAGCAACGACTGGAAGAAGAGACCGAGTGGCTGCGCTCACTGTTTGCCAAACGCGCGTTTGACAACTCAAGTCGCATGCTGGGCTATGAACTCGAACTCTGCCTGGCCGATCGCGACGGCAATCCGAGCCGGATAAACACGCACGTCATCGAGGCCGCCAGCAACCCGTTGTTCACCACCGAACTGGCGCGTTTCAACATGGAAATCAACGGTAACGTTTTTCCTTATCAGGGCAATGTATTCAACCAGATTGAAGCTGACCTCGCCCAACTCTACAAGCAGGCCGAGGACGCCGCAGCTGATTTTGATTCGCAGATCGGCCTGTTCGGGGTATTTCCGAGTGTGACCGAGGAGCATCTGGACCCGCAAAACTACATGACTGAGCTGCATCGCTATAATCTGCTCAGCCAGAAATTACTCAACATGCGCGGCCGACCGGTAAAACTGCACCTCGATGGCGAAGAGCAGCTCAGCATCGAGAAGCACGATGTCATGCTCGAGGCATTGGCGACCTCACTGCAGATACATATCCAGGTACCCTTCGATGAAATCGTGCCAACCTATCATGCCGGACTGTGGTCGAGCATGCTGGTTCTGGCAGCAACGGCGAATTCGCCACTGGTGCTCGGTAAATCCTGCTGGCAGGAATCGAGAATCGGCATATTCAAACAGTCTGTCGATACCCGCAACCCCCAGGAAATCGAAGATCGCATCATTCCGCGGGTGCACTTCGGCAAGGGTTACATTAAATCCCTGCTCGATCTGTTTGAGGATAATTTCTATTACAGCCCGATTTTACCGGAAGTTCGAGATCGCCCTGTTGAGGACTTGCACCACCTGGCCCTGCACAATGGCACCATCTGGCGCTGGGTGCGACCCATCATCGCGCGCAATAAAGATAGCAGTTATCATCTGCGCCTCGAGTTGCGCGTAGTGCCTTCAGGGCCAACCCTGATCGACACCATCGCCAACCTGGTGTTTTACATAGGCCTTACCGAAGGCCTCAAAACCCTCGGTGATCAACTCACCGAAGTGCCGTTTACCACACTCGAGTCCGATTTCTATCGTGCCGCACGCGAAGGCCTCAACACCCAGGTCCACTGGCCGGATGGTGAGCAGGCGGATTTGAAAAAAATCCTGCTCGAACGGGCATTACCGCTTGCCCGCGAGGCTCTAAATGCCGCCGGCATCAAAGACAGTGGCCGCTGGCTGGATATTATCGAGGCTCGAGTCAGTAGCGGAGCAACCGGTGCCAGCTGGATTTCAGCACACTGGAAAGAATATGGTGATAGCGCCAGGCTGGTCTGTGACTACATTAAACAGGCCAACACCAACACACCCGTCCACCTGTGGCAGGGCCCCGCTACATGATCCAGAATTTCGACCGTATGCACGGTCTGCCCGATGGTTTCTTCGACATCACCACCGCCAACATTCGCAGCCTGTTTCCGAATCCCACCCTGATTCAGCTGGATGGACAGGATAATAACTTCCTGTTCATCTCGATCCTGTTACACGGTAACGAATATACCGGGCTCAAGGTCATGCAAAGATTGCTCGCTAAATACGCCGACAAACTGCCGCGTTCAATACTTCTGTTCGTCGGTAATGTGCAGGCAGCAGAAGCCAATTTGCGACGTCTGCCCGAACAGGTCGATTTCAATCGATGCTGGCCAGGCAGCTTGATGGAGCCATGCCCCACCTCGAATATGATGCGACGCATCATAGAGATAGCGCATGGGTTGCCGTTGTTTGCTGCGATTGATGTTCACAACAATACCGGCAGGAATCCACATTATGCCTGCATTACTGATCCCAACCTGCGCAATCAAAATCTTGCTGCGAGCTTTAATCGCACCGCCATGGTCTACAACCACAAAGGAGTTTGTACCATGGCCTTCAATGACATCTGTCCGGCGGTAACACTGGAATGTGGCCTGCCCGGCGATGAGACAGGTATCGAACACGCCTGTCGTTTTATAGAAGACTTGTTAACGCTGCAACAAATCCCCGAAGAGGCGTTATCACGTGAATCACTGCACCTGGTTGAATCGCATTTGAACCTGCACATTGCCGAACACGTCAGCTATGACTTTGATCCGGCCGCCGATGTCGACCTGTGCTTCGAGAAAGACATAGAGGCACGCAATTTCACCCTGATGGATACCCAACAGGTTTTCGGTTACACCCGGGTCGATCGCCCTATTTCCATCATCGATACCAATGGCCACGACGTCACCGACGAGGTACTGCGCATCGAACAGGGCAAAATCTTCTTCAATCAGACGCTAATGCCGGCCATGATTACTCGTGACAAGCTGGTGATACAGCAGGATTGCCTGTGCCATCTGTTGCAGGACTATCTGCCTCACCATGACGTCGAATTCTAGTCTGCCGGCCTACCCTCTGGCGCAAAAAAAACGCAATAATTGAAGTCGATTCAGCGCATATGAAAGCCACTCTGTCGATACATCTAGATACCAAACGCATCACATTGACACTGGTTGCGGTCATGTCAGTGCTGCTCGGCGCACATCTGCTTGCGCTGCAGGCAAATTTCAATGAAGCACTGGGCTGGAAAGATGCGCTCGGATTCGAGTATTGGCAGATCGCCATTTTTGACCTGGATGAGGAGGAAAGTTTTGGCACCTGGTTCAGCGCAGTCATTCTCCTGTTTGCCTCACTACTGATGATTTTCGTCGCCCGTTCCCTGCGCTCACAAGCCGATAACATGTATCGCTGGTGGCTGATCCTGGGCCTGGGGTTTGCCTTGATGTCTGTCGATGAAATCGTCGGCATGCACGAATTACTCAACACCCTGAACGAAAACTCTGTCTGGACAGTGGGAGCGTTCTATTTCGTGCTGGTAAGCGGGATTGGCTTCCTGCCTTTTCTATGGCATTACCGCTGGCGCAGTTCGGGCCTGTTTCTCGCTGCAGGCGTTATCTACGTAACCGGCGCCGTGGGCATTGAACATTACTCAGGAACGGATTTGAACTCATTGCGCTACAACATGCTGACAGGTCTCGAAGAAGGCCTGGAAATGGCGGGCATCATACTGGCGATCTATACAACTCTTGATTTTATCAATGCCACGGGCATTGATAAGCCGCATCCAGATAGACCGTAACCAGGGTAGAAGTTGTGGTCCACACCCCGACCGTCAGCCCCAGTTCCTCATCCGCATAGTAGACATGCCCGAACTGCTCTGGCAGAGGAGACTGGAATTCGACTGGATCCAGTTGCATTCTTTCAAGATCGATGCCTTCAGGTCCATCGGCTTGTAGCCGGATGACGCGCTGTTCATTGTTCATGTACATTCCTCATGTCACGCACTGCAGGGAGCGGATACCGGATTGGCGAAATATCTGCTAGCCTTGCGCGATCATATCAAATAACTGAATGACTGGTCGGTCAGTTTAATTTCATTGGCATATCAAATTAAAACTACCCAATGACGCGGCTTTCACCTCGAAGATGGGAGAGCTGAACAAATGCATTGGCCGAAATTGAAACATACTTGCTACGGATTTATCGATGGCCCGCGACAGCCGCTATGACATTCTCTTCGAACCGGTAAAAATAGGGCCGGTCACGGCAAAAAACCGTTTTTACCAGGCGCCGCATTGCAACGGTATGGGCCGCAGCTTTCCATCGAGCATGGCCGCCATGCGTGGCGTCAAGGCCGAGGGTGGATGGGCGGTGGTTTCGACCGAACAGATCGACATTCATCCTTCGAGCGATATAACACCTGGCACCGAAGGACGGCTGTGGTCAGATCAGGATATTCCTTACCTGGCACGCATGTGCGACGCGGTCCACGAACACGATGCGCTGGCATCCATCGAACCGGTGCACAACGGCAAGTGGGCGGCCAATCTGTATAGCCGGGAAGTGCCCCTGTTTCCGACCCACATGCCGGCCTCCGATGCCAACTACCCGTTGCAGGCTCGAGCCATGAACAAGAAAGACATCCGCGCCTACCGTCACTGGCACCTGGATGCGGTCAAACGTGCGAAAAAAGCCGGATTCGACATCATCTGCTGTTACGCCGGGCACAACCTGTCACTGGCCGGCAT
>JAIBDO010000241.1 GCA_024686195.1 Gammaproteobacteria bacterium | reverse complement strand
AGTCACCACTGCCAACCCCGCATGGATTGCGGAGCCTGAAATAATGTGGCACGTCCCTGTGCCGCTTTGTCCCTGAGTCAGCAGTTTTACAGTAAGCTTGTACAAGCTTACTGCTCTGCTGTAGTACTAGCCGTTGTTGTACGGACCGAGGTTACCACCCAGCATGCTGGCTTCGTACTCGACCTGCGCACGCGGCGTGACTTCAACCACTTCGAGTACGTCGAACTTGGATGTCGGGTTCTCTTTACCTTTCACTACGAGAACATCCTTGAAGCACTGGTGATCGTCAGCCCGATATTCTGTCGGACCATTGCCCAGACCGTCAAACTTGAAGCCCTCCAGTTGCTTACCTACTTCGCTTGGCATAAAGGTGCCGGCACGTTGACAGGCATCTGCGTACAGAAGCGCCTGGCAGTAGGTAGTGTGGGCAGCCTGGCTCGGCGGGAAGCCGTAAGCCTTACCGAAGGATTTGACGAACGCTTGCGAGCCCGCATCCTGCAGTGACCAATGCCAGTTGGTAGAACCGAAAATACCCTTGACGGCTGAGCCAGCACCCGCTGCCATCAGACGTGAGTACAGCGGCACGATGATTTCGAATTTCTTACCATTGACCATTTTGTCGGCCAGGCCAAACTGGACCGCCTGGGTCAGTGAATTGACCATATCCTTGCCATAGTGGTTCAGAACCAGCACATCGGCGCCAGAGTTCAGTACCGGAGTGATGTACTGCGAGAAGTCACCTGCACCTACCGGGGTTTTAACTGCCTGTATAGTTTTCCAACCCATCGCCTCGGTATATTTGCGGATAGAACCCTCCTGAGAGTAGCCCCAGGTGTAATCTGCAGTCAGGTGGTAGGCAACACGATCGGTGCCGTAAGCATTCTTCAGTACCGGGGCCAGTGCTGCGCCGGTCATTTCAGTGTTGAAGAAGTGACGAAAACCGTTGGCCTTCTTGTCTTTACCGGTGGTGTCATTGGAGTGAGTCAGACCCGCCATGAAGATAACGCCGGCTTCCTGACACAGACCTTGAACTGCGATCGCCACACCGGATGAAGAACCACCGGTGATCATGATAGCGCCATCCTTTTCGATCATACGCTTGGCTGAAGCACGTGCAGCATCCGATTTGGTTTGAGTGTCGCCCGTAACAAACACGACTTTCTTGCCGTTAATGCCGTTGCCTCCCAGTGCTTTTGATGAAAAGGTGTTCAGCATGCCGCCATCGCCTTCACCGTTGATGTGCTGAACGGCGAGCTTGTAAGCGCGCAGTTCGTCCGCGCCTTCATCCGCGTAGGCACCGGTCTGTGGCACGTTAAAACCAAAAGTAACGGTAGAGCCCTTTGGTTCGTTTTGGTATGCCGCATGGGCATTGGTGAAAATCATTGGTGCTGAAACGCCGACACCGAGTATTGCGCTGGTCTTTAGAAAGCTGCGCTTAGAGTTATCAATTTTACTCATTAGGTACGAATCCTCCAGATTGTTTTAGGTACGGCGACCGGTTGTAACATTCCCGCTTGCACCGCATTAATGCAATTAAGCCTGGCAAGAATCATTGACTGGCGGTAATAATTCAATAAGTATGTGAAAAATAACAATACTTTTGTAAATTTAACCAGCGGTCAAAATGTTAATTTGTTAATAATTGACTAAATAGCGATCTGATGGTAGTCCGAGACAAAGCATGAAACGCAATATTCTGGGTCCCAGGATCCGCGAACGACGCCGCGAAATCGGTGTGACTCAGGCCGATCTGGCGCGACAGGTCGAAATCTCGCCGTCCTATCTCAACCTGATCGAACATAACAAGCGCGACATTGGTGGCACGCTGTTGCGTAAGGTGGCCAATGCGCTTGATCTTCCGCTCGACCAACTTGATGGCGCTGCTGATCGCCGCCTGCTGGATACGCTGGAGGAAATTGCGCAGAACCCTGAAATGCTGGCGCTTGGAATCGAAGACCAGCGTATTGGAGAGTTTATCGGCCGCTTCCCCGGATGGGCGCGCGGCATCCTGGCGCTGTCACGCTCTGAGCACCAGGCTACCAACACGGCGCAGATATTAGGTGACCGCCTGAATCATGATCCATTCCTCGGGGAAACTGTACATACGATGCTGACCCGTATTGCCTCGCTCTACTCGGCGTCTGAAATTATCGATCAGTATCCCGATATCGAAAGCGCTGGACGCGACCGGTTTTACGCCATCATGCACGAGGAGAGTAAGCATCTGTGTAAACTGGGCGATGCGTTGGCAAGCTACTTTGATAATGCGGCCTGGGCCAGGCGCACGCTGACACCGCTGGACGAGGTTGATGCCCTGTTCGACAAGCGCCAGAATCACTTTGCCGAGATAGAGCGGCGCGCCGAGCAATTGCACTCGAAACTTCCCGAGGGTAAGGCAGCCGCGCGTTTCGGTGCAGCGCAGCAGTTGGTTAGCAAGCAACTGGATAAATTAATAGGCAAAATTGTATCCGCTGAAGCCCAGCTCGAAACCGATGTGGCACGCGTGCGCAGCCACGACATTCTGCTGCGCTACGCTGTTGGTGCCGTCCTGGTCCCCATGGGAACTCTCAGACAGCGAGCGACGGAGTTGGGGTATGACCTGGAAATGTTAAGTGATGACTTTGGCGTGGACTTCCAGTTGATAGGCGAGCGCCTGAGCGCGCTTCCATCCGGCTCTGAAAATCCCCGCTTCGGCTTTTATCAGGCCAATGCCTCGGGCAACATTACCCTGTCGCGTAACCTGCCCGGTTTGGTGGTGCCACGCTACGGTTCGTCCTGCCCGCTATGGATTCTCTATCGCGCGCAACAGGCCCCAAACGCGGTGTTGCGGCAGCACGTGCAGCTACCCTCGGGTGAGGGCTTTGTATTCGTTGCCCGGGCCGCGAATAGTGGCTCCATAGGCTTCGGCCAGGCTCGGCATTATCTGACCGATATGTGTGTACTAAGCGACGAAGATGCCCGGCAAACGGTTTATGCCCCGGATCGCGCGACCGCATTCGAACCCGTTGGTTTATCCTGTCGAACCTGCCCGCGGCGCAACTGCAAGCATCGGGTTATTGACCCGCTGACGGGATGACATGTCTGCGAATGCCAGCCTCGCGCGTGAATATCCGTGGCGTAGCGGTTAGAATCGGCTGAGTGGCAGTAGTACTGTCGGTCTTACATGCGTATGCGAGCGGGAATCCAGGAGGGTTTCAATAGCATGAACGATGAATCGCCTGACCTGAATCGTCCTGTGTCCGATCGCAAGATCAGCGATCGTGCACTGGTTTTGCTGCTGGTTGGTTGTTTGCTGTTGACCCCGCCGCTGGCCGGTATATTTCAGCTCGATATCAAGGTTCTGGGCATACCCTTTACCGGGTTTTATCTGTTCGCCGTCTGGGGTGCCCTGATCACCGGTGCCGCTATGCTGTCGAAACGCCTGCTGAATAGCTCGGGTTGGGACAATCCGGAAGAACCCGGGTCCGCGGAAGAAGTGGACAGCACTGACTGATGCTATCCGTTGATCTGCTGCTAGGGGTCTGTCTGGGTTACGTGGCCCTGCTGTTTGCACTGGCGTTCTACGTCGATCGCCGTGCGCGCCAGGGTCATGCGCGCTGGATTCAGTCACCCATCATTTTCACCCTGTCGATCTCGGTTTACTGTACTTCATGGACCTTCTACGGCGCGGTCGGCTCGGCTGCCCGAAATGGCCTCGAGTTCATTACCATCTACCTGGGTCCAACACTGGTATTTATCGGATGGTGGTTTCTGCTGCGCAAGCTGGTGCGCATCGGCAAGGAACATCGAATCACCTCGATAGCCGATCTTATCTCGTCGCGCTATGGCAAGAGTTCCAGCATCGCCGTGCTGGTGACCCTGATGGCGTTACTCGCCACGACGCCATACATAGCGCTGCAACTGCAATCGGTGACGCGCAGTTATCAGGCGATTGTCGGCGAGGTCGACGTCTCTTTAACCGCGTTTGTCATTGCTGCCGGAATGGCGCTGTTTACCATTCTCTTCGGCACACGAAATGTAGACGCTAACGAGCGTCATCACGGTGTGGTCGCGGCCATTGCGGTCGAGGCCGTAATCAAACTGGCCGCTTTGCTCGCGGTCGGCCTGTTCGTCGTCTTCGGCGTGGCCGGTGGCGTTAGTTCCGTGTTCGAGAACGTTGATACCGAGATGCTTTATGGCGACGGTAACATCTTCGATGCTCGTTGGGTGACGCTGACATTTCTTTCCGCCACTGCCGTTATCTGTCTGCCGCGGCAATTTCAGGTGACGGTGGTCGAAAATGTCGATGAACGACATCTGGCAACCGCTTCCTGGCTGTTTCCGTTATATCTTTTCGGTATGTGCCTGTTCGTCATGCCGATTGCCATTGCCGGACTCAAGTTTATGCCGGAAGGTGCCAATCCGGATCTTTACGTGCTCACATTGCCGTTGTCGCTCGGGCGCGAAGATCTGGCTCTGTTAGCCTTTCTTGGCGGCTTTTCATCGGCCACGT
>JAIBDO010000156.1 GCA_024686195.1 Gammaproteobacteria bacterium | reverse complement strand
GCGCCTGTCAGCTTCACCTGAGACCAGCAATCCTGCCCCATCCTATTTCTTTATTGCACCCTGTTGTTGATTGGTGTATCTATTAAACCCTCTCAGAACAGAAGGGGATCAGCGCCATGTTTGACAAGGATCGCTTTATCGAAGAGTGCATTGCGGCTCTGGCCGAGGGCCAGCAGGCGGTGCGTGAAGTGGTAACAGCCGCCGTCGCGGATAGTTCCGGGGTGATGGCAGAGCTTGGCGAACCGCAGCAGGCCGGCATAACGCCGCTGCATCGATCCCCTGAACTGACCATTCTTAATTTCGCCTGGGCGCCGTGCATGAGCCTGATGCCGCACAATCACCAGATGTATGCCGTCATCGGCATTTACTCGGGCCGCGAGGACAACGTCTTCTGGCGCCGCACCGAAACCAGCATCGAGGCGGCCGGCGCCAAATCGCTCGGCGCCGGCGATGTTGCCACGCTCGGCAGCAACATCATTCACTCGGTATTGAACCCGATTGAAAAGATGACCTGTGCCCTGCACGTCTATGGTGGCGATTTTTTCGAACCGGAGGAGCCACGCAGTGAATGGGATCACGAAACCCTGCAGGAGCAAGCCTGGGACATCGACCGGGTCAGAACGCTCTTTGCGCGGGCCGACGCACGTTTCCATAGCGCCGGGCATTAAATCGGTTCGCGCTCGACACTACCCAGATCGGCCAACCCGAAGCAGATGGTGGACTCAATCATGAAGCAAATCCAGCATCCCTGGTTTGCAACACAACGCATTCGTGATGATCTGTACTGCATCACCGAACCCCTGTACACCTGGGAAAATCGCGCCAATCTGTGGCTTATCAAGGGCCGTGATGCCGACCTGTTGATCGATACCGGGCTCGGTGTTTCCAGCTTGAAGCTTTACCTTGCCGACCTGCTGGACAAGCCGCTCAAGGTAGTCGCCAGCCACGTTCATTTCGACCACAGCGGCAGTTGCCACGAATTTGATCAGGTATATATACATCAAAATGAACACCGGGCCCTGTGCAGTGGGGATCAGCAAATGATCCTGAGTGCACCCGAGATCGGCTTCGTGCCCGACAGTGACTTTGCGGCGATTCCCTACCAGGGTTTCAGTGCCTGTGACTACGAGGTCAAAGCCTGCCCACAGGCGCAGGCGCTGCAGCACGGCGATGTGATTGACCTTGGCAATCGTGCCTTTGAAGTCATGCACCTGCCCGGACATTCCTCCGGTTCGATCGGCCTGTACGATGCCAGCAGTCAGCAGTTTTTCTCCGGCGACGTGGTTTACGATGGCCATTTACTGGACGATCTCGAAGATTCGGTGATCAGCGAGTACCTCGACAGCATGGAACGCTTGCTGCAATTGAAAACCAACGAAGTCTGCCCGGGCCATTATCACAGCTTTGACCGCCGCCGCCTGACCGAACTGGTAAGGCAATACATCGATACCCGCAAGGCCCCGCTATGTCCGAGCGAAAAGTAACAGCCTGCATGGCCGATAAGAACGAGTAACGCCGATGACAAGCAACTCTACCCCACCAGTATTTCGCCACGCCGTCGCGCAGGATCTGCCAGCACTGGTCGCGATGCTCGCCGACGACAGCCTCGGCGCGCAGCGAGAGGACAGCTCGCAACCCCTCAACTCGAAATATCGAACAGCGTTTGATGCCATAGACCGGGACCCGAACAACGCATTGATCGTGGCCGAAATAGACCAGTCCATTGTTGGCATGCTGCAATTGACCTTCATTCCCTATCTCACCCACACCGGCTCCTGGCGATGCCTGATTGAGGGCGTCAGAATTCATCCCGATTATCGGGGTCGTGGTCTGGGGACGACGCTGATCGAATGGTCGATCGAGGCAGCACGTAAAAGACATTGTCGAATCATCCAGCTGACCTCCGACAAACAACGGCCCGAAGCGCTGCACTTCTATGAAAACCTCGGCTTTGAGGCCACCCACGAAGGCTTCAAACTAAAGCTATGAAACCGGCACCAACACGCGGAGAACAATAGTCATGTGGCCACGTACTGATTTGATCGACCTGCTGCAAATTGAGCACCCCCTGTTACAGGCACCGATGGGCGGTGAATCGACACCTGCAATGGCGGTCGCCGTGGGTAATGCCGGAGGCCTCGGGGGGCTCGGTTGCAGCTACATGAGCAATGATGAACTCAGCGACAATGTTGCGCTCATTCGCCGGGGAACCAACGCCCCCTTCAACCTGAATTTCTTTGTGCATGAGCCACCCGTTGAAAAACCCGAGGTTTATGCGCGCACGCGCGAGCGTATCGCCACATTCTACGCCGAGCTCGGGCTAAACGACTTTCCGCAACCGCTGCAGGCTCCCTGCGACACCTTCACTCAATCCCGGCTGGAGTGCCTGCTGGATCTGCGCCCGCGCGTCGTCAGCTTTCATTTCGGATTACCCGAAGCAGATATGGTGCAGGCCTTGCAGACCGCCGGTATCCTGGTAATCAGTTCGGCGACCACGGTCGCCGAAGCACGTCAACTCGATGCCGCTGGCATTGATGCGATTATCGCCCAGGGCTGGGAGGCTGGCGGTCACCGGGGTACATTCCACGTCTCAAACGACGATTATGGCGTGGGTGGTCTGGCCCTGATACCGCAGGTGGTCGACGCTGTCGAGGTGCCGGTAATCGCCGCCGGTGGTATCGGTGATGGTCGCGGAATTGCCGCGGCAATGGTGCTCGGTGCAAGTGGCGTGCAGCTGGGCAGTGCATTTTTATCCTGCCCCGAAGCTAACATCAGCGATGCTTACCGCGCGGCCCTGCAGAGCAGCAGTGATGATGATACGCGCCTGACCGCCGCGTTTTCGGGTCGACCGGCGCGCGCGATGAACAATCGTTACATTGAGGCAATGGCGCAATCTCAGCATCCATTCCCTGACTACCCGACCATGTACAGCTTCAGTGACCCCCTCAGTCAGGCCGCTGAACAGTCCGCTACGGCCGGCTTCGAATTCTACCTTTGGGGTCAGTCTGCAGCGCTCAATCGCGAATGCTCCAGTGCCCGGCTGGTGGCCCTGCTGGTTGAAGAAACTCGGCAGGCGTTAAACGGCTGTGCAGGCACGCCACAACGATCGACTTGATTTGTGCTGCCCGAACCGATATATCTGTCACTCCATGTATTCGATATCGTCACCCATGACTGAACATGACAGGATAGACGCCCTGCAGGACAATCGCTGTGCCAGCTCATCCACAGGCGATAAAATCGTACGCATATTTCTGATCGCCCTGCTTCCGTTCGTCCTGCTCGGCAATCTGCGGGCAGCGGAGCTCGAGGAAGAGGTGGTTTCCTTCAGCTGCGCACTGGCCATCGATGCCGCATTGGCCGAGCTCGATGAAGATGCGCACAATCTGGTCATTCAACACGCCCTCAGCACGATCAATGAAGAAAATGGCCAACTGGTCTGTATCGTGATGAGTGCCAACGAAATTCAGGTACGCTTACAGTCAACCGACATGAAAGCTTCCGATAACCGTCTCGTGATATCGATCAATTCCAGGACTTACAAGGTGCGCAAAACATTTTACGGACGTTGAGCCGATGCCCCGCTTTCAGATTCAACCCGGAAACCGTAAACTCGATATCGCCTGATCATCACATTCCGTCCGATCGTAATATTCCATTAGCCAACGCAGGGTTCATCCATGATAAAAGGCCTGATCATCGTAGACGTCCAGAACGATTACTTCCCCGGTGGTAGCATGGAACTGCTCGCCATGGACGAAGCCGCCGGCTGCTGCCAGCAGCTGTTGCAGGCATTTCGAGCCGGGCAGCACCCCGTGTTCCACATTCAACATCTCTCCACGCGCGCCGGTGCCAGCTTCTTCGTGCCCGATACGCCGGGCGCAGAAATACATCATAGCCTGCAACCAATGGCCGGCGAGGCCCATATCGTCAAGCACTTCCCCAGTGCCTTCCGTGGTACCGATCTGCATGAACTACTGCAGTTATCAGGCATAGGCGAGTTGGTGATTTGCGGGGCCATGACGCATATGTGCATCGATACCACGGTGCGCGCTGCCTTCGACCTCGGTTATCAATGCAGGGTGATCGCCGATGCCTGCGCCACGCGCGATCTTGAATTCAACGGCCGCCAGATTGCGGCTCCAGACGTACAGGCAGCCTTCATGGCCGCCTTGAGCCTGCCCTTTGCACAGGTTTCATCCTGCGCTGACTATCTCGCGACCAGCATCTGAAACGGCAGCGGACATCTCGTCGGTGAGCATTTTTCGCGCGCCGACGTCGCCGCCGCCAACTGGCAGGAGCTTCCGTCGCTGCGCTGGATTCGCGATATCTATCGCGACTATCGTAAACTTCCAGAATCCGCATCATCTTAGGCTTACTGAGGACTAACATTGGCGAATAACCTTACGGCTTGTGCTTTGATGTGCAGCTACAGGTCTTTTATCATGTGCTTTTTCAGAGAACCCCAACCATGCTCGAAATCAACCAGCCGGCGCCCGAATTCAGTGCCACCAACCAGGACGAAGCAACGCTCACCCTGAAGCAATATCGTGGTGAGAAAAATGTCGTGCTCTATTTTTACCCCAAGGATGACACACCGGGTTGTACCATCGAAGCGAATGAGTTTACCGCGCTGATTGACGACTTTGCTGCCGCGGACACGGTCGTACTCGGGGTCAGCAAAGATACCTGTGCCAAGCACCAGAAATTTATCAGCAAATACGGCCTCAAAGTTGAATTGCTGGCCGACACCGAGGGTGAATTGTGCGAACTCTACGGCACCTGGGGCGAACGCAAGTTCATGGGCAAAACCTACATGGGTATCGGGCGCTCGACGTTTGTTATTGATAAGCAGGGAAAGCTGGTCGAAGTGAATTACAAGGTCAAGGCCAAGGGGCACGCGCAGGCCATCCTCGAACTGGTACAGGGCCTCGACTGAATTTGGCAGGTCATCCTGCCCTTTTATACGCCATCCCCGACAGTCCCTGGCCCATTTTAGGTTAGCCCGGCAAATCAGGGGCTTGCCCCAATGTCGCTTACTTAGGCACAACCCCATGACATTCGTTTCGGTCGAGAGAAGGTGGATGATTGGGGGATTTTTCGCGAAGTAAACCGCAGTCGGCGAAGCCGCCGGGGCATTCGCGAAAAATGCCCCCAGTCATCCGGCCGCAGTCCGACGCCGGGTGCATCAGTGTTTTAGCTTAAGTAAGTAACATTCGGGTCTCCCCCATGCGCTGCATCAGACCCTCGCTGGTGTTTGATTCGACCCACTGGCAATCACCCTGGGACAGCTTTCCCCATAAAGGTCTGTGAATTCGTTACTTGTGCAATGGCGCCACAACCGTATAATCGCGCGCCTGACTACGCCCTGCACACCCCTATGACTACCCAACTATGACTACCCAACGAGAAAACCTGCGAAACATCGCAATCATCGCGCACGTCGACCATGGCAAGACCACGCTGGTCGACCAGTTGCTGCAGCAATCCGGCACCCTCGGCGCACGCGCTGAAATCAGCGAGCGCATGATGGATTCCAACGATCTTGAAAAAGAACGTGGCATTACAATCCTGTCGAAAAACACCGCGCTCAACTGGCATCATCCCGGGCAGGATAAGGACTACCGTATCAATATCGTCGATACGCCCGGACACGCCGACTTCGGTGGCGAAGTCGAACGCATCCTGTCGATGGTCGATTCGGTGCTGTTGCTGGTGGATGCCGTCGAAGGACCGATGCCGCAAACTCGTTTTGTTACGCAGAAAGCCTTTGCCATGGGTTTTACGCCAATCGTCGTCATCAACAAGATTGATCGCGATGGCGCCCGTCCCGACTGGGTTATCGACCAGGTGTTTGATCTGTTCGACCAACTCGGCGCGAGCGACTCGCAACTCGATTTCCCGGTGATCTATGCCTCGGCACTGAACGGCTACGCGAGTCTCGATGACCAGCACCGCGATGGTGACATGCAGCCGCTGTTCGAGGCCATTGTCGAACACGTCGCACCGCCTGCAGTCGATCTCGACGGGCCCTTTCAGTTACAGGTATCGAGCCTCGATTACGACAGCTACAAGGGCGTGCTCGGCATCGGCCGTATCTCGCGTGGACGCATTACGCGCAACTCGCCGATCAAGATTATCGGCGCCGACGGCAAGATCCGTGACGGTCGTATGGCGCAGCTGTTTGGCTTCGATGGCCTGCAACGCGTCGAGACCGAAACTGCCGAAGCCGGCGACATCATCGTCTTTTCCGGGATCGACGAACTGTTCATCTCCGACACCCTGTGCGATCGCAATGAGATCGAGGCGCTACCGCCGTTGACGGTTGATGAACCCACCGTAAGCATGACCTTCAGCATCAACAGCTCACCCTTTTCGGGTAAGGATGGCAAGTACCTTACCTCAAGACAAATCGACGAGCGCCTGCGCCGCGAGTGTCTGCACAATGTTGCGCTGCGCGTCGAGCAGCTCGGTGATTCTGACAAATTCCGCGTCAGTGGTCGCGGCGAACTGCACCTCGGTATCCTCATCGAAAACATGCGTCGCGAGGGCTTTGAACTTTCGGTATCTCGCCCGCAGGTTATCATTCGTGAAATTGACGGCGCTGAATGTGAGCCCTACGAGCAACTGACGATCGATATCGAGGAAGCCTACCAGGGTGCGTTAATGGAAGCGCTCGGTATGCGTAAGGCCGACCTCAAGGACATTGTTCCGGATGGCCGTGGCCGCGTGCGCCTCGACTATATGGTTCCCTCGCGTGGCCTGATCGGTTTTCAGTCTGAGTTCATGACACTCAGTTCCGGCACCGGGCTTATTTATCATGTTTTCGATCACTATGGTCCCAAGGTCGAAGGTAATATTGGTCAACGTCAAAACGGCGTGCTGATTGCCACCGCTACCGGCAAGGCCCTAGCCTATGCACTGTTCAATCTGCAGGAACGCGGACGCCTGATGATCGGCCACGCGGAGCCGGTTTACGAAGGTATGATAGTTGGCATCCACAGCCGCGCCAACGATCTCGTGGTAAATCCGTTGAAAGCCAAACAGCTCAACAATATCCGCGCTGCCGGCACCGACGAAAACCTGATACTGACCAAGCCGGTAAGAATGACGCTGGAACAGGCGCTGGAATTCATCGACGACGACGAGCTGGTGGAAGTCACGCCAAAGAGCATC
>JAIBDO010000219.1 GCA_024686195.1 Gammaproteobacteria bacterium | reverse complement strand
TGAAATTTTCCGCGCCGGTATCGAAGCGGTGCCCGAATCTACCCAGGAAGCCGCCGAGGCTCTCGGCATGAACCGCTTGCAAATTTACCTGTATATCGTACTGCCACTGGCCTTTCGCGTGAGTATGCCCGCGCTGAACAACAACCTGGTCAACCTGGTCAAAACCACTACCCAGGCACTCGCCATTGCAGTGCCTGAATTGTTGTACCAGATGATCAGCATCTACAACGACTATTCAACTGCGCAGAACGCCTGCATGCTGTTTCTGTTCTTCGCCTACTTTTTCCTGGTCGGCATCCTCGTGCTGGGAATGAGCAGCTGGGAGCGTAAGCTGAAAATACCGGGATTTGGCAGATGAGCGGCGGCTACATAAACCGTGGTCGAACGGAAAAATCGGTCGCTGCTCAAACCGATCTCCCGGTACTCAAGCCCTTTACCTATAACGCGGGTGGTCAGGCCGATAATCTGTTATTCAGCCATTGGCTGGCGGACTTCTCACCCCGCAGCCTGGCATTGTTCGCGGCTATCGTGCTGTTGTGGCCGAGCATTGCGCTGGCGCAAAGCAACTACAGTTTCGGCCAGGCACTGGAAGCCCTGTGGCGCTGGCTGCCGTTTATCGTCGGCCAGGGCTTCGTGTTGAACCTGTTGGTCAGTGTCGTGACCATGCTGGTCGGCACCATCGCCGGCGTGTTACTCGGACTTGGACAGATATCGCCGATCAGGGTGATTTCCGCTCCGAGCTGGTTCATCACCCAGCTGTTTCGCAATTCGCCCTGGCTGGTTTTATTGTTCATCGTCATGCTGGCTCTGCCGTTTGAATTCACTATCGGCGACACGGTGTACCCGATTCCGGACTGGCTCAAGGCGGTGTTCGGGCTGTCCTTGCCAATCATGGCCAACATTTCCGAGATCGTGCGTGGCGCCATCATTTCGGTGCCGACCGGTCAATGGGAAGCCTCCGAGTCACTGGCTTACTCGCGCAACCAGACCTTGTGGCTGGTTATCCTGCCGCAGTGTTTCAAACGCATGATTCCGCCGTGGATGAACTGGTATGCCATTCTGACCATGGCGACACCGCTGATTTCGCTGCTGGGTATCGAGGAAATTATTACGCTGTCGCGCCAGGCGATGGAAGCCGAAGACAATCATCCCGAGCTGCTGGTGCCATTTTTCGGGTTTTCGCTGGTAATATTTTTTGCCTACTGCTACCCGATCGCGCGCCTCACCATTAGCCTGGAGAAGAAGTTTGTGGTGAAACAATAATAAGCATGGCAATGATAAACATGGCAATACAATTCTACTGGAGCGTCTGTAATGGCCAAAAGTGACTGGACCCCTGACCAACCGCTGGTGTCGATTCGTGATGTGCACAAATCCTTTGGTGATCTCGAAGTTCTGAAGGGCGTATCACTCGACGTCAAGCAAGGCGAAGTCATCTGTATTATCGGTCCCTCCGGGTCCGGGAAATCAACCCTGATTCGTTGCATCAATGCGCTTAACGAGATCAACAGCGGTTCGATCACGGTCGAAGGCATCGAGGTGAACGACCCTGCTCTCGACAAGCTCGAACTGCGCAAAAACGTTGGCATGGTATTTCAGCAATACAATCTGTTTCCGCACAAGACTGCGCTTGAAAACGTCATGATGGCGCCCATCAAGGTGCTGAAACAAGCGCCCGACGAAGTCGAAGCACGAGCTCGTGCGCTGATCAAACGGGTTAACCTGGTCGGCAAGGAAGACGCTTATCCTGGCGAGCTGTCCGGCGGGCAGCAGCAACGCGTCGCCATCGCCCGATCGCTGGCGATGAACCCTGACGTCATGTTGTTTGATGAAGTCACCGCGGCACTCGACCCGGAAACGGTAGGTGAAGTCCTGCTGGCCATCAAGGATCTGGCAAAGGATGGCATGACCTGTATCCTGGTGACCCACGAAATGGGGTTTGCGCGCGAAATTGCGGATCACATTTACTTCACTGATCGTGGCGTTATCGTCGAGCACGGACCACCTGCCACTTTCTTCACCGACGCTAAAGATCCGCGCACTCAGGAATTTCTTAGCCAGATTCTCTAGCTTTACCTTCATCTAATTACGGAGACATGCAGGATGAACCTGCCGAACCACGCCTCGGTTGTCGTCATCGGTGGCGGCGTCATGGGTTGCTCCACACTCTATCACCTGGCCAAAGCAGGTGTCAGTGATGCGGTTTTGCTGGAGCGCAACCAACTGACATCCGGTACCACCTGGCATTCCGCCGCGCAGGTACGCGCACTGCGCTCCAGTCGCAACCTGACCGACCTGATCCGCTACTCCATTTCGCTTTACAGTTCACTCGAGCAGGAAACCGGCCAATCCACCGGGTGGATAAACAAGGGCTCGCTGTCCATCGCCAGCAATGATGATCGACTACAGTTCATCCGGCGTCAGGAAGCATTGGCGAAGATGTACGGCGTTAGTGCCAGTTCGGTGTCCGTGGGAGAAGCCCGCGAGCGCTGGCCGATGATGAACAGCGATGATGTCATCGGCGCGGTCTGGTCACCCGAGGACGGCCGTGTCGGGCCATCCGATCTTTGTGCGGCACTGGTCAAAGGCGCAAAATCGAAAGGCGCCCGAATTTTCGAACAGACAGGCGTTACCGGCATCAAGACGCGTGACAATCGAATCATCGGCGTCGAAACCACACAAGGCGAAATTGACTGCGATGCGATTGCGCTCTGCAGCGGATTGTGGAGCCGCAAGAATGCCGCAATGGCTGGTGTCGAAGTGCCGGTCTGGCCCTGCGAACACTACTATTTGCTGACCAATCCGATCGACGGTATCAACGGCAACCTGCCGACACTGTCTGATCACGACAGTCATCTGTATATCCGTGATGACTCGGGCGGACTGCTGGTCGGTTGCTTCGAACCGATGGGCAAGGCCATCGATCCCGATCGAATCGGCGAGGACTTCGCCTTCCAGCTGCTGCCCGAAGACTGGGATCACTTCGAACCGATGCTGGAAAACGCGATGCATCGCCTCCCCTGCCTGGCCGATGCCGATGTGCGCATGTTGCTCAATGGACCTGAGAGCTTCACTCCTGACGGCTCCTTTCTGCTCGGTGAAAGCGCCGAAACCGGCGGCCTGTTCCTCGGTTGCGGCATGAACTCGGTTGGTGTAGCCACGGGCGGCGGCGCCGGCATGGCACTGGCACATTGTATCGTGCATGGTCACACGCCGACGGATTTACACGAGGCCGATCCAAAGCGCTATCCCTCCTGCTTCAATTCCGTCGCCGCCTTGACCGCGCGCGTTCCCGAAATTCTGGGCACCCACTACGCCATACACTATCCCGGCACTCAATTGCACAGTGCGCGTAATTTGAAACTGACACCACTGCATTCTCGATGGCTACAGCACAAGGCCCACTTTGGACAATTCTTTGGCTGGGAGCGCCCCCTGTATTTTGAATGCCAGCAAGCTCCGCAATTGTCGTTCAACAAACCCGACTGGTTTGATCAGGTCGGTCGTGAAGTGGCTTACGCCCATCAGCATGCCGCCATTTTCGATCAGTCCAGTTTTGGCAAAATTGGGGTCAGGGGAGCCGCTGCAGAAACCTTCCTGAACCGCGTTTGCAGTAACGACATGACGCGCCCGACAGGACGCGCGATTTATACCCCCATGCTGAATGAGCGAGGTGGCTACGAAAGTGACCTGACCGCAGTACGCCTTGGCGACGACGAGTATCGACTCTACGTCGGCACCAGCGCCATTCGTCGCGACCTTGCCTGGTTAAGACGCCACCTGCTGCCCGGCGAGCAGGTCGACCTCAGCGATCAGACCGAAGCGTTCGCCATACTGGCCCTGATGGGGCCTGATGCCGCAGCGATAGCAACCCGGCTCGGTGCAGATGAACTCAACCAGCTCGGCTTCTTCCGCTGTGGCGAAGCACAGATTGCCGGCATTCCGGTTCATGCAGTACGTCTGTCTTATGTCGGTGAAGCGGGCTGGGAACTCTGCTGTAAGGTAAATCACGCAGAATCCCTGTACGATGCCTTGATTGCCGCAGGCGCACAACCCGCCGGAATTTTTGCGCAAAGTTCGATGCGCATCGAACAGCGATTTCTCGCCTTCGGCCACGACCTCGATACTGACCTGAATCCTGTCCAGGCCGGTCTCGGTTTCACGCTCGACTGGAGCAGCGAATTCATCGGCAAATCCGCCCTGCTGCCGATTCGCCATCAAACTCCCGCAAGCCTGCTGGTCAGCATCCAGTTCGATGACGTCGACGCTCAACCGCTCGGCAATGAACCGGTTTATAACCAGGGCAAAATAGTCGGCAAAACCACCTCGGCAAGCTTCGGCTACCGGGTCGGAAAACCCATTGCGATTGCCCTCATCGAAACCCAGGAAACGCTCGACGGTCTCAAGGTTGACGTTGATATTGCCGGCAGTCAGAATGCCGGAACCATACACACAGCCGCTACCTGGAATCCCATCGGATAAACCGGGAACGCGAAAACAGGTGAACCATGAGCAACGTATTCCCGCGTAACTGCAAGGCCAATCTGCCACTCGCCGTGAAGGGCGATGGTGTCTATATTATCGACAGCACCGGCAAACAGTACATCGACGCTTCCGGTGGAGCAGCGGTCTCCTGTCTCGGGCACAGTAACGCGCGTGTTATCGATGCGATCAAGTCACAGCTCGATCGACTGGCATTTGCCCACACCGGTTTCTTCAGCAGTGTGCCGGCAGAAGCCCTTGCAGAGCTATTGATCCAGCATGCCCCCGGCTCACTCGATCGCGTTTACACGGTCTCGGGTGGTTCGGAAGCAGTCGAAGCAGCGATAAAGCTGGCGCGGCAGTATTTCATTGAAACCGGCCAGCCCTCACGCCACCGTGTGATTGCCCGTCAACAGTCTTATCACGGCAACACTCTCGGTGCGCTCGCCGCGGGCGGCAACATGTGGCGGCGCGAACCGTTTGCACCCCTGATGATCGATACCACCCACATATCACCCTGCTACGCTTATCGCGGTCAGCAAGATGGCGAATCAGAATTCGACTACGGACAGCGCGTCGCCAACGAGCTTGAAACCGAGATCCTGCGCCTCGGTGCCGACGAGGTAATGGCCTTCATCGCCGAGCCGGTGGTTGGCGCGACCCTCGGTGCGGTGCCCCCGGTTGC
>JAIBDO010000179.1 GCA_024686195.1 Gammaproteobacteria bacterium | reverse complement strand
CGGGTGTGGGATCGAGATACCGCAGGTCGTACCATGTTTTATGACAGCCAGGCCTGGCAGGGTATCAACGAATACCGCCAGTTTATCTTTGACTCGCCCGCCGCTCATATCGCCGCGCAACTGATGGGTTCGGCCGCGATCAACTTCTATTTCGATGCGGTTTTCGTGCGTTCGCCCGGCAGTCAGTTTGCTACTCCATGGCACCAGGACGAACCTTATTGGTCGGTGGAAGGGTACGACACCTGCACCCTGTGGATGCCGCTGGTGCCGGTGAAGCGAGAAAATGCACTGGCCTATGTGCCGGGATCGCATCGGCTGGATTCGATATTCAATCAATTCAATTTCGGCAATCTCAATCCGGATGGGAGAAGCGGTATCGATCAGGTCGATTTCTCCACCGTCGCGCAAGCGACATTCCCGGATATCAGTGCAGACCCTCAAGCCTTCGGAGTCGTCAGCTGGGATATGCAACCGGGCGACTGCGTGGTCTTCAACAGTCGCATAATGCACGGGGGCTCGGGCAAACTGGATGAAGATCAGGAACTACGGGTGTTTACCACCAAGTGGCTGGGTGACGACGTGCGCATCAAGTTTCGCGAATGCGGCATGGACCCGGATCACAGTGCGGTCATGATCGAACAGGGCCTCAAACCGGGTGACCGGCCGGGCACCGATTTGTACCCGAAAGTCTGGCCGCAGAGCTGATACGCGGGCAAGCTCAGGTGTTATCAGCAACCGCTGGCATTGCCCAGTTTGGCTGGAAAAAGCATGCAAAAGAGCGTCAGCAGTTTATACTTGCGCCTGAACCCCAGGGGTTTTCAAAGTGCGTGCCGAGCTACGCCATGATTCAGGTCAAGTTAAGCCGGATTAAACTAGATTAGTATTCAGACTCAGATTTACTCAACTTAAAACAGGCAAGCAAATGCATAAAATTCTGACCCTCACCGTACTGGCAGCGCTCAGCTTAAACGTCCAAACCGCTATGTCAGCCGATGCCGCCGCGGGCAAATCGAGAGCAGCATCCTGTGCCGCCTGTCACGGCGTTAACGGCATAAGCTCAAACGGATTATGGCCCAACCTGGCCGGCCAGAAAGAACAGTACCTGGCAGCCCAGATCAAAGCCTTTCGTGATGGCGATCGCAAGAACCCGATGAT
The DNA here is from genome assembly GCA_024686195.1 of Gammaproteobacteria bacterium. Taxonomy (GTDB): domain Bacteria; phylum Pseudomonadota; class Gammaproteobacteria. The sequence goes on along the minus strand of JAIBDO010000179.1, from coordinate 5,357 downwards.
GTCACCCATGGCCGCCGGTCTCTCGGATGACGATATTGCCAACCTCGCCGCTTACTACGCGGGCCTCGGCAAGTAAACAGCTAGACCAACTTCCACGCCAGGGAGTCGGCAAACGTTAATGCACGATGAATCAGGCTGCTCTTGCGGGAGCAGCTGCAATATCATCAATAGATCACGACTCTTATCGCCATTCTGCCTTCTAGCGGTTTAGGGGTTATACTCTGGCCGGAATTCACCTCGCTCCAACAATGTCCGGTATTGCAGAATGAATCTTCACCATATCAACATCCAGGCGCCCGCCCTGCTGATGGAACAGGAAAAGCGCTTCTTTTGCGAAGTGTTGGGCCTGCGTGAAGGCGATCGGCCCGATTTTTCGAGTCCGGGTTACTGGCTTTATTCCGGTGATCAGGCAATTGTCCATCTGTCGCTGAGCGAACAGCATTTTTCCAATGAACGCCAGGGCTACTTTGATCACGTGGCATTCCACACCAGTAATTTGCAGGACCTGCTACAACGCCTGGAGACTGCTGGTATCGAGTATTCTTCCAACCATCTGTCCCAGCTCGGTATGACACAGATTTTCCTGAAATCACCATCCGCTACCGGAATCGAGGTCTGTGCCTCGACGCAAGAGCCTGACCGCGAATCGCACTGCGGCTAACCAGTGCTGACAGCCCATTCGATGAGTTCGTAAAAAATGCACCTGCTATTCGACCTCGATGGCACTCTGACCGACCCGAAGTTGGGAATTGTCAGCTGCATCCAATATGCGCTTGAGCGCCTCGACATCGAGATTGCAGCAGATATTCTGCTGGAGTCGTTCATCGGTCCACCCCTGCGCGATACCTTCAAAACACTATGTGGTGACGACGCTGATATAGAAGCAGCAGTCGCTCTTTACCGGGAACGCTTTGCCACCATCGGACTGTTTGAAAACGAGTTATACGACGGAATTCCGCTATGCCTCGAGCAACTGCAGGCAAAGGTCGAATCAATCCATCTGGCCACTTCAAAACCAGCCATATATGCCGAGCGAATTATCGATCACTTCGAACTCAGGTCTTACTTCGATGTGGTGTATGGCAGCGAACTCGATGGCCGACTTGGTGACAAGACCGAGCTGATTAGCCATATCCTCGAGCGCGAAAAATTAAACGCTGCGAACACCGTAATGATTGGCGACCGCAGTTTTGATGTCATCGGTGCACGCAACAACAAGGTCCGGGTAATCGGCGTGTTGTGGGGATACGGTTCCGAAGATGAACTCAGGGAAGCCGGTGCGAACGCCTTGTGTCGTGATCCCACTGAAATTCATGATCAGGTTTTTTTGCAGCGGAGTCCGCTGTGATCAAGCAGCGGTAACTCGAAAGTCAACCGGGGCTTCAGGTCGAAGGCTATGACAAATAATCATCCATCGCGGCCAATCCCTCATCGATACCCCTGCGACCAAAACCAATGCGGAACCGATCCGTCGGTGTCGGCGTTAGCGAGGAAGCATAAATGCTACCCGGCAATAGCAGAACACCCGCCTCTTGGACAAGTCGCTGGGTAAACAACTCAACCCCGTCAGCACCGAGGTAACGTGGAAACGCCATGCACGAGCCGTCGGAAATGCGCCATTCAAACAACCCGGAATGGCGCGCAAAAAACGCATTTAGCTTGAGCAAATTTTCATCAATTATCTGACAATTACGCGCCAGAATCCGCTCCCGATTCTTTAACGCAATGAGCGCGAGACGTTCACTGGGCGCTGAGTTGCATATCGACAGATAATGCTTCACCTTCTCCATACGTTGCAGCAATTCAGTATCTGCGCAGGCGATCCAGCCAATTCGAAGACCGGGAAGGCCATAAGCCTTGGACATGACATTAAGCGACAGGCCGCGCTCATAGAGATCAGTGATGTACGGCAGGTGCTCAGTTCCACTGCGTCCCAGTCCGTTAAATATCTCATCACTCAGGATATAAATGCCGTGTTTTCGACACAACTCGATCAACGCATCGAGACGCTCGCGCGGCAGGATTGCACCGGTCGGATTATGCGGAAAATTAATAGTGACCAGCCGCGTGTTCGGTTTTATCGCCTGCGCGATCCGATCAATATCAAGTGACCAGTTATCGTCCGCCTCCAGGGGCACCCCGGTAGTGTCGCAAATCGAAAGTGGCAGTGATTCATGCGATTGATAGTTGGGTGTGATCGCGATGGCGTGACTATCGCTATCGAGCAAAATCTTGTTGGCAGCAAAGATGCCTTCGCTGGCTCCGGCAAAACACAGGACATTACTGCTGTCACTATTGGCGTATAGCTGAGCAATTTCCTCCAGCAGATCTGGCGCACCGAATGTTTCGGTATATCCCAACCACAAATGTTCGAAGGCGGCACGATCTTCGGGAGAGGCCATCGCCATCAGTTCACTCAGCGACATGCTCTGCGCATCCGAGGCTGTCATGTGGTATTGCGCTTTGAACTCCCATCTGGCGAAGTGGGTTTCCAGCCTGAACTCGGGTAATGCCTTCATGTGCCTATGTCTCTCAAACGCTTCATTCGCAAATATCCGGACGGTAACAATTCCAATCCGGGGGCACCCGATGTTTCAACTCAAAAAAGTAACTCGGCTGGCAATCAGGCTAGCGAAGGGTGACATTCAATCCGAAACTCTACAACCCCGGCATAACTTTCTAATCACTGCAGCAGGTGCAGGTCGACCCTGGTCTGATAGCGCGAGGCGGTTTTTTCATTCGATCGGCAATCATAGCTTGGCTTTACCCCGGATCGTGTTAATTTAGCGATTCGTCGAAGTCGCCAGCCCCTTTAATGTCCACAGCAAAATCCATTTCAGTCAGTCGCCGCCAGGCGATCATCGCCTTTGCCCTGGGCACACTGTTCTTTGCCTACGCTTTCGTACAACGCGTATCACCCAGCGTGATGACGGTAGAACTGATGCGGGATTTTACGGTCGGTGGTGCGGCACTGGGATCATTATCGGCATTTTATTTTTATGCCTATGCCTCGATACAGTTACCGGTCGGGATGCTCACCGATCATTTCGGCCCGCGCAAACTGATGAGCTTCGCCGCCGGCCTGTGCGCGCTGGCATCGCTGGGCTTTGCACTTAGCGACTCGGTACTCACCGCCTCTATCGGGCGCGCATTGATCGGCGGTACCGTGGCCTTCGGTTTTGTCGGCACCCTGGCTATTGCGGGCTATTGGTTCAAGCCAACGCAGTACGCGCTGCTGGCCGGTTTGTTGCAAACCATGGGTATGAGTGGCGCCATCTTCGGCCAGGCACCGCTGCGTCAGATGGTTGAATCCATCGGCTGGCGCGATACCATCAACCTGTTGGCACTGGTCGCGCTGATACTGGCCATACTGTTGTTCAAACTGGTGCCGATGCGCTCCAGTGAACAGAAGCAACGCGCACCGAACGTCAGCGTTTTGCAGGGTTTGAAAGCCGTCACCACCAATCTGCAAACCTGGATTTGCTCACTGATCGGCTTCGGCATGGCCGCAACCATGCTTGCCTTTGGCGGCTTATGGGGCGTTCCCTGGCTTAACTCGGTGCATGGCTACACCACCACCGAGGCGGCTGGCATCACTTCGATGGTTTTTGTCGGCTGGGCGATTTTTTCACCCCTGGCTGGCTGGGCATCTGATCGCATGGGGCGGCGCAACCTGATTTTGCGCGCGGGTTCGTTAGTCGCTTTGCTGGCCACGGCCTGCCTAATTTACTTCACTCCGCAAAGTACCCTGTTGTTAATGGCGCTGATCTTTGTCATCGGTGCCGGTGGCAGTGCAATGACAGTATGCTTCGGATCCGTCAAGGAACTCAACGATATAAACTATTCGAGCACCTCGCTCGGTTTAATGAACATGTGTATCGTCGGTGCAGGAGCGGTGATGCAACCGCTGATTGGCTGGCTACTGGATTCGAACTGGGATGGCACCATGCAGGCCGGCGCCCGTATCTATTCTGCCGGCAACTACAGCGCGGCATTTTTCAGTTTGCTGGTCGTTAACCTGGCCGCTCTTATAGGCGCTTTACTGCTGCGAGAAACCCATTGCCAGCAAACCTCAGTAGAGTAGTAGAAAAATCGCTTTGTAGTGCGCATGGTCACCCTGCCCCGGGATGATCGCCCTATTTGCTCGCGGGCCTGACCACGAAACCGTTTTTTGAATCGAACGCGATCAACAGAATTTGCGCTGGCTCGACCGTCACCAAACGGGTGAACTGATGGTTAAATCCGTCAATACGAACACTGTCGTTCATTTTCATATCCAGATGATGTTCCCCGGCAGGTATTTTCGCACTGTAAAACACATCGACCCCACCATCGCCGAACAGACCCGGGGGTGGCAATGAAGCACTATAAATCGATACTCCATCGAGTTCGGCCTCGATGACGACCGGTGAGCGTTCACGCGGACAGTCATCCAGCTTACGCATATTCGGGGCCAGCTTGTTCAATTCCTCCTGACTCAACATACGGCAGGGTTCACGTAATTGCCCTGCATGCGCAAACGCAATGGTTATCTTTGCTTCGTCTTCGCCAATCAGGCTAACCGAAGGTGAATTTGAAAAAAACCAGACCAATCCCATGAACAGACTGTAATTAAACGCCTGCAACAAAAAGCGTAGTGGCTTTTTGTCCATATCAGTCATCAGGGGTCACTCCCCGGCCTCGGCGAGAGCGAGCTGCTTGAGTTTACGCAGTCGTGCGCGAAACCCGATCAAATCCCTTTTGATCGAGGGCGCATCCGGTTCGGCGCCACCATGCACAAGGATTCGTTGACGATCGGCGCGTGCACGCAAACTCGGTTTGCGCTCACCGTCGAATCGAAGCCTCGTCCAGCGGTTGCCAAAGCGATAATAACAATCGTTTTGCCTGCAGCCGGTAACCATCACACCGTCCGCGCCATACTTGAGAGCGTATTCCACCAGCGTCGGTGGCAACATGCCGCTGCAGATTAACTTAACACCGCGAGTATCATCATTCTCCAGGCCCAGGACATCGATCCCGTGTTCACAGCCGAACACCACGATCTTGATATCGGTATTCATCTGCTCGATGGCGTCGCGTGTCATCCGGCGCAGTTCGTCGACGCGCAGTTGCGGCATGTCGATACCCGTTTTCAGCTCGCCACGCGGGGTTCGAAACGGATTCGAGGCCGGACAGGATCCTGCACAGATACCACAGGCAGCACACAGCGCCGGATCGACGACAACCTCATGATCGTAACGAGCTCCATCGGTGCGCGCCTGCAAGGTGATCGCATCGAACGGACAATCCTCGAAACAGATTCCGCAACCATTGCAATTGTCGAGATCAACGACCGCCTTGGGACCATCCTTTTTGGG
>JAIBDO010000239.1 GCA_024686195.1 Gammaproteobacteria bacterium | reverse complement strand
GTCCAGTGGCGCTGATAATTTGATGATGGGTATGAATTGTAAGTTTGCAGTTATTGATTTCGAGACGACCGGGTTGTCGCCTCAGCAGGGTGACCGGGCGATCGAGATTGGTGTTGCCTTGTTCGATGGCGACCGGGTTGTCGACACCTATCAGAGTTTGATGAACCCGGGTGTGGAGGTCCCTTATTTCATTGAAGGCCTCACCGGCATAAGTCAGGAAATGGTCGAGGATTCGCCTGCGTCTACAACGGTTATGCGGGAGGTACGTCAAATCATCGGTGGTCTGCCCATCGTGGCCCACAACGCGAGCTTTGATAGAAATTTCTATGTTGCAGAGCTGGAAAAAATAGGCAGGTACCATGACGATCCGTTTCTTTGCACCATGTTGATAGGCCGGCGGCTTTACCCCACAGCAGCAAATCATAAACTCGCCACGCTGGCTGCTTTAAATGAAATCAATACGGAAGGCCATCATCGAGCGCTTGCTGATGCGGTGATGACCTCGAAGTTGCTGGCGGTGATGAGGAAAGACCTGATGGGGCTTTACGATAACCAGGCTATCGATAGCCAGTTCCTGCATGGTTATCAGAAGACAGCAAAAAACAGCGTCAGATCCTGCGAATGAGTTCTGGCTTGCAGGCCGCCACCAGTAAATAAGTGGATACGTGCGTAGCTATAGGTTCAGACCCCATTTCTACCGTCCTCAATTGAGATGTATTAATACATGAATAGCTGTAATTCGTATTTGTATACATGTACTCTCCTTGCTTGACGACAGCTCAGGCACAGCGATTTGACCAATGACTCAACTCGACGCAACAGCCCTCGACAATTTTAAGCAGCGCATTTCCGGTGAGGTGGTTACGCCCGGCGATCCCGAATTCGATACCCTGCGCCGAATTCACAATGGCATGATCGATCGTAACCCCGCAGTCATTGTGCGCTGCATCGGTGTTGCCGATGTGATCGATGCCGTCCAACTCGCCGTCTCGCAAAATCTGGAGATTGCCGTGCGCGGCGGTGGTCACAACGTAGCCGGAAGAGCGGTGTGCGATGATGGCATGATGATCGATCTGAGCCTGATGAAGGGCACCTGGGTCGATCCGCGATCGCGTCGCATTCGCGCGCAAGGCGGCGTCACCTGGGGCGAGTTCAATCGCGCCACCCAGGTCCATGGATTGGCGGCTACCGGCGGGGCGATCTCAAGCACAGGCGTGGCCGGTCTCACCCTGGGGGGTGGGTTCGGATATCTAATGGGTAAGCTCGGATTGACCATCGATAATCTGCATGCGGCGGAACTGGTCACGGCACAAGGGGAGGTGCTTCGCGCCAGCGCCGACGAGAATGGCGAACTGTTCTGGGGGCTGCGCGGCGGAGGCGGTAATTTTGGCGTGGTCACCAGTCTCGAGTTCGACCTGCATGAGATCGGGCCGCGAGTGAACGGTGGCATGATCGCGTTTCCTTTCACTGACGGCGCGCGGTTTCTCGACATCTACCGGGAGATCACTTCGGCGACCGATGATGATTTTTCCCTGCTTGCCGGGTTTACCCATGCGCGCGACGGCAGTGGCACCAAACTGGCCGCCATGCTGCCCTGCCATTGTGGTTCAGCAAAGGCCGTGGGCAAAGTGTTCGATTCGATTCGATCTATCGGCATGCCGGCTGTGGATACATTGGCGCCCATGCCTTATACCGCCCTGAATGAACTGCTGGATCCCGGTGTGCCGAAACTGGACCTGTATTACTGGAAGTCCTGTTTTATCGATGACATTTCAGACGACGTCGGTCGAATACTGATGGAGCAGTTTGAAATAACGCCGTCGCCCCAGTGCAAACTGTTTCTGGAGCATTTTCATGGTGCGGCAATCAAGCCCGACGCGAGCGCAACCGCATTCCCGCACCGCAAACCGGGATACAGCGTGCTGATCATTGCCCAGTGGACCGACAGCAGCCTGAGTGATAGCTGTATCGCCTGGGCCCGGGAAACCTACCGGCGGCTCCTTGAGCATTCTGATGGCGGTGTCTACAGCAACTACATGGATGACGACGAAACGGCCCGCCTCGGAAACGCCTATGGCGACAACCTGCCGCGCTTGCAAGCGTTAAAAAACACTTACGACCCCGACAATATTTTTCATCTCAATCAGAATATCCCACCCACGAAATAATTCCCGGGACATACGGCTTAACTATTTGATGCAGCGACAAAAGGGGACAGACCATGATTATTCCACAACAGATTAATCGTGGTCTGTCCCCTATTGCTTGCTATTGCTATCGATTCTGGGGCTGCGCGGCTTACCAGCGGTTTGAGTCATATTGAAGAAATGTAAGCTGATGGATGAAACATTATCCTCTCGGCCGCTTATCTTATAAATAGGTATACTGCCCAGCGAATTAACCAGTAACCCTGTTGATCATCACGATGCTTGAAGACGCACCAATCACACAAAAGCAGCCGCCAGAAGAAGGGTGCCCGGAGGGCGATGAGGAACCGGGGTTGTTGGGTGGGTTCCCACCGACTGGTCTGCTGTTGCTGGCTATCGTTTCGATTCAATTGGGCGCGGCACTGGCGACCAATCTGTTTCCGATACTGGGGGCCGACGGCACCGTCGCTATCCGCATCATCATTTCTGCATTGTTGTTGGGGTTGGCGGCGCGCGGCAGGGTTCTAAGATTTGCTTCCCTGTTTGTGCGTGATTGGGGGCTGCTGCTTGCCTATGGCCTGTGCATTGCCGCGATGAACTTTTTCTACTACAAGGCTATCGACCTGATTCCCCTGGGAGCGGCGGTTGCGATCGAATTTGTCGGGCCACTGGGCGTTGCGGCGTTCGCCTCTCACCGGCCCGGTCACTTCGCCTGCGTGGGGCTTGCTGCGATTGGCATCTTTCTGTTGTCACCTTTTGCGGGTATTGATCTGGATGCCCTCGGAATGGTATTCGCGCTGCTGGCTGGCGCTGGTTGGGCCTGTTTTATTTTGCTCTCGCGGCGGGTCGCAATGCGCGTGTCCGGCAATGATGGGCTCGCCATCGGCATGTGCATCGCCGCACTATCGATGATTCCATTTGCTATTCCGGTGGTGCCCGATTTAATCAGCAATCCACTGTTGCTGCTGGCTGGGCTCGGCGTTGCCTTGCTGTCAACGACCTTGCCCTTCACCTTCGAGTTTGCGGCGCTGAAGCGACTCTCCAACCGGGCTTATGGTGTGATCGTCAGCGTTGAACCCGTAGTCGCCGCTTTGATCGGCGCCCTGTTGCTGGGAGAACGAATCGGTGTGCAGGGTATGATTGCTATCATCTGTGTGGTGGTGGCCGCGATCGGTATCACCGTTACCGATGGACGCGAACCAAAGCAGTAGGGGAAATTCGCTGTAAAGTCGTCGAAAATTGACTGCAGACGGGGGGTCTCAGTGTGTTCATTACCAGTTAATTACCGGCCGGTTAATTATCCCCACAGTTGAGTAATCGGCGACAGAAGAGGTTGGATTTGTTGTCAATTCATAATGGAATCTGTGAAGATGGATTAACGACTTCGACCAGAGGGTTAGTATGAGAATTTGCGGTGTAGATTTAGCCGGTAGCGAGGCGGTGATCTGTTTGCTTGATCTGGACAAGGGGCAGTTTACCTTGCCGGACTGTCGAGTACGGAAACTGACGCTGGTAAAAGGGCATGCAGCCGAAGACCTGCGGCAGTTTCAGTTTGAGTTCGCAAAACTCATGAGTGATTACAGCGTTGCCAAAGTCGTGATAAGAGAGCGTGCGCCCAAAGGAAAATTTGCGGGTGGCGCTATCAGTTTCAAACTCGAATCTGCCATTCAGCTCATTGCAGATCTCGATGTCACACTATTATCTCCTTCGCAAATCAAATCGGCATTGTCGGATAATCCTTTGCCAATCACCTTTGCTGATACCGGCTTGAAGGTATTTCAGGAGGTTGCATTCAAAGCGGCCTACGCTGCGCACAGGTTAGGTTGATTGCAGATCAGAAGCGAACGTCAATCAGTGGAAAGCCCGGTTTTCCGGGGTCAGGTCCTTGATTTTTAATCCGTAGGTCGGGATGTATCGGTTAAGCCAGGAGTCATTCGTTCTCGCAGTCCAAACCTGATGCAGCTACCCGCACTGAGGATGCTTCCGGATTGGTCAGGGGAGTTGTTTTTCTAAAACTGGCCCAGTAAGCCGGAATTATAATCATCCGTCGTCAACTCGAGCCCTTTCTCTTCGAGTTTGCTGTTCAGGTGTCTGCTCTTCAGCGCCAGATCGTCCAGTGTAATGGTGTTGTCATCCAGTTCGTATAGCTGCCTTGATCCCTGGTACATATAATTCATGACAATCAGTGCATCGATATTATCGTCTTCTATTAACGGTTCGATCTTATGTTGCTTACGATAAATACGGTTGAGTTGTTTTTTCAAGTTCCACACATAGACCACCTCATCCATGAACGGATGATCTCGAAAACGATACAAAGTATAAGCAACTGACAAGCCGGCAACCACGACGCCTGCCAGGTTCAAT
>JAIBDO010000086.1 GCA_024686195.1 Gammaproteobacteria bacterium | reverse complement strand
GCATACGTTCGCACCGTTTTGAGCTGAAGTGCAGCCCATGGTGATATTGTTGATCGTGGCATCGCCTTCGACCCAGATGACCTCGTAATTGGCGAGGTGAGCGTCGCCGTTGACAGTTCCCGGGGTGCTGTCGATGGAGACCATCGAGTCGCGGTAGGTAACCGGATCCATGCCGAAAAAGTTGATGAACATCTCCGCAGGCGTTAATGCACCAAGGCTGCTGTCATGCTCGATAATGTCGAGGCCGGCGGTAAGCCTGTTGGATGAGGAAACCGTGTCACAGGTCATCGGCGTATCCATGCAACCGGGGTAGCCTGCATCGCCCGGATCAGCGACATTGGTCGCAGTCGAGTTGTTCGAACCCATATCGATATCGTTGCCTGACCAGATGGTGCTATGGCCTTCCGGATTGTGGACGGTCGCCGAGCCGTTAATGACCACCGCACCCCTGGTGGTCATCGGGTTATTCGGTGTATTGGGTAAGGGGTCGACGTTTGCAACCACCAGGCTGATAACCCGGCGTGCCGAATTGTCGTCGGAAAAACCAATCGAACGTATCTGCACTAGTGTCATCTCACCGCCGGACATATCGTCAACCGTGATCACCGCTCGCGCGCTGCTGATATCCATTTCGTTGTTATCCCCGATGCCATCGCCGTCGGTATCGAAGACGCTATCGATGGCATTGTCACCGTCGACATCGGGATCGACAGAGAGATAATTGAAGGCAGATGCCACGCTGGCTTCGGCCGCCTGTAAGGCAATATCGCTACGATACGAATTGTTGGCGATCTTGTTTTCCAGGGAAATCGACTTGACGCTGAACATCGAAATCAAGGTGACAGCAATAAGCAGGATTAACGAAATCGTTAGCGTTACGAAGCCCTGGTTGTTTTTTGTCGAAGTAGAGTTCATCACCACACCCTGACCAGATCGTTGCGCACGCGAACGTTCTGCGTGAATGTCATGTTGGTCAGGGCGCTGTTGGTCAACTGGCCGCTGATGGTAATTGCGACTTCCCGGGTTTCAGCCGTATTTTGCCCGCTGCCGATCGCTGGTGGCTGGACATAACAGTCGGCCTCGTCAGGGTCGTCGATGCCGTTTGCACCATCATTGTCGACATCATCCGGCTCGCGATTATTGATGCAGATACTATTGTCCAAAGTAAATGAGAGCTGGTTCACGATGACGGTGCTCGGGTCCGTCAGGTTCTGCCAGTTGTCGTTATCGGAGCTGCAGGAGTCATGGCGGTTGTTGCCGACGATGTCACCGTTTCGGCGCATCTGTAACACACCATTCACCAGCCTGAAGCCAGCGATATCCGAGTTATCGAGAACGCCATCGTTGTTTAAATCGTAGCTGTAAAGAATGCAGTCACCACCAGCCGCGCTGTTTGATGCAATCTGGACATTATTGGCATGCACTTCAAGCGCAGTCACGTCGATCTGGCTGAATGGGTTGGTCGACGGATTGGCAAAATCGTCAGCGGTCATGTTGCCCCAGATACCGGCACGGCGAATGTCGTTGGACATGACCTGCAGCGCACTACTCATCTGACCATTCAACTTGCTGAGGCCGAGCGTGTCTGCGCTGGAAGCGGCGATGGACACGAAAACCGCGAGCACGCCACTGATCACGATGAGCCCCATCGCCATCGAGATCAGCATCTCTATCAAGGTAAATCCGTTTTCGGATTGTGGCTTGACCCTGTTCATTAGCAGTTTGCCGAGCTGTAGCTGAAGTTACCGTCGGGCGCGCAGATGCGCACGTCACCGAGCAGACCGACCTTTATCTTGAGTTGAAAATTGCCGGCTACGGACGAAACCGTGATCTCGCCTGAGTCGGAGATACCGCGAACAGGGTCAAACCAGATCTGGCTGTTAGCGTCGGAAAAGTTGGCGATTGCAAGGGAGGTTCCTGTATGTTCGCTGACATCGTGACGATTCAACACGAGGTCACCAGCATCGACCGAACCATCACCGGGGTCGATATCGGCATCACCATCTTCGATCACCATGATACAGGCGTTGGCAATCGTGACAGCAGTTGCATTAACATTACAGTCCGAGTTTGTGCTAAATCCGTATCTCCAGTTATTGCCAGCCTCGAATTTGATGTAGGTCGGAGCAGACCGGGTGATGGCCTGTGACCTGGTTAAGGTAATGTGCGCGGATATCTGCTCTGCCAAACCAATCAACTGGCGCTTTTCAATCTGGCCCCTGAAATTGGGGACGCCTACCGCCAGGGTGATCGCCAGCAAGGCCACGACGACCAGTATTTCGATCAGGGTGACGCCTTGTTGGTGCTTCGGGTATATCTGTCTGGAAACAAAATCCATTTTCAAATACCTACTGATTCAGACTTTTAACCTAGCACCAAGTCGGAAAAAACCCCAACTGGTTCACATTAATTCGCCTGAGAATCCCGAACTTTTAGACTAACGGTCTATATCCGAACCTGAACGGTAGGATTCGACTATCTGTGAAATGTGTCTCAAATTGACTCGAAGTGTGAAGAAGGCCTCAAAGAGCCTGAAAACGGCCAACTGATTCCTGTTCGTCACAGGTTAATATGCCGATATCGCCTAAAGCGCCTACTTTTGGTGAATACTCGTTTCAGGCGTTGTGCCTTTATGCCCTCGTGTGCAGGTCATCGCGGCGTGACGACTTGCGGGTACGCAGTCATATGTTTTACTGCTTTCCTGGCGCATGTTGCCCTTGCCGCATCTTGCCGGTGTCACCAGTACCCACAGCATTCGCTAACGCTCATGGGGCAAGCTTTCTCGATAGGGTGTTTTTAACTGGTAGCGAACATTACCACGGCGCGCTCCAATGGCGGCCTTGATCGAGTGATCATCTTCAGATCGACTAAACTACTCGAGAACCCTTCAGCCAGACTCGACATCGCATGTTAATGCCAGCAGGTACTGTACATCCTCTTTACTCCGCCCTGCTTGGCGTCACCTTGCTGTGTGGTTGCGCGACTACTCAAACACCGATCTATGCCCCGCTTGACACCAACTACAGCGTTAGCGTCAAGCAAACGTTCGAGGACTTGCCAAACGGTACCTACATCGATTTCCAGCAAGGCCAACGCATACTGCCGGGTAACCTCGATCGCTGGAGCACCTACTGCCGGCTCTTCGTTTACAATCATGCGCGCGGAGCCGACTACAGTACCTCCGTGCTCCCCGGAACCTTTACCATCAGTGAGGTGAAAATAGGCTATCAGTCGAGCGATTATCCGAACAATCCGATCTTCGGACGAATCTCCTGGGGGGTGCGCGATGTTCCCTCCTTTTATCTCTACCAGGTCGGAATGCGGCTTGATTCCCCCGACCAGCCCGAGGTGCGCTCGCTCATCTGTTACAAAAAATGGGCCACCCCGCGCGCCAATGAGTATCCAACGCTGGCGCAAATCCGCACGGCGCTGGGAAATCAGATCGTAGTGAACCTGCCGCCAACCGCCAACTAAGAGCAGCCCATCAACTCCCTGAAAATCCACCCGGGGTCAGAATGGCGTCGAGAAGTGGAGCCTTTCGGTCGAATTATCGTGCGCGTCAATCAAAAACCGCCTGATCGACGGCTCGATGATCAAAATAGGGACATAACAGGTTTTTCTGATCGGGTTCGCATAGGACTTCACGACTATTCGGGATAGTTCTCGCTTTCCGCCAGGTTAATCGTGGTCTGCCATCTGATTACTATTTACTGGGTAACAGGAAACCCCATCCACTGGACCATTTTTATCCATGGTTTTCGCCAACCGCCTTTTTCATCGATGGTATCAAGCGCATACATGGTGATTTTTGCGCCGATCCAGCGAAACGGTTCAGGGGGGATGTAATTGGGTAAGGTCTGGGCAAATGTCATTCGGGTTTCAGGAATATCGACGCCATCGAGTACCGCCAGTCCAACGCGAGCACCAAAACGAGTGGCGGTGACGCCAAACCCGGAGTAGCCACCCGCGTAGACCATCTTGCCACCGTGATAACGCTGGTAATGAACCGCCATCCGGGTGGTCAGACCAATGGGTCCACTCCAGGCATGCGAAAACCTGATGTCATCGGTTAACTGTGGGAAGGTTCGGTAGAAAGATTCCAGCAGGCGGATGTAGGGCTCGGGTGTCTTATCGAGAACAGGGTCAGTATTGTTACCGAAAAAATAGTCCAGCCTGCCGCCAAACAGAATTCGATTGTCCGCGGTCAGGCGCATGTAATTGAGCTGGGTCCGCGTATCGTAGATCCCCTGTCTGTTGTGCCAGCCGACTTTTGTCATTTGCTCAGCCGTCAGCGGTTCGCTCATCACGATTCGATCGCGAATTGCCGCGACCCGTGTATTGATTTTTTTGTGTCCCGCGGCCCAGGCGTTAGTGGCCAGTAATACCCTGTCAGCGACAATAGTAGCCCCGGGAGTTTCAACTCGTATTTTGCCCGCTTGCAGATGATTGCTCAGGTGAGGGGTATTCTCGAATACCTTTATGCCCAATTCCAGTGCCACCCTTTTCAAGCCGCGTACCAGTTTGCCGGGATGCACGGTACCACTGCGGCTTTTTGACCATACGGCACCGTGAAAAATAGGGGAGCTGATTTCAGCCTGGACCTCTTCTTTATTCAGCTTTACCGCGTCATGACCATACTTTTCATATAACTGATATTCTTCCTGGATGGTTTCCAGACCCTGGTCACCTATCGAAACCGTCATTTCTCCACCCCATTCAATATCGCAATCGATGTCGTATTGCTCAATTGTTTTTCGAAATTCATCCATGTTTTCGCGACCAAATTCCTCCAACTGCATCACCTCGCCGGGGAACATGCGCTCGGTATTGTGGATACCGTGCATCACCGAGGTAGACATAATCGCCGCGGGGCGCCCACTGGCGCCATTGGCAATGGACTTTGCTTCGATTAATACAACATTTCGAGCCGGGTTCTGCTCCCTGGCCTGTATAGCACCCCACAAACCGCAAAACCCTCCACCGACGACGAGTAGATCGCAACGGATATCCTGAGCCAGTGAGGGTTCGTCATCGACGGGATTGAGACTGTTTAACCAGTAGGTATCGAACTTCGTATTGGACAGGGCTCGCAAGGCTGTTTGCGTCTGCTCAGACATCGCTATTCTCCGCGTAGCTGCTCTTTATCGGTTGGCATTGTAATCCTCCCGAAAAAATAAGCGGAGTCATAAGTGAAGATTTTTAGTAAACTCACCCGATGGGTGTATCAAGGTGATGTTCGTTATATTTTGATTACAGCTAGAACACATCTTGCTCACCGGCACCTACTGCATAAAGCACCAGAAAAAAGGAAGGGAATACGTTAAATACGAATATTCCTGCCCATAATATCCAACACCCAATCGCTGTTACAGGAACGAATTATGCCCGCCTATCTGATCGTTGATACCCTGATTGAAAATGCCGATGAGTATGAAAAATACAAAGCCCTGGCCAAACCCATCGCCGAACAGTACGGCGGTGTGTATCGCGTACGTGGCGGCAGTATGGACGTCGTCGAGACCGATTTGTGGACGCCGACGCGCATGGTCATCATCGAATTTCCGGATATGCAATCGGCACGCGCCTTTGTCGACTCGGAAGAATATGCACCGGTAAAACCAATCCGCCGCAACAATGCACGCTGCACCCTGACCATCCTCGATGGCGTGTAGACATCGAACCTGCCATCGGCAAAGCCTTCTTTTAATCAGGGACAGACCACGTTTTTTTGGCTCGGGTCCGCATTTGGCTTCACAACCAGCCAGGCCCTCTCGCTATTTCGCCGGGCAAAACATGTCCTGCCCCTTATTTCTCGGCTCCTATTTCTGATCGAAACAAGGCTTGCCTGCTATTTAAATCATTAAATTCCGTCTTCTACACCGAGTTATCTGCCACCCTCAATGGCTGCGGACATCAGTTGCATCAATCTGGTCGGCAGGTCATAATCGAGCCACTTCGATGGCACAATGCACTGCAAAAAATCTAATAATAGCCGTCGATTCCACCAGAACTAAAGGAAATATCATGATTAAATCTTTTACGACTTGCGTGAAATTGTTTGCACTGCTGTTTATTTTCGGCCTGAGCAACGCTGCCTTTGCGGCGGATTGCCCACGCGGCACCCTGGACAAGCAGTTTTGTGACCGAGATGGCGATTTAACCGCAGACTTGCCGACCGATCCGGCCGATTGGGTCGACCCTGATTCACTTATTTTTGCCTATACACCCGTTGAAGATCCGGCTGTTTACAAATCCGTCTGGGCTGGTTTTATCGATCACATGTCGAAAGTCACGGGTAAGAAAGTCATCTTCTTCTCGGTTCAGTCCAATGCGGCTCAATTGGAGGCCATGCGTTCGGGCCGCCTGCATGTAGCGGGCTTCAACACTGGCTCTAACCCAATTGCGGTAAGCTGCGCCGGCTTCGTTCCGTTTGCGATGATGGCGTCGTCCAATGGCTCGTTTGGCTACGAAATGGAAATCATTGTACCGGTCGACAGCGACATTAAGTCGCCCGCCGATATCAGGGGTCGTACACTGACGTTCACCTCTCCAACCTCGAACTCGGGTAACAAGGCTCCTTCGGCATTATTGAAATCCGAATTTGGGCTGGTCAAGGATGTCGATTTCAAAACCAATTTCTCCGGTAAACACGACAACTCGGTTCTCGGCATTGCCAATAATGACTACGAAGTCGCGCCTGTAGCCAACTCGGTTATGCGTCGAATGGTCGATCGCGAGGCTGTCGATCCGAGTAAAATCCGTACCATCTACAAATCACAAACTTTCCCAACGACTGGTTTCGGACATGCCCACAATCTTGATCCGACACTATCGGCGAAAGTTCGCCAGGCTTTCTTCACCTTCGATTGGGAAGGCTCGGCTCTGAAGAAAGAGTTCGAGAAATCGGGCGAAGGTAAATTCATTTCGATCGCTCACAAGTTTGACTGGGACGTCATCCGCAAGATCGATTCGGCCAACGGCATCGAATACACCTGCAAATAAGACTATTCCGCGCGGGGTCGCACCTCAGTTTCTGGCTCGATCCCGCGCGCTAGTTTTTCACTTAAAATACACTGGTTGATTAAGCCATGCTGCGCCTACAAAACCTGACCAAACAGTATAAAACCGGCGACATTGCCCTTAAAGATATCAATCTTGAGGTGCCGGATAGTCAGGTCATGGCCCTGATTGGGCCGTCGGGCGCGGGCAAGTCAACCCTGATACGTTGTGTCAACCGCCTGGTTGAACCAACCTCCGGCAGCGTTCATTTAAACGACGTGGAAGTATCCAGCCTGGGTCAAAATCAGCTCAGGAAAGCACGCCGTCGCATGGGGATGATATTTCAGGAGTACGCCCTGGTCGAACGGCTGAGCGTGATGGAAAACGTCCTCTCGGGGCGTCTTGGTTACGTATCCTTCTGGCGCAGTTACTTTCGAAAATTCCCACAAAGTGATATCGACGAAGCCTTCCGGTTACTGGAACGCGTCGGCCTTGACCACATGGCGGACAAACGGGCCGATGAATTATCTGGCGGCCAACGTCAACGGGTGGGTATTTGCCGGGCCCTGATCCAGGACCCTGAATTGTTGCTGATTGATGAACCGACCGCTTCGCTTGACCCCAAAACCTCGCGTCAGATCATGCGCCTGATTTGTGAGCTGTGCCAGGAACGTAAATTATCGGCGATCATCAACATTCACGATGTTTTGCTGGCGCAAATGTTCGCCAAACGAATCGTCGGCCTGCAGTTGGGTGAAGTCGTCTACGATGGTCCTCCGGGCGATCTTACCGCCGACGTCCTGACGACCATTTATGGTGAAGAGGATTGGGAAGCGACCATCGAAGCGACCAAGGACCTCGATGAAGACGAGGCCGACGTTATCGCCGCCGCCGAAAAAGTCCTCCCCAAACCGGATGCAGCCTCTTGAACCAGGCTAGCCAGCGTCGCTGGCAACGGCCACCCTTTATCGAAAGCTCATTACTGCGCTGGGGATTGATTACCGGTGGCGTTCTTTTTCTGGTGGTTTCAATCGGTACCATGGAAGTTAACTGGGAGCGAGTTGCCGCTGGCTTGCCGCGCGCGGAGCGATTTCTCTCCTCCTTTTTCCCACCCGATTTTACCAGCAAGTCCTCTGCAATCTGGGATGGCATCGTTGAAAGCCTGTGGATGACCGTGGTCTCGACGGTTATCGGCATCCTGTTATCCATTCCGGTCGGATTGGGCGCCGCACGCAACTTGTCACCGCGCTATGTCTACCTGGTTTCACGGGGAATTCTTGCCCTGTCACGGACATTTCCGGAAATTATAATCGCGTTGTTTGCGGTCAAGCTGTTCGGTTTTGGTCCGTTCGCCGGCATCATTGCATTGTCCATTGGCAGTATAGGATTTTATGGCAAGCTACTCGCTGAAGACATTGAGGACATGGACCCGGTACAGGCGGAATCCGTAAAAGCGACGGGGGCATCGTGGTTCCAGTGGCTTAATTATGCAGTTCAACCGCAAGTCATGCCGCGCATGATCGGACTGGCCATGTACCGCTTCGACATCAATTTCAGAGAATCGGCGGTGCTCGGCATTGTCGGTGCGGGTGGTATCGGGGCGACCCTGTTAACGAGTTTTGATCGCTACGAATTTAGTACATCAGCCGCCATCTTGCTGATCATCATCGGTATTGTCATGGCGGTCGAGTATTCGTCTGGCTATATCAGGAAGTGGATCCAGTAATGCCCATTCAACAACAGGGTGATATAAAAATCTGGCAACGCCGGAGCCGCAATCGATCACTGATGATCTGGTCCGGACAGTTCGTTGCTGTGGCAATTTTTGTCTACTGCTGGCAACTGGTCTCGGAAAACACCATCTGGATGTTCGTAACCGATGCCCCGCGTCAGGCTGTCGATATGATGGAGCGCATGGTCCCACCGAAATGGAGTTACATGAGTAACCTGTGGCGACCAATATGGGACACCATCACTATTGCCACATTGGGCACCCTGATGGCCGTTGTTTTTGCTTTTCCCATCGCTTTCCTCGCTGCGCGTAACACGACTCCGTCTACTGCGTTTGCCCGCCCGATTGCGCTCTTCATCATCGTCGCATCGCGTTCGATCAATTCCCTGTTGTGGGCATTGATGCTGGTTACCATTCTCGGGCCGGGCGTATTCGCCGGCGTGCTGGCCATTGGTTTCAGGTCGATAGGCTTTTGTGCGAAGCTGCTTTATGAAGCAATTGAAGAAATCGACGAGGCACAGGTCGAAGCGGTAACGGCCACGGGCGCCAGCGGTGCGCAAGTTCTGAACTATGGAATTGTTCCGCAAATTCTGCCCGCCTTTGCTGGCATCTCTGTTTTTCGCTGGGACATCAATATCCGCGAATCAGCCATTTTAGGCCTGGTCGGCGCGGGCGGAATAGGATTGCAACTCAGCTCATCGATCGACACCGTGACCTGGACCCAGGTCTCTCTGATTCTGCTGGTTATTTTGGTGACGGTTATCGCCAGCGAATGGGTTTCTGCAAAAGTGCGACACGCGATTATTTAATTACCAGTAGAATTACCGCCAATAATTTTTCAACCCTCAATGTTCTCACAACGTCCATACACACTTTGCCACTCAAGCAACGGCGTTGATTTCCGCTTCCAGTGACGAGACCTCTTCTTTTTAAACAACCTGGAATGCCACATTGAACCACCTGCTTCGTTGCCAACGCCTGAACAATAGATACTTCGCGCTTCGTCATGGCAATAGTCTGGCTAATCAGCAGGGGATTATCGTTAGCCATCCACAAAACGGCGTACCGGAGTATGGCTTGAGCGAGACAGGGCAGTTGCAGGTGATCGAGTCTGTGGGTACGGATCGCCAGCTGGATGCCGCTACCCTCATCGTCAGTTCCGATTTCAGGCGCGCCAGGGAAACAGCTGAAATCATCCATCGTCAGCTCGATTCCCACTCCCCTTTGAGTTTCGATCAGCGCTTACGCGAGCGTGATTTTGGTGAACTTGAACTGGGTCCGGACAGTGCCTATGCAGAGGTTTGGCAGGAGGATGAAATCAATGCGAACAATCAACTTCGCGCCGTTGAATCGCCGAATCAAGTGATGGCAAGGGTGAGCGAACTGGTTTCAGATTATGAATCCAGATACTCGGAGGCGGCAGTTTTGCTGGTGTCGCATGGCGATGCGTTGCAAATACTACAAACTGCCTTTGCAAAACAGGAAGCTTCGAAACATCGGCGCCAACGGCACATGGAAACTGCCGAAATCCGACCATTGTTACTGGATTAGCTAACGGAACCTCAGTGTGTCCCTTGATTCCATTATCTGATACCTTGATCTCATTATCTGACACAGCAAAACAACAATGCCCGCCGTCGACTCCAATCTGGAAGCCAACTACAACATAGCCGCCGTCCGCGGTGGGCTTGACGACGTGATGCAGCGTTGGTCTGCTTCGAGTGCGGCATTGCGTGCGCAGGTAGATGCCAGCCTGGACTGCGCTTATGGAGAGGGTGACCGGGAGCAAATCGACGTCTTTCGGTGCGGTGCAAGCGACGCGCCGCTCTACGTTTACCTGCACGGCGGTTACTGGCAACGCGGTGACAAATCCCTGTACAGCTTTATTGCAGCGCCTTTCCTCAATGCGGGTGTAGACGTCGCCATTATCGGCTATCCGCTGTGCCCACAGGTGTCGATGACCGATCTGGTCAGCAAGGTCCGCCAGGCTATCGGCTGGCTCTACCACAACGCCGGTCAACTTGGTGTCAACCGCGAACGCATCAATTTGTCGGGCCATTCAGCCGGTGGTCATCTGACGGCGATGGCGGTTTGTTGCGACTGGCCTGATTTTGACGAGAAACTGCCGCGCGAATTACTCAAGACCGCAATTCCCTTCAGCGGCTTGT
>JAIBDO010000244.1 GCA_024686195.1 Gammaproteobacteria bacterium | reverse complement strand
GGTATCTTGTTACTCGGCGTGCAGGGTTGCGGCAAGAGCGTCGCGGCCAAGGCCGTCGCCGGTATCTGGAACGTGCCCCTGTTGCGAATGGATTTCGGCAGCCTTTATAACAAGTATGTAGGCGAGACCGAAAGTAATCTGCGCGAAGCGCTGAAAACAGCTGAGATCATGGCGCCCTGTGTGCTGTGGATCGATGAGATAGAAAAGGGAATATCGGTCAGCGATCATGACGATGGTACCTCGCAGCGTATTCTCGGCACTATGCTCACCTGGATGGCAGAGAACGATGCACCGGTGTTCATCGTTGCTACTTCAAATGACATCCAGCGTCTGCCGCCGGAATTGATTCGTAAGGGCCGTCTGGATGAAGTGTTTTTTGTCGATCTACCGAGTGCCGAAGTGCGTCGCGAAATCTTCAGGATTCACGCAGACAAGCGCGACCTCGATATCGCGGGGCTTGATCTGCAGCGATTGACGGAATTGACCGATGGCTTTTCCGGTGCCGAGATCGAGCAACTGGTGGTGTCTGCTATCTATACCGCACACGCGGCCGAAGAACCGCTGAACACCGGGCTGCTCGAAGATGAGATCGGCAACACCAGGCCGCTGTCGATTCTGATGGCCGAAAAGATCGACGCCTTGCGCCACTGGTCGAAGGGTCGAGCCGTATCTGTCGATTGATAGATTTGATAGTGGTGCTTAGTCGAGGCACCTGGTCATTGATATTTTTTTCAGGGCGTTCTCTGTTTGACCAACGGCTGATCCCGGCAATACCTGTCGGCACAAAGCCGGCGATCGTAACGCGAGTTTTCGATGATGACGCCAGTGATAGCAGTTTGCTAAGATTGCGGGTCAACGCTTCCGCTTCAGAGTAGACAGCCATGCAACAGACCCATGCACCCTCCGCCTATTCTTATCCACTGTTGATCAAGCAGCTCTGGCATTCGCCGATGTCCTGTTACCAGGACCAGCAAATTGTCAGTGGCCTCAATCGGCGTTTCAGTTATCGGGAGCTGCGTGAACGCATCGGACGACTGGCCGCCGGGCTCGAGTCGATCGGCGTCAAGCCGGGTAATACCGTTGCCGTAATGGACTGGGATAACCATCGCTACCTGGAATGTTTTTTCGCAGTGCCGATGATGGCCGCCGTATTGCATACGATCAATGTTCGCCTTTCGGCAGAACAGATACTGTTTACCATCAATCACGCCGAAGACGACTTCATCCTGCTGCACGCTGATTTCGTTCCCATCATCGAGCAGATTCGTGATCGCATTGAAACCAACCCACAATTTATATTCCTGCGCGATGATGAGCTCGC
The DNA here is from genome assembly GCA_024686195.1 of Gammaproteobacteria bacterium. GTDB lineage: Bacteria > Pseudomonadota > Gammaproteobacteria. The sequence goes on along the minus strand of JAIBDO010000244.1, from coordinate 3,123 downwards.
GCCGCAGCCTGATTTCTGTGAATTTGAGTACGAAGCATTGCTGCAACAGGCTGACGCCGATTACCCGTTTCGGGATTTCGATGAAAATACCGTGGCCACGACCTTTTACACCACCGGCACCACCGGTGATCCGAAGGCGGTGTTCTACACACATCGACAGCTGGTGCTGCACACCATGGGATTGATCGGCAGTCTTGCTGCTACTGACAGCAGCAGCCGTATACATCGTGGTGACGTCTACATGCCGATTACACCCATGTTCCATGTGCACGCCTGGGGGTTCCCCTACGCGGCCACCTTGCTCGGGATGAAACAGGTTTATCCGGGTCGTTATGATCCGGCATTACTGCTGAAATTGATTGCAATGGAGAAGGTAAGTTTCTCCCACTGTGTCCCTACTATTTTGCAGATGTTGCTGTCCGCACCCGAAATCGAGGAAGCCGATCTCTCCGACTGGAAAGTTATCATCGGTGGCGCGGCCATGCCGCAGGGACTGGCGCAGGCTGCTACCCAGCGCGGCATTAACCTGTTTGCAGGTTACGGCTTGTCCGAAACCTGTCCTCTTATCTCGATTGCTGACATGAGCGGAGTTTACCAAGTTGATCCGCAGGCGGATCTGGCAGATCGCTGCAAGACCGGCAGACCAACATTGATGGTTGACATGCGTGTGGTCGATGCCGAGATGAAGGATATTCCCCGTGGAGGGGAGGTAACCGGCGAGGTGGTGGTGCGCGCCCCGTGGTTAACCCAGGGTTATGCCGGCAATCCGCAGGGTTCGGAGGAACTGTGGCGGGGTGGATACCTGCATACCGGTGACGTCGGCTATTTCGACACGGAAGGCTCGCTGCAAATTACCGACCGCATGAAAGATGTCATCAAGTCAGGTGGCGAGTGGATCTCTTCGTTGGCGCTGGAAGATGTCGCTTCCAGCTGCGACAGCGTAAATGAAGTGGCTGCCTTCGGCATACTCAGCGAGCGCTGGGGAGAACGCCCGATGCTGGCGGTGGTCGGCAGTCCCGGTGCCACAAGCGAAACAGTCTGCGCTGAGATCGAGGCCGCTATTCAGTCTGGTGTGGAAGCCGGTCAGTTTCCGAAGTGGGCGATGCCGGAGCGCATCGAGTTGCTCGAGGCACTACCCAAAACCAGTGTTGGCAAAATGGATAAAAAGCGTTTGCGCGCCGAGTATGGGGATTGCGACTGACAAGGCTTACTCGGCAGAGGGCGGGGTCATCCATTCTCCCGGCTGTGCCAGGCCGCGCGGTATCCTTTTCTCTGAATCGTAGAAAGGCAGGCTGACGATCTCACAACTATGCCGGCTGCGGTCCTGTGCGCGCACCGTTAAATGCTTGCCTAACCAGTCACCAGCGTGCTCGAAGCGCACGAAGCCGATTCCCGTTTCCAGATAGGGCGTCCAGGCACCGGCGGTCATGCGACCGACAACTTTTCCTCCATCCAGCACTTCGAGGCCCGAGGCAGGTACCGTTCCGGCGCAGGTCAGTCCGAATAACAGGCAGTCCTGGTTGGCGCTCAGCAGCGCATCACGGCCGACGAAACCAGGCTTGTCGAGTTCGACAAAAGCACCGATGCCCGCTTCGTAAGGATTCATGGAGCGGTCGATGTCAGTGCCGTAGTCGAGGATGCCACCCTCGAGACGACGAATCCCCATCGACTCCGCACTGCTGAATTGCATGCCGTAGGGTTCACCATGCAACATCAGGTGATCCCATAATGCCCTGGGGTCAAAATTCTCACCCTCGCTATAGATTTCAAAGCCCATTTCCCCGGTCCACCCGGTGCGGCTTACCAGTAGTGATTGTTCACCGAAATCAAAACGTCCGGCATGAAAATAGCCGAAGTTATCCGGCACCTGGCCGTTGGTGGCATTGTGTAAAACGCTCAATGCCTGCGGGCCCTGCACCTGCAACACGTGCGATTGTGGATCGCTGACGCTGACCTCGAGACCATCGGCATAGGCCAGCAACCAGGATTCAAATTCACCGTTTGCCTGTACGTACCAGAAATGGTCCTCAGCGAGTCGAATCAGCACGCCATCCATGATGACCCCGCCCTGTGGTGTGCAGGCAATCGCATAGCGGGCTCGCCAGATTCCAAGGCTACTGATGCGCCGAGTGAAAACCCGCTCCAAAAGCGTCACCGCATCAGGGCCCTTTATGTCCAGAGGCATTTCGGGTACGTCGTACAGCATGACCTGACGGCGCAGCTTCCAGTAATGCTCGATGGGGTCATCGCCGACCGAAAGCGGATACAGGCGGTTGCAGTAAATGCCGAAAACCACGTCGTCATGCGCATACATGTCGATATAGGGTGAAGGCGTGAAGCGTTTGGCGCTGGCGCGGATGACTCGATGCGAGCTGGCGTAATTGGATGCTTCCATGGCGGCAACCCTGGGAGTGTTTGAAAGAGTGGGATTCTATTCAGTTTTATACAAATGGGAAACACTTGTGGCTGGTCCTGCCTGATCGCCATAGCCGAACCCGGTCAGTGGCCGTTGTTAGCTGTCTCCGGTCGATCCCTGGGCGATCCTCGGGTGATCGGTTTTAAGTGTTTGCTCCGCTTCACAATACAGGTTAGCGTTCAGCTTCGAACCCGGTAGTGCCCCTGGAGTCTGTTTCCGTTGACCGCGATTAACCAGTTTGCCAATTTGATTAGCGAAGCGCCGCGTGAGCATGGCAGCGAGGCCATCGCGAGGTCACGAGAGGCTTTTATCGACACTCTGGCCTGTATGTTTGCCGGGTCTGCACAACCGGTGGCGCGCAATGCGCTGGCGGCGGTTCGGCACTGGGGCCAGGGAAAATCGGTGATTATCGGGCAATCGGTGAACTTGAGTCCTCCGTTTGCCGCCCTGGTTAATGGTGCCGCCGCGCATGCCCTCGATTACGATGACTTCGATGCACCGACCAATGCACATCCCAGCGCGGTGATTTTTCCGGCGCTGCTGGCGCTGGCTGCCGAGCGCTCGAGTAGTGGGTTTGATTTACTCGATGCCTATATCGTCGGCGTTGAAGTCATGCAGCGCCTCGGTGAAGCGATGAATATGGATCATTATCGACGTGGCTGGCTCACTACTTTGACGCTCGGCAGCATCGGCTGTGCGGCCGCCTG